>JBILUV010000195.1:0-7128 GCA_044370825.1 Burkholderiales bacterium | reverse complement strand
TGCTGCTTCGCCCGGAAGACATCTGCACGGATCCGGACGGCGTGACGGCACGGGTGCTGGAGCGCCGCTTTCTCGGTGAGGCCTTCATGCTGACCTTCTCACTCCCCAGCGGCAGCACGGTGCTGGCGCGGGCGGGACGACACGCATCGCCTGCGGTCGGGGAGGCAGTCGGGCTGCTGGCCACGCCGCGACGCGCGAGCGTGTTCCTGACGTCCTCGGGGCGGGCGTAAGCCTCTCGGCCAGAGCGGGCGGAGACTCACCTGCCGCAGGGCCGATCGATACCCGCCAGCCGAAACGCCGGAACCCGGCGGAATACCAACCGGGCTCCAGGAACCCACGGGACGATCAGCGCCCGGGACGGTCCATCACGTAGCGCACGCCGATCCAGGCCGCGCGGGGTGCTCCGGGGCCGTAGAACGTCTCACGGCCCCAGTCATCGGAATTGGTCTGGAAGCTGCCGGCGGCGTTGAACGGGTTCTCCGCCAGGATCGCCGCAGTGTTGAAGCGCGTGTCGAACAGGTTGTTGATGCGACCGAACACCGTCCACTGCGGTGTCACGCGGTAGGAGGTCAGCAGGTTGAACACCGTATAGGCTCTGGTCTTGCCCTCACCCAGGAAGGTCCGGGTGTCGCCGCCGATCGGATCGGTCGCACTCCCCGGCAGGTGGCGGTTGTTCTCGTTGCCGCGGGCGAACACCCCGGACATGGTCAGCATGTTGCCACCGATGGTCCACTCGTCGCTGATGCGGTAGTCGGCCCGCAGACGCAGCTGATGCAGCGGGATGCCCGGGATGCGGTCTCCCGGCGTCACGCGGATCTCGTCGTCGGCCGCCACCCCGCCGAAACCACGACTGGAGTTGTTCTCGGCGAGGATATCGGCCTGGGACTCGTAGGTGGCGCGCAGATACGTGTAGTTGGCTCGGAAGTTCCAGTGTCCCTTGTCCCCGAACAGGCCCATCTCCAGGCCCTGGCGCATGGTCTTTCCGAAGTTGGTGAAGTAGCCCTGACCGGCGTTGGTGACGCTGACGAACAGGATGTCGTCCCGACTGCGGGTGCGGAACAGCGCTCCATCAAAACCCAGCCAGTCGTTGATCATCCCGCGGGCACCCAATTCGACCGTGGTGGCCACCACCTGCTTGAGGTATGGATCGGCCGCCATCGCGTTGGGCAGGCGGCAGGGTACGGCCGGGTTCGCGCAGCCTAGCTCGATGGGCGTAGGTGCCCGGTTGCCCTGGTTCATCGTCGCGTAGGCAGTGAAGGTCTGCGCCGGCGTCCAGTTCAGCCCGACCGCAGGATTGACGCGGGTGTAGAGGTAGTTGGCGTCCAGGTTGTTGGGCGTTCCGGGATTCAGCGTGTCGTTGTTCTTCACCCGGGTGTAGTTATAGCGCGCCGAACCCGTGAGGTGCAGGTCCGGAGCGAAGGTCCAGGTATCGGTGACGAACAGGCTCTTGGTCACCGTGCGGCCCACCAGCGAGGCCTCGGTGGTGAGGGGATCGGTCTCCACCGACTGCCGGGTGGTGTCGAAGATGCCGAGCGTCTGGGTCATGCGGAAATCCGCGCGCGCGTTGTCGTAGGCGCCTCCGACCGAGAGCTGGTTGTTGTCCTGCACGCGGGTCCACTGCAGGGTGGCGCCGAAGGCGCGCGCCGAGGTGCGGGTGCGGTTGTTGGCCGCGGTCTGCTGGTTGAAACCGGCGCCGCCATTGGCGCCCGCCTCGCCATCGATCAGGGGATCGCCCTCGAACCCGTCGTTGGCGTCGCCGTTCAGGGTCTTGATGCGGCTGCCGCGCAGATAGACGTTGCCCTGGATCATGTCGCGGTCATTGAGCCAATGACTGCCCGCCAGGTTGAGCATCGCGGTCTGGGCGATGGTCTGGTCGGGCCGGGTGAAGATCTGGCTCCGGTTGCGCGACATCATGCTCTGCGGGACCACGCCGTTGCCGATGAGGTCGGTGTCGGCCACATTGAGCGACAGGCTGACGTCGGTGCTGGCATCGCGGAATCCGGTCTTGCCGAAGAACGTCTTGATGTCCGAGGGCGAGTAATCGCGCCAGCCGTCCTCCTTGAACCAGTTGCCGGCGATGTAGTAGTCCTTGTTGCCGTCGGCGCCGCCGTGCTCGAACTTGGCGTTCTTGCGCCCCCAACTGCCCGCGGAAGCCTCGAAGGACGTGCTCGGGAAGGAAAATCCGCGCTTGGTCTGCAGCGACAGCGAGCCGCCGAGGGTGTTCAGGCCGAACAGCGGGTTGGAGCCGGGAATCACGTTCACCGTCTCGATCGAGTCCATGGGGATCAGGGCCCAGTTCACCACGTCCCCGAAGGCCTCGTTCATGCGCACCCCGTCCATGAAGACGGACAGGCCCTGCGGCAGCCCGAGCAGCGGCGAGGCGGTGAAGCCCCGATAGTTCACATCCGGCTGATAGGGGTTGCCCTGCACATCGTTCACGTTCACCGAAGGCAGATTGTTGAGCATTGCCTCCGGCAGGCTGATGGCCTGCTGCTCCCGAACTTCGCGGGCGGAGATGGACTGCACATTGCCCGGCACCTTGTACAAAGGCAGACCGACCCCCGGCAACGGGGTCACGCCGATGACCTTGACGGAAGGTGCGGTGACGGTCGCTCCCTGCTTTCCATCACCATCAGCCGCAGAGGCGACAGACCACGTCGAGGCTGCGACGATGGCGGCAGCGAGGCGCACCGGCGTCGGCTTGGCAACATCCATGTAGTGTTCTCCTGGCGAGACCCGTCCGGAATCGGACGCGAAGGCTGGCGGGAGACTATCCACCCCACTCCCGGCTGGCTTTGGTAGGATTTCCTGGCGTGGGCCAGGAATTTTTCCTGATGTGCCTTGCCTCCCTACCGCCCTCAGGGAATCACGCGATCGCGCCGGAACCGCGACAGCAGATCGAGCAGCATGTCCTCGGAGTCCACCGATTCGCAGAACCCGAGGCGGCGCGCCCTGCCCATGTCCGAGGCGATGTCCCAGGTGGAGGCGAACACGAAATCGGCAAAGACCCAGCCGGCAATCGCGGCATAGTCGATCTGCTGCAAACCGTGGCGCACCACCATGTCGGCCCAGGTGTCCGCCAGATGTCCGAAACGCGCCTGCAGGCTGAAATGCTGCTGCGGGCCGGGTTCGAGGCCGAAAAATTCGGCCAGCCGTGGCCACACGTTTTCCCAGCGAATGAGGTCACCGTTGGTGATGTTGAAGGCCTGATTGGTGCACCCCGGTGAGGTGGCCATCCACGTCATGGCTCGCGCCAGCAGGCCGGAATCGGTCAACTGATAAAGGGCCCGGTAGTTGCCCGCGGGGCCCGGATGACTGAACGGCAGGCCGAGTTCGCGGCATAGCGACCCGTAGACAGCGATTGCAAGCGCCAGATTCATTGGGCTGCCGAGCGAGAAACCGCATACCGCGTGCGGACGCACCGCCGACCAGGACCACGGCCGCGCGGCCTGCGCGGCCTCCAGCCAGTCCTGCTGGTCGAAATAGAAATTCCGCCCGGCATGGCGGGGCTGGGATTCCTTCGCGGGGGTTCGAAAGGGTCCGAGATGGCTGCCGTACCACTTGGTGCCCTCGACGAGGTGCACGTGCTCAAGCGGGGCTCCGGCCCGCTCGACCGTCTGGACCAGGTTGACCAGCAGCGCGAGGTTGCGCCGGATGTGGGCCTCGGGGTCCGGATCAAGCACGAAGGCGCAGTGGAATACGTGAGTCACCCGTGCCAGTTCGGCCGTCGCCGCAGCGCAGGCGGCAGCGTCGAGCAGATCCAGCGAAAGGTGGCGCCACCGCCCCGGGATGTCCGGCGCCTGGCGGGACACGGCGATCACATCCCAGTCCGACTGGGCGGCAAGGTGTCCGACCAGCGTGCGCCCGACCACGCCCGAGGCGCCCGCCACCAACGCGACTTTCGGAGTCACGGCATCGCCGCGTTCAGGGCGCGAGTTCCAACTGGCCGTTCACGACGCGCACCCGGTCGCCGACGCGCAGGTCGTAAAGGCTCTCCCCCTCCACTCGCGTATAGCCACCGGCATCGAGACGCACGATGACCTCATAGGTGACGTCGCTGTATTGCTCGATCATGGCCTTGCTGCCCAGCGCACCGACGGACACGCCGCCGTCCGCGGTCGCACCCCAGCGCTTGCTGATCATCGGGCCGACCGGGAGGGTGGACCCTGGCCCGGTCACGTAACCCAGTGACACACGTGGATCGGTGGCTGTCCCGACCCGCGGCAGCGCCTTGGATCTGCTGATCTCCCGCACCACCCGCACGGTGCCGCACTCCGGACAGGCAGCAGCCTCGACGGAGACCGGATCGTGCTCGGCTGCGACCAACGGCTGGACCACCCCCGCCAGAAGACCGAGCACGGCAAGGCCTTGGAGTCGGGGCTTCATTCGGGCAGTCGCTGCAGGTAGAAAAGCGCGTTGAGGAGCATGCCGGGCTTGCCGAGGTACCCCAGCCAGCGGTCGTAGATGCGCCCGATCTCGCCGTCGCTGTAGATGCGCGTGAGCGCACGGTTCACTGCGAGCCTGAGACCGCGCTCATCGCGCGGCAGCACCAGTGCATAGGGTTCGAGAGAGAAGTCCTCATCGACCACGCGGAACACGACGCCGTCGTGGCCGCTCAGGGCCAGCCCGATCAGCACCAGACGGTCCGAGGCATAACCTTCGGCGCCTCCCGACTGCACCGCCCCCACCCCGTCCTCGGCCGAATCGACCGGAACCACGCTGGCCTGTATGCCACGCCGGGCCAGTTCCCCGGCGAGGGAACGCTCGGTGGTCGTGCCACGCACCACCGCGATGCGACGGCCCTGGAAGTCCTCGAGCTTGAAGAAATCGGCGTCGTTGCGTACCAGCACCGAACCGCCATCGACGAAGGTCATGAGGCTGAACTCCACCCGTTTCTGGCGGGACAGCGTCCAGGTGCTGTTGCCGCATTCCATGTGGATGCCGCCCTGCTCGACCTGATCGAAACGGTCCTGCAAGGTCACCGGCACCCACTGGATGCGGAGGCTGTCGAGCCCGAGATCGGCGCGCAGGTGCTCGACCACCGCTTCACACAGCCCGGCCGAGTACCCCATCACCCGCCCGCCCTCCTCGTAGCTGAACGGAGGCGAGGCCTCCAGATAGCCCAGGCGGATGGTTTTGGACGTGCGGATGTCGGACAGCATGTCCGCGGCGGCCACTGACGCAACAAGGCACAGCAGCAGACCGGACAACCAGTGGACAATCTTCAAGACAGACTCCGGGGGCAGGATGAGAAAGACCACGGTAACGCCAAGCGCACGCCCTTGCAACCGCGCGGGCCGGGGCCGGCGCATGCGTCTTCAGGCGGACCGCGCAGCCTCGGCCCGCACCTCGGACTCGGCCTGGGCCTCGAGGCCGGCGTAGTCCGGCGGCGCTTCGTGCAGCGCCTGACGCCGGCTGCGCTCGAGACCCTTGATCACGGCGACCAGGGTTTCGTTGCAGGGTACCGCCACCCCGAGGGCATGCGCCTCGCGCACCAGCGCGCCGTTGATGGCATCGATCTCGGTGCGCCGGCCCTGCTCGATGTGCTGCAGCATGGACGGCTTGTTGAATCGCACACGGCAGTGCTCGCGGATCGTGCGTCTGGGGTCCGGGTCGGCCAGACGCACACCCTTGCGTGCCACCACGGCGAGGATCTCGTCGATGACGCGCTCCTGCAGGGCGTTCATTTCGGGCACTCGGAACATCTCGCCGCTGCGCAACTGGGTCGCCGCGGTGAGCACATTGATGCCGCAGTTCAGGACGAACTTGCTCCACACATGTGCCAGCGGTTCGGCCACCAGTTCCGTCCCGATACCGGCCTCGTCCAGCGCGGCCGCCAGGGCCAGGATGCGCCCGCTGCGCTGCCCGTCCAGTTCGCCCAGGGCGGTGACGCCGGCGTTGGTGTAGGCCACCACCCCTGGCCCCGAGCAGGCAGCGCTGTTCATGCTCACGCCGGCCGCCACCCTATCGGCGCCCAGGACAGCCGTCAGGCTCTCGATGTTGCCGATACCGTTCTGCAGCGTCAGTGCGAAACCGGTCGGACCGAGCACCTGTGCCGCCACCGTGGCCGCCTGGGTGGTGGCATTGCTGTCGGTGAATACGATGGCGGCATCGACCGGCCCCACATCTCGCGCATCGGTGCGAGCCCGCACCGGCACGACGTGCTCTCCCCGTATGCCCAGAACCCTGAGGCCGCGGCGGTTGATGGCCTCGACGTGCTCCACCCAGGTATCCACCAGGGTCACCTCGTGTCCGATGCGGGCCAGCAGTCCCCCGTGCACGCCACCCATGGCGCCGGCGCCGATGATGCAGATCTTCATGTGGACGGATTCCCGAGCGAAGGCAACGCCGGATCATGCCGCAGACCGCTGCGGCGAGGCATCAGAAAAGTGGGCGCGTCGCCCCGCCCCGCCCGGCCAGCGCCCCTTCCATCTCCAGCAGCGCGCGCTTGCGGTGCAACCCTCCGGCGTAGCCCGTGAGGAAACCGTCGGCGCCGATCGCGCGATGGCAGGGGATCACGATGGCGAGCGGATTGCGGCTGTTCGCCGCCCCGACGGCGCGCATGGCACCGGGCGAACCGAGTTGCTGCGCCATGGCGCCATAGCTGGTTGTGGCGCCGTGGGGTATCTGCTGCAGGACCGACCACACCCTGAGCTGGAACTCCGTGCCGACGGGGCGGAGCGGCAGGTCGAACACGCGCACGCGGCCCGCGAAGTAGTCGTGCAGCTGCTCGCCGAGCCGCCTGAAAAGAGGATCCTCCGGCGCCCGCATCCAGTTGGGCCCCACTGCCGGGCACCGCGCCTCGTCCTGGAAATGCAGACCGACCAGGGCGTCGTTGTCTGACCGGGCCAGCATCCGGCCCAGCGGGGTGACGAGGTGTGCGAAACGGATCATGACGGCCGCGCTCCCTCCTTCCGGTGCGGCAGACGCCGCCACAACAGGATGCTACCCCGGAAATGTCGTCAGGTCGGCCCCGATGATGCGCTGCGCATCGATGAACATCGGGTCTGCATCGACCTGGCGGACCCCGTGAACCGGTCCGCCGGCCTCTGGGGGGGCTGGCAGACCCCAGGCAGTCACGTCCCGGCCCGACATCCCATCCAGGCGGGCACCCGCCGCAGGACTCAG
>JBILUV010000285.1:0-4405 GCA_044370825.1 Burkholderiales bacterium | reverse complement strand
GGCGATCACCGCGGCGAGGATGTCGTCGCGGTTGACCAGGATGCCGCCCTGGAACACCGACTGCAGCACCAGCATCGGCTCCTTGGAGATGCCCAGGTCGATCCGGTAGATCTCGCTGCCCCACAGCGTCTGGCCGAAGCCGTCCAGGAAGAACGCGATGCCCAGCGTGGCCATCAGCAGCGTGACGCCCTCCTGGTTCACGAGCTTGCGCAGCACCAGGCGCTCGACCACCCAGGCGAAGGCGACCATGATCAGCGCCGACAGCACGAAGGCGAGCCACAGCGGCATCACCTCGGCGAGCCGCGCGAGCGACAACGCGGCGAACAGCACCATCGCGCCCTGCGCGAAGTTGAACACGCCCGAGGCCTTGAAGATCAGCACGAAGCCGAGTGCGACCAGCGCGTACAGCACGCCGGCCATCAGCCCGCCGATCAGCACCTCGAGCCAGAAACCGACCGCGGTGCCCGACTGCAGCAGGGGCAGGAACATGCCGACCCCGAGCAGGGCGAGCAGGATCGTGACGGGCAGGTTGCGAGTGCTCATCGCGTGACCTCAGTGGGACGTGCCGAGGTAGGCGCGGATCACCTCCTCGTTCGCGCGGACCTCGTCGGGCGGGCCGTCGCCGATCTTGCGGCCGTAGTCGAGCACCACCACCCGGTCGGAGATGTCCATGACCACGCCCATGTCATGCTCGATCAGCACGATCGTCGTGCCGAATTCGTCATTGACGTCGAGCACGAAGCGGCTCATGTCCTGCTTCTCCTCGGTGTTCATCCCGGCCATCGGCTCGTCGAGCAGCAGGATCGACGGCTCCATCGCGAGCGCGCGACCCAGATCGACCCGCTTCTGCAGCCCGTAGGGCAGCCGGCCGACCGGCACCTTGCGGTACGCCTGGATCTCGAGGAAGTCGATGATCCGCTCGCAGACCCGCCGGTGCTCGATCTCCTCGCGCTCGGCCGGGCCCAACCGCAGCGCCTGCGCGAGCAGCCCGGACTTCATCCGCAGGTTGCGCCCGGTCATGATGTTGTCGAGCACGCTCATGCCCTTGAAGAGGGCGAGGCTCTGGAACGTGCGCGCGATGCCCGCGAGCGCGACCTCGTGCGGCTCCATGTGCGAGAAGGTGCGGCCGCGCAGCGTGACCTTACCGGACTGCGGCACGTACACGCCGTTGATCACGTTGAGCATCGAGCTCTTGCCGGCGCCGTTGGGGCCGATGATCGCGCGGATCTCGTGCTCGCGGACGTCGAACGAGATGTCGGTGAGCGCCTTGACGCCGCCGAACGCAAGCGAGATCGACTCCACCGACAGGATCACGTCGCCCAGGGTCCTCGCCATGATCAGGCCGCCTGCCGCTGCGCGGCCGCCGCGGGGAACGTCTTCGCGTCGTGGATCCGCAGCGTGGCCGATACGCTGCCCGAGCGGCCGTCCTCGAAGCGCACACGCGTCTCGACGAACTGCTCGCTCGCACCGCCGTAGAGCGCGTCCACCAGCACCTGGTACTTGTGGCCGATGAAGCCCCGGCGCACCTTGCGCGTGCGGGTGAGCTCCTCGTCGTCGGCGTCCAGCTCCTTGTGCAGCACCAGGAACCGGTGGATCTGCGAGGCGGCCATCATCGGGTCGGCGGCCAGGTCGAGGTTGACCTTCTCGATGCACTCGCGGATCAGGTCGACCACCTCGGGGCGCGAGGCGAGGTCGGCATAGCCCGCGAACGCGACGTTGCGCCGCTCGGCCCAGTTGCCGCAGGCCTCGAAGTCGATGTTGACGAAGGCCATCGCGCGGTCGCGCCCGTCACCGAAGGCGACCGCCTCCTTGACGTACGGGAAGAACTTGAGTTTGTTCTCGATGTACTTCGGGGCGAACAGGCTGCCGTCGGCCATGCGGCCGACGTCCTTCGCCCGGTCGATGATCTTCAGATGCCCGTCCTCGTCGAAGAAGCCGGCGTCACCAGTCAAGAACCAACCGTCCGCGGAGATCGACTCGGCGGTCGCGTCAGGCCGCTTGTAGTACTCCTTGAGCATGCCAGGCGTACGCACCTGGACCTCCCCGCTGTCAGCGATCCGGATTTCGACACCAGGCAGGGGTTTGCCAACGGTGTCGAGTTTGACCTCGCCATTGGGCTGCTTGCAGACGTAGACGCCGGTCTCGGTCTGGCCGTAGAGCTGCTTGAGGTTGATCCCCAGGGAGCGGTAGAACTCGAACAGATCCGGTCCGATGGCGGCGCCGCCGGTGTAGGCGACACGGATGCGCGACATGCCAAGAACGTTGCGCAAGGGGCCGTAGACCAGCAGGTTCCCCAATCGGTAAAGCCAACGGTCCGCGAATGCCACCTCGGCCGCGCGCCCGTCGAGGATGCGACCGCCGCAACGCCGCGCCACGTCCATGAACCAGGAAAACATTCGGCGCTTCAGCGGCGCCGCGTCCTCCATGCGGATCATGACCTGGGTGAGCAGGTTCTCGAACACCCGCGGCGGAGCGAAGTAGTAGGTCGGCCCGATCTCGCGCAGGTCGGTCATGACCGTCTCGCTGGACTCCGGGCAATTGACGCAGAAGCCGCCAACCAGTGCCTGGGCATAGGAAAAGAGGTGGTCTCCGACCCAGGCCATGGGCAGGTAGGACAGAACCTCGTCCCAGGGACCGAAACCATCGAAGGCGACGTCGCCGCGGCTGGCGCCGATCAGCGAGGCATGGGTGTGACAGACCCCCTTGGGGTTACCGGTGGTACCGGAGGTGTAGAGCATGACCGCGACGTCGGCGCTGCGACCCTCGTCGATCTCGCCCTCGATGAAGCCGGGGTGCGCCTCGAGGAACGCGCGGCCGGCCTCCTGCAACGCATCGAAGGACACAAGTTGCGGGTCCCGGTAGTTGCGCAGGCCGCGAGGGTCATCGTAGATGATGTGCCGCAGAGCGGGAGCACGCGGCAGGATCTCCAGCATCTTGTCGACCTGCTCCTGGTCCTCGACGGCAGCGAATTCGATCTCCGCGTTCTCGAGGACGAACAACATCTCCTGCGCGACGGCGTCCTGGTAAAGAGGCACGGGAACGCCGCCCAGGCACTGCGCCGCCATCATGGTCCAGTAGAGCCTCGGCCGGTTGTCGCCGATGATGGCGATGGTCTGCCCACGACGGAAACCGCGGGCCGCCAGCCCACCCGCAATGGCTCGCACCTCGTCGGCCACCTCGGCCCAGGTCCACGACAGCCATATGCCGAGGTCCTTCTCGCGGATGGCCGTGCGTCCGCCCCGCACCCGGGCGTGCTCCAGCAGCAGACGCGGAAACGTCTCCTCGGGACCGACGATCGGCGACGGGATCGTGGCGGACAAAGCGGCATTCCTCCTGAAGAGAGCCGGAGCGTAACGCTGGAGAATGCTCCGGATGGGGATGGAAGGTTAACAAAGACCTGCTGACATGGGTTGTCAACGAGGCGACAATCTCACCATGTCGACGCAGACGCTGCGGGCTAACGCACGCTGGATGGCCACCCTGACGCCCGGGGAGGAAAGCCGCGTGATCTCCGCTGTTGCGCTGCAACACGTTCCTGCGGGCTCACACGTGGTCCGCAAGGGTGAGACTGCGAATCACTGGCTCGGCGTACTCTCCGGCCTGGTGAAGCTCTCGAGCAGCAGCCCGGACGGCCGCGCAACCACCTTCACCGGCGTACCGCCGGGCGGCTGGTTCGGCGAGGGCTCGCTGCTCAAGCGGGAAATGCGCAAGTACGACGCGGTTGCCCTGTCGGACTGCAGCATCGCGCTGCTGCCGCGCGCCAGCTTCGAGTGGTTGCTGGACTCAAGCATCCCGTTCAACCGATACCTCCTGGTGCAACTGAACGAGCGCCTGTCGCAGTTCATCGGCATGGTCGAGTACGAACGCCTGCTCGACCCGGACGCGCGCATGGCGCGCTGCATCGCCGACCTGTTCAATCCGACGCTCTACCCCGGAATCGGCCCCGAACTCCTGATCTCGCAATCTGAACTGGCCTTGCTGGTCGGCATCTCGAGGCAGCGTGCCAACCAGTCACTGCAGGCGCTCGAGCGGGCCGGGCTGGTGGCTGTGGACTATGGCGGCATCCGTGTGCTCGATCTGCCCGGGCTGCGGCGGCACGGGCTCTGAGACCACACCGCGGGATGACCAACCCGCAGTCGCCTCACGCAAATGTGCGACGCCGCCCTGCCAAGCAACGCTGGCACGCTTCCGGCTCGATGTGGTCTCGCGGCCAAGCCGCGCAGGGAGAGCGCCCCGGCGATGGGTCCGGGCGTCAAGGGTGCCGACAGAGCGCTGCCTCACGAAGACCCGCCACGGAGACCAGGCGCATGAAGGAAAGACAGAACCAGTTGCTGCTGGCCGCAGCCCTGGCCGGTGTGGCCACGGTGCATCTCGGCGGCTCAGGCGCGGGTGAAAAGCTGCGACG
>JBILUV010000408.1:0-2783 GCA_044370825.1 Burkholderiales bacterium | reverse complement strand
CCGCCGAAGCGGCCGATTCCGGGACCAGCCCGGGAGAGGTGTGGCGCAGGATCCTGTTCGACCGGCCGGAGCCGGCCGACGATTCCGACCCAGGCGGCTGATCGAAGGCCCGGGCTCAGCGCACCGACAGCGCCCTCGGGCCAGGGGCGGCGGCCGATCCCGGTGGCTGGCGGGGGTCGACCTTCGCGCCGTCCGCGAGACTCGCAGGCGGATTGACCACCACCACAGCGCCTTCCTCCAGTCCGCTCGCAAGACGCAACACCCTGCCATCCGTGCCCGCCACCACCACCAGCACGAAGCGCGCGTGCCCGGCCTGATCGACCACCGCCACCATCGGCTTCCTGTCCCGAGTGAGCAGGGCGGCGGCCGGCACCTCTATGTGACTGATCGCCGGGATCAGCAGCGCCACGTTGACGAAGCTGCCCGGTACGAAGATCTGCGCGGTGTTGTCGAATTCGACCTCGACACGCCGGGTCCGGCTCCGGGCATCGAGCTCGCCCGAGACGCGCGTCACCTTCCCGGAGACGCGCCGATCGGCCACCGCGGCATCGACGACCTCCGCCTCGAGACCGGTACGCACGGCCGGCGCATCGGACTGTTCCACGAACACGGTCACCTTGAGCCGCGCCGGATCGGCAATGGTCACCAGGGGCAATGCCGCCGCCTGATTGCCGGCGGCGCTGGTCACCAGGGCGCCTATGTCAGCGTAGCGATTGGTCACCACGCCGGCGAACGGCGCCTTGACCAGGCGATACCCGCCAAGGGTGCGCAACTCGGCGATCTGGGCGCGCGCCACACGGACGTCGTTCTCGGCGTTGTCCAGCGCCTGCTGCGAGAAGAAACCCGCCTGGGCAAGATCCCGGGCACGTTGCGCGAGGCGGGTCTTGTTGTCCAGACCGGCGGTGATGGTCGCAATCTGGGCATCCATCTCCGGTGCCTGGATCTCGGCGATCAGCTGGCCCACCCTGACCTGATCGCCCACGTCAACGGTGATGCGCGACAGATAACCGCTGACCTTGCTGTAGACGGTGGTGGTCTGGAATGGCACGGCCTCACCGACCAGATTGAGCCGGCGCACGGCGGGGCCGCGCTCCGCCCGGGCAACGGTGACGCCCGGTCCGGCGGCCAGCTGCGCCGCGCGGGCGCGTGCCTGCTCCTCGCGGGCCACCTGCTCGGCAGTGAAGTGGCGCCATGCGAACAGCCCCGAGGCGCCGAGCAGAACGACGCCGATGGCTAGGAAAATGGCGAACGAACGTGGCTGCGAGCCCGACATGGACGTCACTCCGGTATGGCTTCGCCGCGCGACTCGCGCTCGAAGCGATCATCGAGGGCATGCAGGGTGGGCATGCGCCGGCGCAACAGGGTGTAGACCACCGGCACGACGAACAGCGTCGACACCGTGGCGAACAGCAACCCGCCGATGACGGCCCGGCCCAGGGGCGCATTCTGCTCGCCCGCTTCGCCGAGTCCGAGGGCCATCGGCACCATGCCGATGATCATCGCAGCGGCCGTCATCAGCACCGGCCGCAGGCGTGTCCTGCCTGCCTCGATGGCGGCCTCGACCACATCGATCGAGGGATTTGCCGCGCGGTAATCGTTGGCGAAGCTGACCACCAGGATGGCGTTGGAGACGCCGATACCGACGGCCATGATCGCCCCCATGAGCGACATGACGTTGAGGGTGGTCCCGGTGAATACGAGCATCCAGAGGATGCCGATGAGCGCCCCCGGTACCGCCATCATGATGATCGCGGGATCGGTCCAGGACTGGAACAGCGTCACCAGCAGCGCATATACGAGCACGATGGCCAGCAGCAGCCCGAGCAACAGGCTCTCGAAGGAGGACATCATCACCTCGTACTGGCCCCGGGTGACGATCTTGGCGGTCTTGGGGAAATCCTTCCCGGCCGTGATCTCGGCGATGCGCCGCTGGATGTCGCGAACGGTGCCGCCAAGATCACGGCCGTCGACGTTGGCGGCGATGTCGATCACCCGCTGCACGGTGTAGTGCGACACCGACTGGTAGCTCAGCTCAGGCGTCACGGTGGCGAGATTCCCGAGCGAGATGACCGGCGCGCCCGGCACCTCGGCGAGACGGCGCTCCCGCCCAGCCATCGCGAACGCGCTGGTCACCGAGGTCACCGGCGTGCTCATCAGGGCCTCGACGCTGTCGATGCGCTCCGGCGGCACCTGCACCGACACTGCGTAGTTCACGCCGTTCGGGTTGAGGAAGTAGGACGGGCTGATGATGGCGCTGGAGGAAAGGGTGACCAGGGCGCTGGTGGCGACGTCGCGTTGCGTCAGCCCAAGCCGCGCCGCGCGCATGCGGTCGACGTCGATCTTGAGCGCGGGGTAGTTGAGAACCTGCATCTGCCGCACGTCCACCGCACCGGGCGTCTCCTCGATGGCGCGCTTGACGCGCGCCGCGTAGCCCTGGGCGCGCTCGAAGTTGGCGTCCTGCACCTGGATGTCGATCGGTGCCGGCAGTCCGAAATTCAGCACCTGGGAGACGATGTCGGCATTCTGGAAGTAGAAGTCCGAGCCGGGATAGCGCGGAGGGATCTTCCGCCGGATCTCGCGCATGTAGTGCGCAACGGGCTTGTGGGGCGCCTTGAGCAGGATGAGGATCTCGGCGTCCATGCCGCTGATGTTGTCCGTGGGGACCAGCGCGAGGTTGAAGAAGATCGGCACGCCCACCATGTCGTTGATGCGCTCGAGCTCGGCCTCGGGAATGATGCCGCGGATGTCCTCGGTCACGGCCGCCACCAGCTTCTCGGTCTCCT
>JBILUV010000192.1:0-7228 GCA_044370825.1 Burkholderiales bacterium | reverse complement strand
TGCCTGCCTCCAGTGTGATGGTCGCCCTGTTTCTGGCTGCCGGATGCACCAACATGCAGGGCTCCGGCAAGTCCTCCTCCGGCACCTCGTCGACGGCCACCGTCGGCGCCTCTTCTTCGGCCGGCGCCACTGGCGCACCGGCGACCTACACGCCCGTTTCGGACGTGCCGATCCCTCCGGGTACCAAGATCAACACCGAGCGTTCCTTCATCCTTGGAGGTCCCGACCGCTGGTTCGGCAAGATCAGCCTTGTGCTGGACCGTACCTCCACCCTCGCCTATGCCTATTTTGTCGACCAGATGCCGACCTTCGGTTGGGAAGCGGTGATGGCGACCCAGGGCAAGGTCAGTTCACTCACCTACGTCCGCGGGGACCGCACGGCCCTGATCGAGATCGAGCCCGCCACACTGCGCGGTTCGGATGTGGTGATCACCGTGAGTCCGCGTCCGCCAGCACCGGCCACCGCTGCCCCCGCCAAGAAGTAAGGCGCGCGGGAGAGGCCTGAGAGGGCGCCCCCGCATGCTCCCGCGGGGCGGGTGTCGCTTTCCAAGCGCTCAGCGCCGTGCACGTCGGGTGCCCGCGCGTCGGGGTCCCTGGATTTCGAGGCCGCGCAACCCCACCGCCACTGTCGAGCTCACGGTGCCGTGAATCCTCCCGCGAGTTCTCCGCCTGCTCAGAGCGAACGCTCCTTGCGGCATGCCTCGTAGGCACGATCGCCGATGATCTCCACGGGCGTGTCCTTGCGGCCGGCCTGCTCCTCCCGCTGCATCGCTTCGTAGCCCTGATCGATGACGCGGGTCACGAACTCGACCTCGTTGGCGGTCTCGTCACCGTGCCAATGGATTTGAAGTTCGCCGCGAGCCTTTCCCTGGCGGTACTGGTGGGCGGCCGCCGCCTGCAATCTCGCCACGTAGACGCAGCGCTCCTCGGGCGTCATGGAAGTGATCCGATCCGCCTGGGCGATCTGCGGAAGGGTTGTTCCGAGCAGGATGAGCGCGACGGCAGTGCGTTTCATGGAAGCTCCCAGGTTGGGGTGGAATCGTAGCCCGCAGGCGTCGTTACGACTGCGCGCCGCCGGGGGTTGAACCGGGCCGGGAGCCATGTTGCGGGAGACCGAGAGGACCGCGCAATTCCGACGTTTTTACAGGCTTCCCGGAGCCCCGTCGCCAAAGTGTATGTGACACAGCACGAATCGCAAAACCGGCCGCTCTGTCAAGCGTACGCAACAAAGTTATCAAACGGGCCATGCCGGAAAAGTCAAGCCTCTCGATACCTTCACGCGAACCTTTACGCACCCGGGCGCTAAGGCGTAAGTCAATGTTTTTTTTGGAGAATCGCGTTGGGCAAAACTTGAGCGGTACAAGCTAAGTCAGTTTGCCGTAAGCTTTTTTTGGTGTTCCCGGGGCAGTCATTCACAGATTTATCCACAGCTTCTGTGGATGATTTTCAGGCCCCACGCCGCCATGACGATGGCCTGCACCAGCGGGGTGCGCACCCCTGGCGCAACGACCACCGGCCGACCTCCGGCAAACACCTCCGAGCCCCCCGCACGGAACACCCCCAGACCGCCTTGGCGCCCGGCATCACCCCATCGGCGAACCGCCCCGACGGTCCCGCTCCTCCGGAACCGGACGGGGCGGGCGGAAGCCTCAGCTGCCCGACAGGCAGGCGCTCATGAACTTCTTGCGCTCATCGCCTTTCAGTGCCTTGGTCCTGGCCTCGGCGTTGCAGGACTTCATCTTCTCCTGTTGGGCCGTGAGCTTCTGGGTCGCCTGCTCGCTGCCGGCGGACAGGCAATCCTTCATGAAAGACTTGCGATCGTCGCCAGACAGCGCCTTTTCCTTCGCCTGGGCGTTGCACGCCTTCATCTTGTCCTGCTGCGTGTTCGCGGCGAAGGCCTGACCGGCGACCAGAAGCCCCACCACTGCGACAGCGATCATGCTTTTCATGTGCCTGCTCCCTTGGTTTGTCGTTGGGCCGGGCGCCCCGGCGCTGCGATGGTAACCAAGTGGCACTGCGCATGGCGGCCCACGGGGCGGAACTTTTGACCCTGCCCCCGCATCTGACCAACGTTCCGTCACCTCCGGGTCTCCCCTTACATGAAAGCCTCTCTGTCCGCGCTCGCACTCGCAACCGCCATGCTGCCCGCCGTCGCCTCTGCCGCCTGCCCCGCGCTGCTGAACCACAAGCTCAAGGGCCTCGATGGCAAGCCCCTGGACTTGTGCCAGTTCGAGGGTCGCGCCATCCTGGTGGTCAACACCGCCAGCAAATGCGGCTTCACCCCGCAGTTCGAAAAACTCGAGGGCATGTACCGCCAATACAAGGACAAGGGTCTGGTGGTACTCGGTTTCCCGTCCAATGACTTCCGGCAGGAACTCGAGACCAACGCCCAGGTGGGCGATTTCTGCCGCCTCACCTACGGCGTGCAGTTCCCCATGGCAGAGAAGACTGCCGTGTCCGGCGACGATGCCAACCCCTTGTTCCGGCAGTTGGCCGCCGCCACTGGCGAGTCGCCTCGCTGGAACTTCCACAAGTACCTGATCGCGCCGGACGGCAAGACCGTTCACAGCTTCCAGACGGCTGTCGAGCCCGACTCCAAGGCGGTGCTGTCGAAGCTCCAGCCGATGCTTCAGAAGTAAATCTTCCGCGTCATCCTGAGGGCGGGCGCTTGCCCGCCCCCTACCCACCCGCGGCTCTGCGGACTGGGCACTTCGGTTCTCGTCCCGGTTTCGGTAACCTCGCGGCTTCCAGTGCGAGCACTGAAGCGAGGATGACGAATTGATAGCGCCAGCCAGGTTGTTTCGAAGGTCCTCTCCCGCCCGAACACCGCAGGAGTCAGGCCCTGCACTCTCCGGACGCCGCTGGCCGAAGTTCCTTGCCATCCTCGGGGTGTCCCTCGGCCTGCTGCTGGCCCTGATTTTCTTCGCCGGACCGCCCCTGCTGAAGAATCTGCTCGTCACACGCGCCTCCGAGGAGCTCGGCCGCAAGGTCTCGGTCGGGGAGATCCATCTCAATCCCCTGCTCCTCACCCTAGAGGTGCGCGATTTCGAGATACAGGAGCCGGCGGGCGGCAAGCGCTTCGTCGCCTTCCGCCGCCTCGTGGTCGATCTGGAAACCGAAAGCCTCTACCGCCGAGCCCCGGTGTTGCGCGAGGTCGTGCTGGAACAGCCGTATGTCAGCGTGGTGCGCCTGCCGGGCAACCGCTTCAATTTCACCGACCTGGTGGAGAAATTCGCCAAGAAGGACAAGGACGACTCACCGGGGCGCTTCTCGGTGAACAACATCCGCGTCACCGGCGGCGGCGCGGACTTCGACGACCGGCCGGCCCGCACCAGGCACCAGATCAGGGAGCTTGATCTCGCCATCCCCTTCATCTCGAACCTGCCGTATCTGGGCGAGATCTTCGTCCAGCCTGCTCTGTCCGCAAAGATCAACGGCGCTGCCTTCGCGCTCAAGGGCCGTACCAAGCCCTTCAGCGCCGGGTACGAGACCGCCTTCGACCTCAGCTTCAACGACCTCGACCTGCCCCACTACCTGCAGTACGTTCCCTTCGAACTGCCCTACCGCATCGCCTCGGCCCGCCTGGACGTGAACGCCGCGCTGGCCTTCCGGCAGCCCGAGAAGGGCGCTCCCCAGCTCAACCTCGCGGGGAAGGTGGCGCTGCGCAAGCTCGATGTCACTTCGCCTGAGGGCGAGGCAATGGCGGCATTCGAGCGCCTCGAGGTCCAGACCCCCGGCATCGACGTATTCGGCAACACCATCCCGCTGCGCTCGGTGACCCTGACTGGGCTTGCGGTCAACGCCGTTCGCCGGGCGGACGGCAGCCTCAACCTGCTGGCCCTCGCCTCCGCCCCGGGCGACGCCAATGATGCTGTGCCAAGCCCGGCACAGGCCCCTGACAAGGCGCAGCCGGCACCGGCGGCCACGCCCGCCAGGCCGCCGCGCACCGTCACCGTGGAGAAGCTCGAGGTCGAGGGCACGCTCATCTGGGACGACCGGGCGACCAGCCCCGCCTTCCGAACCACGATCCACCCGGTGAGCCTGACGGTGACGGGCCTGTCGACGGCCGCGGACGCCGCTCCCGCGCGCTTCGACCTCCAGGCCAGCACCGACGCCGCCGAGATGCTGAAGCTCGGCGGCACGGTCGCCCCGGCGAGCGCACAGGTCGACCTCGATCTCGGCGTCTCGGGGATCCGACTGCCGCGCTACGCGCCCTATTACAGCCCCGCGGTGCTGTTCGACATCGTGTCGGGTCGCCTCGACCTTTCCGGCCACGTCACCGCCTCGCCACGCGCCGCTCCGCTGCAGGCGAGCGTCACCAACCTCGCCCTGTCACTCGACGACCTGCGTCTGCGCAGGCGCGACGAGAAGAAGGACTTCGCGGCGATCCCGTCACTGCGCGTGATCGGGGCCAGCGCGGATCTCGCCGCGCGTCGCGCGGCAGTGGCCGATCTGCGCATCACCAGGCCGGAACTGCAGATACGCCGCCTGGCCGACGGCGGCATCGACCTCGCCCGACTCACGCCTCCACCCGCACCCGGCGCCGCGGCGGCCCCATCACCCCCCGGCCCGGCGAGTGCCGCTGCCGCTCCGGCTGCGCCCTGGGCGCTCTTCCTGCAGCACCTGCTGGTGGACGCTGCCCAGGCCCGCTTCATGGACGAGGTACCTGCCGGCGGTGCCCAGACCGTGCTCGCGCCGCTGCGGGTCGAAGTGTCCGATCTCGCCCTCGGAACCCCGGGCACGGCGAAGCTCGCCATCAAGGCGCGCATCAATGGCGGCGCCGAAGCCACCATCGCCGGAACGGCCGCGCCCGCCCCCCTGGCTGCGAAGCTCAAGACCCGCGTCACCGGTCTGGATCTTGTGCCTTTTCTGCCCTACTACAGCCAGTTCCTTAACGTCACGCTCGGCAGCGCGAAGCTCTCGGTGGACGGTCAGGTCGAAGTGTCCACGGGTCGCGACGGCGTGCTCGCGATCGGTTACGAGGGCAACGGCGGCATCGGTGCCTTCTCCACCCTGGACAAGGCGGGCGCAGAGGACATCCTGCGCTGGGAGTCGCTGTTCTTCGACGGGGTGCGGTTCCGCTCCGAACCCTTCGCACTGGGAATCCACTCCATCGCCCTGACCAACTTCCGCACCCGCATCCAGATCAACGAGGACGGTTCGCTCAACATCCTGCGCGCACTGGCCAGCCCCGAAGCCGTCCCGCCCTCCGCTGCGGCCAAGGGTGCGGGAACCGGCCCCACCGCGAGCCCGGCGCCGTCCAGGCCAACCACGCCCGCGAAGGCTGCGGGAGCGGCACCGCCACCCGCCGCCTCCGGCAAGGCAGCCGCCGCACCGCGGGCCATCCGCATCGATGAGGTCACCCTGCAGGGTGGCACTATCCTGTTCAACGACCGCGTCATCAAGCCCAACGTCACCGCCACCATGACGCAGGTGACCGGACGCGTGGCGGGCCTGATGTCCGATCCCACGAGCCGCGCGAGCGTCGATCTGCGCGGGCGGCTGGCTAACCAGGCACCGCTGTCCATCACCGGGCAGATCAACCCGCTCGCAGGCGACCTGTTTGCCGACCTGAAGATCTCTTTCCGCGACATCGAGCTTCCGCCGCTGACGCCCTACGCCGGCAGGTACGCTGGCTACACCATCGAGAAAGGCAAGCTGTCCCTCGATCTCACCTACCTGATCGACAAACGCCAGATCAAGGCGGAGAACCGGGTCTTCATCGACCAGTTCACCT
Organism: Burkholderiales bacterium; assembly: GCA_044370825.1. GTDB lineage: Bacteria > Pseudomonadota > Gammaproteobacteria > Burkholderiales. The sequence goes on along the minus strand of JBILUV010000192.1, from coordinate 1,491 downwards.
TCGGCCAGAAGGTGGACAGCCCGGACGCTCTGAAGCTGCCGGTTGGTCTCGCGGTGTCACTGCTCAAGGACCGCGATGGCCGCATCAACCTCGACGTTCCCGTCTCGGGCTCTCTGGACGACCCCAAGTTCAAGCTCGGCCGCGTCATCTGGCAGGTCATCGTCAACCTGCTCACCAAGGCCGTCACCGCACCCTTCGCCCTGCTCGGTTCGATGTTCGGCGGCGACGGCGAGCAGTTGTCCTACCTCGAGTTCGCGCCCGGCTCGGCCAGCCCTGATGCCGCCGGTGCGGTCAAGCTGGAACAACTCGCCAAAGCGCTCTCGGAGCGCCAGGCGCTGAGCCTCGAGGTCAGCGGTCATGTCGACTCGCCGAAGGACAAGCAGGGCCTCCTGGAGGCCGCCCTGGAGCGCAAGCTCAAGGCGCAGCGATACACCGAGCTGGCGCGCGCCGGCAACACCCCGGAATCAGTCGATGCGGTCAGCATCGATCCCGCCGACGCAGAGCGCCTGCTGCTCAAGGCCTACAAGGCGGAGAAGTTCGCCAAGCCGCGCAATGCCATCGGACTGGAGAAGTCCCTGCCGCGCGAGGAGATGGAAAAGCTCATGCTCGCCAATCTCACGGTCACGGAGGACGATCTGCGCCAGCTCGCGCTGCGTCGCGCCCAGAGCGTCAAGGACGTCCTGACGACCAGGAACGCCATCGCGTCGGAGCGGATTTTCCTCATGGAACCCAAATCACTTGCCGCCAGTCCCAGGGACAAGGTGGCTGCCAGCCGGGTGGAGTTCGTGCTTCGATGAGGCGGACTGGCGGCAACCGCTTGCCTCACGCGGCAATGGCTATAATCCGCCCGGGTCGCACGTCGAGTGGTTGCCGCGCGCCGTCCCGAGGGACGGGCCGCCACACTAAGGGAGGTCAGCATGACCAAGCAGGAACTCAAGGAACAGAACGAAGCGTTGCGCAATCTCCTGATGGAGATCCGCGATATGATCGATTCCGAACTCGAAGCCATGGACGAGTTTGACGAGGAAGAGGAAGAGGAGGAAGAGGACGAGTAACCTCCCGCCCAGCCCTGACCCCTGCGTCGCAGCAGGGCAATCTTCAAGTTGCTTTACAGGGGGCCAGGGGCTCTGTATAGTGCGCGGCTTCTTGACCGGGGGTATAGCTCAGCTGGGAGAGCGCTTGCATGGCATGCAAGAGGTCAGCGGTTCGATCCCGCTTACCTCCACCAATAGAAAATAGTCTCGGGTCCCCATCGTCTAGAGGCCTAGGACATCGCCCTTTCACGGCGGTAACCGGGGTTCGAATCCCCGTGGGGACGCCACAGGATCAAAGCCACCGTCAAGGTGGCTTTTTTCTTTGGTGCCACGCCATCGAAGAGAGGAGCCCGCCGCATCCATCGCGGCGCGAATCCTTCATGCATTCGCCCGCCACGGCGACCGCTGACAGGAGCCTGTAAGCGCCGCCGCGAACCCGGCGACCGGACCACAGGTC
>JBILUV010000021.1:0-23483 GCA_044370825.1 Burkholderiales bacterium | reverse complement strand
CGACGGCGGGACCGGAGCCTCGCCGTGGTCGTCAATCAAGCATGCCGGTACGCCCTGGGAGCTCGGTCTCGCCGAAACCCAGCAGACCCTGGTCCTCAACCGCCTCCGGGGGCGCATCGTCGTTCAGGTCGACGGCCAGATGAAGACTGGTCGGGACGTGGTTATCGGCGCATTGCTCGGGGCGGACGAGTTCGGGTTCGCCACCGCGCCTCTGGTGGTCACCGGTTGCATCATGATGCGCAAGTGCCATCTCAATACCTGCCCGGTGGGAGTCGCCACCCAGGACCCTGAGCTGCGTCGTCGTTTCGGCGGTCAGCCCGAGCACGTCGTGAACTACTTTTTCTTCGTCGCCGAGGAGGTTCGCGCCACCATGGCGAAGCTGGGCATCCGGCGGTTCGTCGATCTCGTCGGTCGTTCGGACCTGCTCGATACGAAGGCGGGCATCGAGCACTGGAAGGCGCGCGGCCTGGATTTCTCCCGCATCTTCCACGCCCCCGACATGCCCCGCGAGGTTGCGCGCCATCAGGTGGAGCTTCAGGATCACGGGCTCGAGAAGGCACTCGACCACCGTCTCATCGAGCTGGCCCAGCCGGCACTCGAGAGACGGGAGAAAGTTGCCATCGACATGCCCATACGCAACCTCAATCGCACCGTGGGCACCATGCTGTCCTCGGAGGTGGCGCGTCGTTACGGCCACGAGGGCCTGCCGGACGACACCATCCATGTGCGCTTCGCGGGATCGGCAGGCCAGAGTTTCGGAGCGTTCCTGGCGCGTGGCATCACTCTTGGCCTCGTCGGAGAGGCCAACGACTACGTCGGCAAGGGCCTGTCCGGTGGCCGTATCGTCGTGCAGCCCTCGCCCAAGTTCCGTGCGGATCCCTCGCAGAACATCATCGTCGGCAACACCGTTATGTACGGCGCCATCGCCGGAGAGAGCTATTTCCGGGGCGTGGCAGGAGAGCGGTTCTGTGTCCGCAATTCGGGCGGTCTGGCGGTGGTCGAAGGCGTCGGCGACCATGGCTGCGAGTACATGACCGGCGGCACGGTCGTGGTGCTTGGGATGACCGGGCGCAATTTCGCGGCCGGCATGTCCGGGGGCATCGCCTACGTGCTGGACGAGGACGGTACCTTCGCGTCCCGCTGCAACCCGGCCATGGTCTCGCTCGAGCCGGTTCTGGCCGAGGTGGAGCAGGAGGCCAGACTCGCGCGCGACCTCTGGCATCTGGGGCAGTCGGATGAGGCGCTGCTGCGCCACGTCCTGTCTAACCATGCGCACTGGTCGGGCAGCGCAAGGGCGCACGCCATGGTCGACAACTGGGGCGACTGGCGTCCGCGCTTCGTGAAGGTGTTTCCGAACGAATACCGGCGTGCCCTCGGCGAATTGGCCGCCAGACACAGGAAGATCGCCGCCTGACGCGGTCCGTGCGGGCATCCCTGCAACCTCACCACAAACTCCGAGCAGACGATGGGCAAGATCACTGGTTTCATGGAATACCAGCGACTAGCCGAGGCCACCGAGCCCCGGGAGTCGCGTGTCAAGCACTGGCATGAGTTCGTTGGCCACCTCACCGATGAGGAGGCGAAGACCCAGGGGTCGCGCTGCATGGACTGCGGCATTCCGTTTTGCATGCAGGGCTGCCCGGTCAACAACATCATTCCGGACTGGAATGACCTGGTCTACAAACAGAACTGGCGGCAGGCCCTGGCTACCCTGCACTCCACCAACAATTTTCCGGAGTTCACCGGGCGTGTGTGCCCGGCGCCGTGCGAAGCCGCCTGCACGCTGAACATCAACAACGATCCGGTCGGGATCAAGTCGATCGAGCACGCGATCATCGACAAGGGCTGGGAGATGGGCTGGGTTGTTCCGCAGCCCCCGGCCCGCAAGACCGGCAAGCGGGTGGCGGTGGTTGGCTCGGGGCCAGCCGGACTGGCCTGTGCCCAGCAACTGGGGCGCGCCGGGCACGACGTGGTGGTGTTCGAGAAGAATGACCGCGTAGGTGGGCTGCTGCGCTACGGCATCCCCGACTTCAAGATGGATAAGCACCACATCGACCGCCGCATCACCCAGATGGAGGCCGAGGGTGTCATCTTCCGCACGGGGGTGCTCGTTGGTGCGCGCCCCGCGGGTGCCGCGATCGGCAGCAATGCCACCGAGGCTGTGGCGCCCGAGACGCTTCTGGCCGAGTTCGACGCGGTCGTGCTCTCCGGCGGTGCCGAGCAGCCGCGTGATCTGCAGATTCCCGGGCGCGAGCTGAAGGGCATCCACTTCGCGATGGAGTTCCTGCCCATGCAGAACAAGGTCGTGGCTGGGGACCAGGTCGAGGGCCAGATCATGGCCACCGGCAAGCACGTGGTGGTGATCGGCGGCGGCGACACGGGTTCCGATTGCGTCGGCACCTCCAATCGTCACGGTGCCGCCTCCGTGACGCAGTTTGAGCTGCTCCCTCAGCCGCCGGGGCAGGAAAACAAGGCCCTGACCTGGCCCTACTGGCCGCTGAAGCTGCGCACCTCCTCCTCCCATGAGGAAGGTTGCGAGCGCGACTGGGCGGTTTCCACACGGGAATTCAAAGGCAGGGACGGTCACGTCACCGCGCTGGTCGGGGTCCGCGTTGAGTGGCAGAAGGACCCTGCCACGGGCCAGATGCGCATGCGCGAGGTGGCAGGAAGCGAGTTCGACATCCCCGCCGATCTCGTGCTCTTCGCCATGGGTTTCGTGTCCCCCGTGCAGTCCATCCTGGAGTCCTTCGGTGTGGCACGCGACGGTCGCGGTAATGCCAGGGCTGCGACCGATGGCGCGGGCAGCTACCGCACCAGCGTCGGCAAGGTCTTCGCCGCCGGGGACATGCGCCGCGGGCAGTCCCTCGTGGTATGGGCGATTCGTGAGGGGCGGCAGTGCGCGCGTTCGGTCGACGAGTTCCTCATGGGAACGAGCGACCTGCCGCGCTGAGCGCTGCGCGTTTTCGAGGTATCTTCCGGGGGGATCTGGGCCGGATGTTTCATCATCCCGCGGCCTGATGAAACATCCGGGCCAGACCCCCGGTCCGTTTTCGGCCCTGGGCCAGATCCGACATCGCATCGAGGTTGCCTCCATGTCCCGTCCCAAGAACGACACCTTCCTCCGGGCCTTGCTCCGTGAACCGGTAGACCATACCCCCATCTGGATCATGCGCCAGGCGGGCCGTTACCTCGCCGAGTACAACGCCACCCGGGCGCGCGCCGGGGATTTCATGTCCCTGTGCCGCAGCCCCGACCTGGCCACCGAGGTGACGCTGCAGCCGCTGGCCCGCTTCCCCCTCGATGCCGCCATCCTGTTCTCCGACATCCTGACGGTGCCTGACGCCATGGGGCTCGGGCTCTACTTCGCCGAGGGCGAGGGGCCGCGCTTCGACAGACCGCTGCGCGAGGAGTGGGAGATCAACGACCTGACGGCGCCAGATCCCTGGGATCACCTCCGTTACGTCATGGATGCGGTGTCGAGCATTCGCAAGGCGCTGGACAATTCCGTGCCCCTAATCGGTTTCTCCGGTAGCCCTTTCACCCTGGCCTGCTACATGATCGAGGGCCGCGGCGGCACGGACTTCGAACGCGTCAAGAAGATGCTCTATGCACGACCCGACCTCATGCACAGGATCCTCGAGGTCAACGCCCACGCCGTCACTGCCTATCTCAACGCCCAGATCGAGAGCGGTGCGCAGGCGGTCATGGTGTTCGACACCTGGGGAGGTGTGCTCTCGGATGCGGCCTACACCGAGTTCTCCCTGCGCTACCTCGAGCAGATCATCTCCGGTCTGATCAAGCAGCGCGACGGTGAGCGCGTGCCGAACATCCTGTTCACCAAGGGCGGTGGGGGATGGCTCGAGCGCATGGCGGCCACCGGCTGCGACGCGCTCGGGCTGGACTGGACGGTGGACATCGGGACAGCCCGGGCACGCGTCGGCGGCCAGGTCGCGCTGCAGGGCAACCTCGACCCTGGCATCCTGTTGACCAACCCCGAGACGGTGCGGCGTGAGGCGGCAAAGGTGCTTGCCTCCTATGGGCCCGGCAGCGGGCATGTCTTCAATCTCGGCCACGGCGTGTCGCGCCACACCCCGCCAGAGAACGTCGGTGCGCTGGTGGACGCGGTGCATGAGTTGTCACGCGGTCATCACTGATGGCACCGCGCCGGCTTGAAGGGGCTGTCTCTGCCCGAGTTATGCACAAATCACCAGATCCCTTCGCAGGTTGCGTCGGTTATCCCTATGGAATGACAACAATATATTGCAAAGTCCTGTCTGAAAAAGAAATTGTTCCGGTTTTCCGCGAATGGATCACGCGCGTTCCACGCCCTCTCTTGATATTTTCGCGTCCACTTAATCAACAGATTTATCCACAGGCCTGGTCGTCGGTGAATTTCCTTCATCAACAGGGACTTCGCCTTTTCTCGTGACGTGTTTTCGCAGGTCCTGACGCCAGGACCCTGACCGCCTAATGTCCACGCCGCCACTTGCGCGGGTAGCGCTCGATGTCCCGGTGGACGAACTGTTCGATTACCGGATTCCGCCGGGCATGCATGTCGCCAGAGGTCAACTGGTGGTTGTGCCCTTCGGCCGTGGCCACCGCGTTGGGGTCGTCATCGACCATCCGGAGTCATCCGCGGTGTCCGCCGAGCGGCTCAAGTGCATCGACCGGATCTCGAGCCGAGCCGGACCGCTGCCCGAGGAATTCCTGCGGCTGACGACGTTTTGCAGTCGCTACTACCGTCACGCCCTTGGTGCCGCGATCCATGCGGCGTTGCCAACGGGCTTGCGTCGCGTGACGACTGGAAGTGCATCCCGGGGGCGCGCGTACGCCCTTACGCCGCTCGGCGAGGGCGTGGTACCCGATGCCCTGCCGCCCAGGGCAAGGGCGCAGCGTCGTCTCCTGCTTGCCTTTCGCGAACATGGGGTGCTCGGTGCCACCCAGCTCGAGGCTGCCGGACCGGCAGCGCGCCGCGCGCTGCCGGCCTTCATCGAACGCGGCTGGGCGCAGCTGACCGATATGTCTGCTGTCCTGCCTAGGCAGAGCGGGGGAGCGGTGCCGGCGGCCAGCCCGGCGCTGACCGAAGCCCAGGCCGCCGCGGTGGCTGCGATCGCTGCGACGCTCGGCCGTTTCGAGGTTCATCTGTTGCATGGGGTCACTGGCAGTGGCAAGACCGAGGTCTATCTTCAGGTCATCGCCCGAGCTCTCGCGATGGGCGGCCAGGCGCTGTTGTTGGTGCCAGAGATCAACCTCACCCCCCAGCTCGAGGCCCGGGTGTCCGAGCGCTTCGGCGGTGACAGGGTGGTGTCCTTGCACAGCAATCTTTCCGAGGGTGATCGCCTGGAACGCTGGACCCGCGCCAGCCGTGGCGACGCTGCCGTGGTGCTGGGCACACGGCTGGCGGTCTTCACCCCCATGCCACACCTGGCGCTGGTCGTGGTGGACGAGGAGCACGACCTCTCCTACAAGCAGCAGGAGGGGCTGCGCTATCACGCCCGTGACCTTGCAGTCACGCGTGCGAGCCAGCGCGCGGTGACCATCGTGCTGGGCTCGGCGACGCCCTCCCTGGAGACCTGGCGCCATGCCGGCGAGCAGCGCTATCACCTGCATCTTTTGCGGCAACGCCCGAATGCGGTCCAGCCCGACCTGCGGCTCGTCGATACCCGGGAGGGCCTGGGGGCGGATGGACTGAGCGTCTCCCTGGTGGCCGCCATCGAGCAGACCCTCGGACGGGGTGAGCAGGCGTTGCTGTTCCTCAACCGACGGGGTTTCGCGCCGACGCTGTTCTGTCACGCCTGCGGCTGGGTGGCACCATGCCCACGCTGCAGCGCACGTCTCACAGTGCACCTTTCCGCAGGACGCCTGCGATGCCATCACTGCGGTCACGAGGAGCGCGTGGTTCCCGCCTGTCCGGGCTGCGGCAACCAGGACCTGCTGCCCATGGGGCAGGGCACCCAGCGCCTGGAAGTGACGCTGTCGGCGCGATTTCCAGGCGCTCGCATCGCCCGCGTCGATCGTGACAGCACCCGCGGCAAGGGCGCTTTCGCCCGCCTGCGCCAGAAGGTGCAGGAGCGGGAGATCGACCTGCTCGTCGGCACCCAGATGCTGGCCAAGGGCCACGACTTTCCGCGCCTGACTCTCGTGGGGGTGCTCGATGCCGACGCCGCGCTGTTCGCTGCCGATTTCCGCGCCGAGGAGCGGCTGTTCGCCTTGCTGTTGCAGGTGGCCGGCCGGGCCGGCCGTGGGGAGTTGCCCGGTGCGGTGCTGGTCCAGACGGCACTTCCCGGACATCCGTTGTACACGGCCCTGCTTGCCCAGGACTTCGAGCACTTCGCTGCCGCCCAGCTGGAGCAGCGTCGCGCGCTGGGCTTCCCGCCCTGGACCCATCAGGCGGTCCTGCGTGCCGAGGCGGTCGATCGGGCGCCGGTGTTCGAGTTCCTGGAAGTTGCGGCGCGCGAGGCGCGGCCGCTCGCGGGCCCGGTCACGGTCTACGACCCCGTACCCTCTGCGATGGCACGCCTGGCAGGTCGCTGGCGCGGCCAGGTGCTGCTGCAGTCGGCGCAGCGCTCGGACTTGCAGCGCCTGCTGCAGCACTGGCTGCCCGGCCTGCGGTCGCGGCGGGTCCGTTGGTCCATCGACGTAGACCCGGTCGACGTCTGAAAACCATCGCCATGCACCCGCGTGTCGCCGCAGGCGCGGGGCTATAATTCCGGTCTTTTTCCGGTCCTCCCCAATGCGCCCAGACGCCCATCCGCTCGACATCCGCTCCCACCTAGTTGCCCTGTTCCGCGCAGCCGCGGAAGGGCTGGGTCCGGAGGCGGCGTCGGTGACGCTGGCCCTGGAACGGCCAAAGTCGGCGGCCCACGGGGATTTCGCCTGCAATGTCGCCATGCCGCTGGCGCGGGTGCTGAAGAAGAACCCCCGCCAGCTCGCGCAACTCATCGTGGACGCGCTCCCGGAGTCCGGCTGGATCGAGAAGGTCGAGATCGCCGGAGCCGGGTTCATCAACGTCTTTCTGACATCCCGGGCACGCTCCGAGGTCGTCCGGCGCGTGCTCGCCATGGGCGACGCTTACGGGCGGGGCAGTCACGGCAACGGTCGCCGCGTCCAGGTCGAGTACGTCTCCGCCAACCCGACCGGGCCGCTGCATGTCGGCCACGGGCGCGGCGCCGCCTTTGGCGATAGTCTGGCGAACGTGCTCCAGGCCGCCGGCTACGAGGTCCAGCGCGAGTATTACGTCAACGATGCCGGCCGCCAGATGGATATCCTGTCGGTGTCCGCGTGGATCCGCTACCTGGAGCTTTGCGGCGAGCTGGTGGCCTTTCCCGCCAACGGCTATCAGGGGGATTACGTGCGCACCCGCGCCGAGGAACTGCGCGCCGTGGACGGCACCCGCTTCGTGCGGCTTGCCACCGAGGTCGAGGACGGCCTCCCGCCGCTCCCGGAGGGCGATGAGACTGCGGTGGAACTTCGAATGGATGCCCTGATCGAGCGTGCCCGGCGGCTGCTCGGCGATGATTTCGGGCACCTGACCCGTTTCGTGCTCGAGCGCCAGCTGGAGCAGATACGCGAAGTGCTCGGACGCTTCGGTGTCCACTTCGACATGTGGTACTCCGAGCGCTCCCTGTTCGACTCCGCTCGGGTGGTCGAAGTCCTGGATCTCCTCGAGGCCAGGGGCCACCTCTACATCCAGGATGGCGCGCGCTGGTTCAGGTCCACCGCCTTCGGTGACGACAAGGACCGCGTGGTGCAGCGGGAAAACGGGCTCTATACCTACTTCGCCTCCGACATCGCATACCACCACGACAAGTTCCAGCGGGGGTTCGATCAGGTCATCGACGTGTGGGGCGCCGACCACCACGGCTACATCCCGCGGGTCAAGGCGGCCCTCTCGGCCCTTGGCCACGATCCCGGTGCCCTGGTGGTGCCCCTCATCCAGCTGGTGGCGCTTTTCCGTGGCGGGGAGCCGGTGCGCATGGGCAAGCGCAGCGGTAGCTTCGTCACCCTGGAGGACCTTTTCGACGAGGTCGGGGCCGACGCCACGCGTTATTTCTATCTCGCGCGTAAGTGTGACCAGCATCTCGACTTCGACCTCGATCTCGCCAAGTCGCAGAGCAACGACAACCCCGTCTACTACATCCAGTATGCGCACGCCCGTGTGTGCAGCGTGATGCAGCAGTGGGGTGGGGACGCGGCGATGCTTGCGCAGGCCGATCTCTCCCCGCTTGCCTCGCCGCAGGAGACCGCCCTGATGCAGCGTCTGCTCGAGTTTCCCGACGTCATCGAGCAGGCCGCCCGCGAACTGGCACCCCACGCGCTGGCGTTTCAGCTTCGCGATCTGGCCGGGGAGTTCCACAGCTACTACAACGCCACCCATTTCCTTGTGCCGGAGGAGCCAGTGAAGCTGGCCCGGCTCGCCCTGGTGAGCGCTGTGCGTCAGGTGCTGCGCAACGGGCTGGCGCTCCTGGGCGTCGGCGCCCCCGAGAAGATGTGAGCGCCGTGGTCTCTCGTGACTACAAGACGTCTCCCAAAGGCCCGGGCCGCTCCGGCAGTCCCATGTTGGTGGGGGTTGTGATCGGACTGGTGCTGGGTCTGGCGATGGCGCTTGGCGTGGCCATCTACCTGTTCAAGATGCCTCCTCCGTTCGTTCCGGCGCAGCAGGCGCCGGTGATCGATGCCATGCCCGCCAGGCCGCAGCCCGAGCCGCGTCCGGTCGAATCGGCCGGAGGCAGCACGGGACCGGTCGCCGGGGAGGGGGCGGTGGAGCCCTCCGGCAAGGCGTCTGATTACACGTTCTACGGCATCCTTGCCGGCAAGGAGCAGCCGGTGAAGGCCCCTGAGGCTGCAGCGCCTGCGCCCGACAAGCCGGCGTTTTCTTACTTCCTGCAGGTGGGGGCGTTCCAGAATGCCGACGACGCCGACAACCTCAAGGCGCGCCTTGCGCTGGCTGGTCTCGAGACGCAGATACAGACCGCACAGCTGCCTGACGGCAAGACGTGGCATCGCGTCCGGCTGGGGCCATTTCACGATTCCGATGCCGTGAATGCAGCCAAGGAAAAGCTGGTGCAGAACCAGATGGAGTTCACGCTGATCAAAGTGCAGGACAGGAAGGCAGTGCCTTAAACAAGGAGGTTTGATGAAGCGAACGCTGTTGGTGCTGGCTTGCGTTTTCCTCGGCATGGCGGGAGGCGCAGCCTTCGGCGGGGTCGAGGCCGACAAGGACTACAAGGCGCTGGCGCAGGCCCAGGCGCCGGAAACGGCGGGCAGGATCGAGGTACTCGAGTTCTTCCAGTACGGTTGCGGGCATTGTTTCGAGTTCGAGCCTGCCATGCGCAGCTGGAAGGCGAAGAAGCCCAAGGACGTCGATTTCCGCTATGTGCCCACGGTCTGGGATGAGTCGCGCATCCCGCAGGCCAAGATCTACTACGCCCTCGAGGCCCTCGGGCTGGTCGATGCCTTTCACAACAAGGTGTACGAGGCGGTCCACGAGAAGCGTCTGAAACTCTGGGATCGGCCGGTCCTCGACAAGTGGGTCGCACAGCAGCCCGGCATCGACGCGCAGAAATTCGCCGAGGCCTACGATTCCTTCGGTGTCAGCAACCGGGTGCAGCGGGCGATGCAGATGACCAAGGCCTACCGTATCAGCGGTACCCCGACGGTGTCGGTGGCCGGCAGGTACCTCACCGGGCCCTCCTTTGCCCTGGGGCCCAGCGGCAGCCCGGATCATGCCCGCGTCCACGCGATCATCGACGAGCTGATCGGCATGGAACGCAAGAAGCCGTCGAAGTGACCACCCGGGCCCGCCCGGGCGGGCCCGGTCTGTCGTGATGGCCCGTGGCCCAGCCAGCGTTTTCATCACTGGGGCCTCCGACGGTATCGGAGCCGCCCTGGCCCGCGCCTACGCCGCGCGGGGCTGGCGCCTCGGCCTGCTGGCGAGGCGCTCAGACCGGCTGGAGCAACTGGCGTCCAGCCTGCCCGTGGCCTGCGAGGTCTACTCCGCGGACGTGCGCGATGCAGCCGCGCTCCATGACGCCGCCAGGCATTTCGTGGAAACCGGTGGTGCGCCTGATGTCGTCATTGCCAACGCTGGTGTCAGTGCCGGCAACCTGACCGCCATCGCGGGGGACGTCGACACCTGCGAATGGATCCTCGACGTCAATCTCATGGGTGCGGTGCGCACCTTTCAGCCCTTCATCGATTCAATGCAGGCTCGCGGGCGCGGCGCGCTGGTCGGCATGGCGAGTGTCGCGGGCGTGCGGGGCCTGCCCGGGGCGGGTGCCTACTGCGCCTCCAAGGCTGCCCTGATCGCCTATCTGGAGAGCCTGCGTGTGGAATTGCGCGGTACCGGCCTGAACGTGATCACCCTCCTGCCGGGTTACATCGATACGGCGATGACCACCGGCAATCCGTACCGCATGCCCTTCATGCTCGATGCCGACGAGGCGGCCCGGCGCTTCCTGAGGGTCATCGACGCTCGCCGTCCCCACGCGGTGGTGCCCTGGCAGATGGGCGTCGTGGCGGGAATCATGAAGCTCCTGCCTCCCGCGCTTCACGATCTGGCGTTTGCCAGGGCCGGGCGCAAGCCCCGACGCCCTCCCGAAGGCGTCTGAGCTGCGTTCAGCGCAACCGCAGGCCAGTGAACTCTTCGAGCTCGGCCAGTGCGCGGTCCGGATCGTCGACCTTGATGGTGGCCATGCCGAGGGCGCGGGCCGGCTTGAGATTGATCCCCAGATCGTCCAGGAACACCGTCTCCTCCGGACGCACGCCCAGGCGCTCGCAGGCCATCAGGTAGATTGCAGGCTCGGGCTTGCGCACCCCGACCTTGCTCGATTCGAGGACGAACTCGAACAATCCGGCCACTTCATGCCAGGCGGTAGCCCGTTCGGGTGACACCACATCGGGCCCGATGGCGCCGAAGTTGTTGGTGATGCAGGCGGTACGCAGGCTGCCGCGGCAGCGGCGCAGCGCCTCCACCATGGCCGGGCGCACCTCTCCGAACAGCAGGCGGATCACATCCCGCCCCGGCACCCTGTGGCCCAGAGCCGAGGACTCGTCCGCGAACGCGGCATCGAACTCGTCGAGTGAGATCTCCGATCGCTCGAGGCGGGCCCAGGCGTTGGTGTCGGGGTTGTGCGTGTTGACGCTGCGCAGGAAGTCGGCGGGCAGGCCGTTGCTGCGCTCGTAGCGTGCAAAGGCGACGAAAGGACTGGAGGTGAAGACACCGCCGAAATCCCAGACCACCGCGCGCAATGTTGTCTGGCCCGGCATCAGTGTGTCTTCCGGTAGGCTTCGATCGCCCGCTTCAGGTCCTTGTACTGCTCGCAGGGAATCGGCGTGCACAGGCGCTTGAGCTCCGCCAGATGCTCCTCCGCCTTGTCGGGTCGCCCGGTCTGCAGGTAGGCCTCGCCGATGTATTCGTGGGCCGCCTTGTGCATGGGATTGAGCCGAAGCGCTTCGTGATACGCGCTGAACGACTCCGCGTACCGGCCAAGCTTGCGATGCGCGTAGCCCAGCCAGTTGTGCGCGTCGGCGTTGCCCGGGTTGGTGGACACGGCCTTCTTCAACGCCGTGATCGCGCCCTCCCAGTCGCTCGCCTCGATGGCCTGAATGCCCGCGGAGAGATTGGCGTCCGTCGAGGCGGCGCTGCCCGTGTCGCCCATGTTGGCCGGCGCGAAGGCAGGAAGCATCAGGACTGCAAATGCGAGCGCGCCGAAGAAGGTGCGGGGCAGTGGGGTCATCATCACGACTCCTGTGCGGGAAACGCCGGCCGTCCCGACACCGGCGGCGAGGTGGGGAAACGAACTGCGCAGGTCAGGGCTTCAACTCGATTTCCACGAAAGCGAACTCGAAGGCATTGGCGTTGATCACTTCGTGCTCCACGCCGGCAGGCCTCGCGTAGGACACGCCCGCGTTCAGCGCCACCTCTCGCGTGCCGGAAGGCTCCACCAGTCGGAGCGTCCCGTCGCACAGCGGCACCACGACGTAATCCCAATCGTGCCGGTGATACCCGGTCGATGCGCCCGGAGCGAAGCGCCACTGCGTCACACGAACGCGCTCGTCGTCGATCTGCAGGGTCGGAATGGCACGTTCCATGGGCGGATTATGAACCTCCGAAGCCGCGCGCACGAGACCCCGTGGTCAGGATGGCGAGGCCGGGCGCACCGCAGCCCGGGGGTGCGTCGCCGCAGGCTGCAAGGGTCGCCAGCAAGAGTTGCAGCGCCGGTGAGTGGAAAAGACCACGACGACCATTGGGTCAGCACCGGGGCTTTGTCATCAAGCGTGCCTAACCTCAGACGGACAAGTTGTGCCTCACCCCGGCCATGCGCCTGGGCCCACAAACTCCGGAGAGCTGAAATCATGAAGCGAAACGCCATATTCGGCATGACCGTGCTCTCGCTGTCCGTGGCGGCCGGCACCGGCGCCCATGCAGCGATCAGCATCAGTGACCCGTCGGTGGTCATCACGCAGGATTTCGACGCCCTGGCGACATCCGGGACGTCGAACGTGTGGTCGAACGACGTCACCCTGCCGGGCTGGTCACTGTTCACGGCGGCAGGCGCCCCGATCGCCAGTTATCGCGCGGACAATGGCACCAGCAATGCCGGCGCCTTCTACAGTTTCGGCGGCACGGGTTCCACGGAGCGCGCGCTTGGCGGTGTGGGTTCCGGCGGAACCTACTTTGGTTCGCCGCTGGCAGGCAACATCGCCGGCTACATCGCGTTCGCGGTGACCAATTCGTCAGGCGTGGCATTCACGGCGTTCGACCTCGCCTTCGACGGTGAGCAATGGCGCAACGGGGGTAACACCAGCGCCCAGCCCATGGTGTTCGAGTACGGGTTCGGGAGCGCCTTCGGCACCGTCACGACCTGGACGTCTGCAGGCACGGGCTTCGACTGGTCCTCCCCGGTCTTCAACAGCACGGCTGCAATCGTCGACGGCAATGCGGCCGGCCGGGTGGCCAGCCTCGGTGGCAGCGCGGCCGTGTCCTGGCAGCCCGGAGAGACCATGTGGTTGCGCTGGACCGAACGCAATGACCTAGGCAACGACCACGGGCTGGCCATCGACAACTTCAGCCTGTCCGTGACCCCGGTGCCGGAGCCTGGCACGGCCGCCCTGGTGCTGGGCGGGCTGGGTCTGCTGGCTGCAGCGGCACGGCGCCGCAGCCGCCGCTGAGTGCGAGACCATGCGCGTGCCCGCGGTACGCGGGTACGCGCCAGACGGGCAGCCGATCATCGGCTGCCCGTTTTTTATCGGACCCTTGTATCTCGCCTTGTGTCTCGAGGAGTTTCCGTTTCGCCAGAGCGAGGTGCTCCCAGGCAAGGTGCTCAGTCAACGGGCGACGAACGCGTCGCCTGACTGCCGGGGCGTGTCGGGGAAAGACGGCTCGTTCGTCGCCAGTCCCGAAGATTCCATGTCCGCTCGGAATGACGGCGTTCGGCTGCGGCAGGCGGACCGTTTACCCGGCCCGCCTGCGGTTGCGATCAGCGCGACGCCTTCCTGCGCGTCACGGCCCCCAGGAGTCCAAGCCCGCCGGCGAGCATCAGCCACGTTCCCGGTTCCGGGATTGGCGCGATCTCGACATCGACCCACACCGCTTTGTGGTCGGAGCTCGGGTAGTTCGCATAGAGGTTCTGGTCGCGGAAGTTGCCGACCAGGTCGTACAGGTCGCCGGTGGTATTGGGCGCGGCGCGGTCGGGATCGGCCGGCCAGAAGATGCCCGCCCCGGTCATGGTGAGATTCGCCGAGGGCAGCACGTAGTCGACGCGGAGATTGCCTGGCGCGAAGTCCGAGAAATCCGCTGTGTCGTGCGTCGGGTCGCCGACGTGGGAGAGGTTTGCGGTCCCGTTGTTGCTCGGGTGGTCCACCGCGTCGAGGCCGCCCGGCGCCGCAGGTGTCAGGCTGGTGTTGACCAGCGGGTTGCCCAGCAGCTGGTTGATGGCGTTGTAGCTGGTGCCACCGATCACGCCCTTGAAGCTGTCGCCGTCGAATGGGTCGGCGTTGTAATCGCCCGCGATCACGAACAGCGATCCCGGAGCAAGGCCGCCGGTCCCGCCTTGGTCGTCATACAGATAGCTCGCGCCGGCGATGTAGTCCGCCCACAGGCGGATCTCGTCGTGGTTGCGCTTGCCATTGCGATCCTCTGCGCCATCGAAGGTAGGCGGTGTCGGATGTGCAGTCAGGAAGTGCACGTCCTGCCCGTTGATGCGCACCGTCACGGCCACGTGGTTCTTGGACGACAGGCGCAGGCTGTCCATCTCCGCAGGGGAGTAGAAGTTGGCCAGGTTGTTGGCGCCGCTGGTGGGGTCGTTGGTCAGGAGGTTGCCGGGCATGTCCTTCCAGAGGAAATTCTGGAAGCTGCGTACCCCGACGATCTCGTGCTTCGAGTAGATCGTGAACCCGAACTGCCCGGGAAAGTTGCCGAAGCCCCACGCGTCATCGCCGAAACCGGAGGCACCCGGTGTCGTCACCGCGGCTCCGTTGTTGTTCAGGTCCAGGCCAGAGGCGACGCCGGTGTTGGTGTTGGGCGTGTAGCGGTGGGCGTAGTGCAGTGGTGTCGTCGTTCCGCGCACGGCATTCCCGTGGCTCGCGGAGAGGAATCCATCCTGGAACAGCGCGGCTGACTGGCTCGAGTAACCAAGAGGCATCGGCGTGCCGCTCGCGGTCGGCACACCCGCCAGGTCGAAATCGAATTCGTTGACCAGCAGCACGTCGGCATTGACCCGCTGGAGGATCTCGGCGACGTTGTGCGCCTGCCGGACCCGGTTCGTGGCGGTCAGCGGATTGGCGAGATCGCTGAGCAGCTGACCGCTCGCATCGCGATTCAGTGAAGCGTTGAATGCGGCGAACCGAACCGTGACGGGATCGGCCGCCAGAGCCGGTGCCGTGACGAAACCGCAGATGAGCCAGGTGCCTATGCCGACGCGTTTCATGATGGTCTCCTTTGTGTTGTGCCCTTCAGGTTGTGACGACGGCGCACGAAGGGAGACGGGCGCACTGCTCACATCCTTGCCAGTGCAACCCCTCGATAGCCCCACACGAGGATGACGGGGCGGCATGACGGCGTGTTGACCCCGTCCATCGCCTGGTGCCCCTCTTACGGATCAGGTCGGGTTTCGCCGGGGGCGCCCACGCGTCAACGTGTTCCATCCGGCCGGGAACATCGCTGGCAGGTTGCTGTCATCATGTGCCGTCGCGCCCGGTCCGGGCGCTTGCCATCAAGTCGCGGAGAGCGTCATGACCCTCAGCAAACAACCGTCCATGGAAGTGCACGTCCCCCGCGCGGTCGAGCGCGTCGTCGCCGGCCAGGCCACCAGCGACGGGGCGGGCGTCAAGCTCACCCGGGTCCTGACGAACAGCCTGCAGCGCCGGCTCGACCCCTTCCTCATGCTCGATGCCTTCGGCACCGACAACCCGGACGACTACATCGCCGGCTTTCCCTCCCATCCGCATCGTGGTTTCGAGACCGTCACCTACATGATCGCGGGGCGTATGCGTCACCGCGATTCCGCCGGTAACGAGGGGCTGCTCACCAATGGTGGCGTGCAGTGGATGACGGCCGGGCGGGGCGTCATCCACAGCGAACTGCCGGAGCAGGAAGAGGGCCGCATGGAGGGGTTCCAGCTGTGGCTCAATCTCGCCGCCCGAGACAAGATGATCCCGGCCTGGTATCGGGACATCCCGTCAGGCCAGATACCCGAGTGGATCGGGGACGGCGTGACGGTCAGGGTGATCGCCGGCCATTGCCACGGCGTGGCCGGCGCCATGCAGCGCGATGTCACCGAGCCGCTCTACCTCGATGTGCGCCTTGCCCCGGGAGCCAGCTTCGGACAGCCCCTGCCGCCTGGCCACAATGCATTCGTTTACGTGTACCGGGGCAGCGTCACCATCGCCGGGACCAGCGTCCCGCTGCAGCGCATGGCCATCCTGGCCAATGCACCTGGCTGTGACGGTGTCACCATGCAGGCCGGCGCAGCCGCCGCGAGGGTGCTGCTCATTGCCGGGCGGCCGCTTGGCGAGCCGATCGCCCAGTACGGTCCCTTCGTCATGAACAGCGAGGCTGAACTGCGTCAGGCGGTCGACGACTACCAGCGCGGCCGGCTCGTCTCGGCCGCGTGATCGCCGGTCGACGGCGATGCTCCGGGTCGCGTGCAGCTGAACGTCCACCCTGGCGCCAGCGGCGCCAGGGTGGACCGACTCACGCTGAAACGAGGCGTCTGCTGGCCGCGCCGGGCAGGGTTTTCCAGCGAGGGCCGTCGAAGCGGAAGTATCCGGAGGATTTCACGTTGCTGACGTAGATCCACTGTGCGCTGCACTCGGAGTGCGACGCGGTCACCAGCATGAACCCGCGATCCCCGGTGTTCGCGTACTGCAGCGGGCCGATGATCTGAGTCAGGCCGCCTGCAACAGCCACCGGGTTCTCGTTCGGGAAGTAGGCTTCCAGCCCGGGCGAGGTCACCGAGGCCGTGGCGAATTCCACGCCGATGCGGTTGCCGGAGATGTCTGTCAGGTCGCTCGCCCAGGCATTGTGAGTGTCTCCCGACAGCACCACGAGGTTCCGATCCAGACCGCGCATCATTCCGAGCACCACCTCGCGCGCTACGAAGTATCCGTCCCAGGCGTCGAGGTTGTAGGGAATGGCAGGCTGGGCCAGGATGGCCTGTTCCGCATTCGTCAGCAGTTGTGGTGCCGTGGCAGCCTTCTGTAATAGAGCCACGTAGGCCGAGAAGCTGATCTGCCCCAGGACCAGCGGCGCCGGGATGTTCATCCGGCCCATCAGCACCTGCTGACCGAGCATCTGCCAGCGCGCTCGCGAGCCGGCGACCTGAGACTGCAGCCAGGCGGTCTGTTCCGGACCGAGAAGCTGTCGTGCCGGGTTGGTCAGGGCGGTCTGGAAGGCGGCGCCGTCGAAGCCGGCCGGCCCGAAGAAATTCGCGTAGTCGAGTTGCACGTCGCGCCCGATGAGGCGGGTGTCCAGCATGTGAAGCGACACAAGATCGCCAAACGCGAAAGATCGATAGAGCCGGTCCGGCCTTGCCTGATCGATGACGCGGGTGGGCATCCACTCGTGGTAGGCGCGAACGGCAGCCGCCTTGCGCAGAGCGTAGTCACCTTCAGTTGCGGGCTGGTGATTCTCCGCACCGTCCTTCCATGCGTCGTTGGTGATTTCGTGATCGTCCCATACCGCGATCATCGGCATGGCGGCGTGCAGCGCCTGCAGGTCGGGATCCGTGCGGTACTGCGCATATCGCTGCCGGTAGTCGCCAAGGGCCACGATCTCGCCGGCCGGGTTCACCTCGCGGCCCATCGATGCCGCCGTCTCGGACGCGTATCCACCGCGGCCGTACTCGTAGATGTAGTCGCCCAGGTGAACTGAGGCGAACACATCCTCGAGCTTCGCAGCCTCCCGGTAGGCGTGGAAGTAGCCAGACGGATAGTTCGAGCAAGAGAACACCGCGAGCTTCAATTCGCCTAGCGCGCCGACGGGAAGCGTGCGCGTGCGCCCGATCGTTGATGCCACGCCCCCGGCAAGGAAGCGGTAATGAAGCGTCGCCCCTGCCGGCAGCCCCATTACGTCCGCCTTTACCGTGTAGTCCCGCCCGGCGTTGGTGAGCACCCGTCCGCGGCGCAGGACCCGTCGGAAGGCATCATCGAGAGCAACCTCCCACACGACGGCGACGCTGCCCTGGGCCTGGGGCGTGACGCGGGTCCAGATGATCACGCGATCGGCGAGCGGATCACCACTGGCGACGCCGTGCAGGAACTGGATCGGTCCTTCCGACGCGGCCACCGGGAGGGCGGTTGCGGTTGCGCCGAGGGCACCGAGCCCCCGGATGAAATCGCGGCGTTGCATGGCTTCGCGGAACGGCATGACGGCACTCCTGCTGGAAATGAATCACGAGTCTGGGGAAGTGCGATGTCATGGCGATGAAGTGGCCGATGCATTTGCTGGCCCGCCTGGATCAGGCCCGAATGGTGAACGCGTCACATGCCGCGCCTAGACTCGCAACCGCGGCAAAGAGATCGAGGCTGCCGAACGATGTTTCGATAACGAGATCGAGGGTGACCCAACATGAAGAACCTTATCCATGGCGCCGTTCTCGCTGGCGCGCTCTTCGCCTGGATGGCGCCCGGAGCGGCCGATGCCCTGAGCCTCGTCGGCACGCCTGTCGGTCCTGGCACTGTGACCACCGACTTCAGCACGCCCGAAACGGTGGCGATCGATATCGCTTTCACCGCGCCCGGTACTATCGTCCTGACCTATCAGCTCGACGCTGCGGACGTGACCCGTGGCATCGCAGGGTTCAACAGTGTCATCGACAATCTTTCCGGTGCGGCTTTCGCCTGGCTGCAGGTCGATGCCGGCGCCGTCGGCCTGCTTGTCGGCAGCGCGGTTTCCAATGACGGCGGTGTTTCCCTGACCGCACCCGGCCCAGGGAGCGTTCGCCTGGACTTCGCTCCGGCGATGACGACGCAGGCCTATCTCGGTGATCCGCTGTTCACTGGCACCGCATCGGACTGGACCCTGTCGCTTGCGGGGTTGGGGGCTGGCGACCAATTCGAACTGGCCGTGACGGCCGCTGTTCCGGAACCCGGTACTTGGGTCATGGCGGCGACCGGGTTGGCTCTGATCGCAGCGTTTGCGAGGCGGCGTCACCGCGCTGTCGTCTGAGAGCGCGGCGGGCAGAAGGTCGGGGCGCTGGCGACTGGCGCCGGGGTACCATCGTGGTCTCGATCCACAAAGGTGCCGCGGCTGGCGCTGGTCTCCCCGAAGGTGCGTCATGACCCACCCACTCGCCGGCCATCCGGCCCCGGCGTCGGCCCTGACCGACATAGCCGAGTTGCTCGCCGCCTACCGCGACACGCCCGACCCCGCGGACGCGCGGCATCGGGTGTCTTTTGGTACCAGTGGCCACCGCGGCAGTGCCCTGGACAGCAGTTTCAACGAGGCCCACATCCTCGCCATCGTCCAGGCGGTGTGCGACCACCGGCGGGAGCAGGGCATCGCCGGCCCCCTGTTTCTCGGCAAGGACACCCACGCCTTGTCGGGGCCGGCCCAGGCGACCGCGATCGAAGTGCTCGTCGCCAACGGCGTGGAAACGCACGTCCAGGCAGGTGACGGCTTCACGCCGACACCGGTGATCTCGCGCGCCATCCTGGTCCACAACCGCGCCGGTGGTGCGCAGGCTGACGGCATCGTCATCACGCCATCGCACAACCCGCCGCGAGATGGTGGTATCAAGTACAACCCGCCCCATGGCGGCCCCGCCGACACCGACGTCACCGGCTGGATCGAGCGCCGCGCCAACGCCCTGCTGGAAGCCGGCAACGCCGGTGTGCGAAGTCTGCCGAGTGGCCAGGCCATGGCCGCCTCCTGCCTGCGGCAGGAAGATCTGATGACCCCATATGTGGAGGATCTCGACGCGGTCGTGGACATGCAGGTGATCCGGCGTGCCAGCCTTCGCATCGGTGTGGATCCGATGGGTGGCGCCGCGGTGGCCTACTGGCCCGCCATCGCCAAGCGTTGGGGGCTGGACCTCGAGGTGGTCAATCCGCGCGTCGACCCTGCCTTCGGATTCATGACCCTCGACCACGACGGCCGCATCCGGATGGACTGCTCCAGTGCCCACGCCATGGCCAGCCTGGTGGCGCTCAAGGATCGCTTCGACATCGCCTGGGGCAATGACGCCGATGTCGACCGCCACGGCATCGTCACGCCGTCCGTCGGCCTGATGAACCCCAACCACTATCTTGCAGTCGCGATCGACTACCTGTGTGCCCACCGCAGTGGCTGGCCCGCCACGGCTGCTGTCGGCAAGACGCTGGTATCCAGCGCCCTGATCGATCGCGTGGTCGCCGCCTGCGGACGGCGGCTGGTGGAGGTGCCGGTCGGCTTCAAGTGGTTCTCCGCCGGGCTGCTCGACGGCAGCCTGTGTTTCGGTGGCGAGGAGAGCGCTGGCGCGAGTTTCCTGCGGCGCGACGGTACGGCCTGGACCACAGACAAGGACGGCATCGTGCTCGCCCTGCTGGCCGCCGAGATCAGGGCGGTCACCGGCGTCGATCCCGGGCAGGCACACGCCGGCCTCGTGGCGCGACATGGCGCATCCGACTACGCCCGCATCGATGCCGCCGCGACGCCGGCGCAGAAGGCTGCGTTCAAGCGCCTGACCGCGGAGGCTGTCACCAGCACGCATCTGGCCGGAGATCCCATCCTCGCGCGGCTCACGCACGCGCCCGGCAACGGCGCTGCCATTGGTGGTCTGAAGGTCGTAACCGCGCGTGGCTGGTTCGCCGCCCGCCCCTCGGGTACGGAGGATATCTACAAGCTCTACGCCGAGAGCTTCGGCGGCCCCGCTCACCTCGAGTCCATCCTGCGCGAGGCGCAGGCCATCGTCGGTGCTGCACTCGCCGCCGGTTGATGGCACGCAGACGGAGAAACGGCCACCCGCGAGGGTGGCCGTCCGGAAGTCCAGCAACGCCGATGTCGGCGCCCGAACGGAATGGCAGCCGGTCGATCAGTGGTTGTCGCGCGGCACACCCTTGGTGGTCGAGATGCGCTGGTACTTCGCGGCAGGCTTTAGCACCATGCCGTTGGCCAGCTCATCCACCATGCCGCGCTGGATTTCCTGCCATGGCGTCTGGCTCTCGGGTACAGCGTAGCCGCCCTTCTTCTTGAGCGCCGCCATGCGCTTGGCGTAATCCTCCTTGCTGATGAGGATGTCCGCGGTGCGCTTGTTGAGGTCGATGCGCACGCGGTCGCCGGTCTTGAGGATGGCGAGCCCGCTGCCTTCGCTCGCAGCCTCCGGCGAGGCGTTCAGGATGGACGGCGAACCCGAGGTGCCGGACTGGCGGCCGTCTCCGATGCAGGGCAGTTCGGTGGCGCCGCGCTTGATCATCTCCGCTGGCGGCTGCATGTTCACCACTTCCGCAGAACCGGGATAGCCCTTTGGGCCGACGCCACGCACGAACAGCATGCAGTTTTCGTCGATCTTGAGCTTGGGATCGTCGATGCGGTCGTGGTAGTCCTCTGGGCCGTTGAAGACGATGGCCCGGCCCTCCCAGGCGTTCGGATCCTTCGGGTTGGACAGATAGCGCTCGCGGAATGCCTGCGAGATCACGCTGGTCTTCATGATCGCGCTGTCGAACAGGTTGCCCTTGAGGTTGAGGAACCCGGCTGCGGCCTTCATCGGCTTCTTGTAGGGCCAGATCACCAGCGGGTCCTGGACCGGCGTCGCCTTGCAGTTGTCGGCCAGGGACTTGCCGTTCACGGTCATGGTGTTCTTGCGGATCCTGCCGGCCTTGAGGAGCTCGTTGACCACCGCGGGCACGCCGCCGGCTCGGTAGTACTCCTCACCCAGGTACTCGCCCGCGGGCTGCATGTTGACCAGCAGCGGAACGTCGTAGCCGACCTTCTCCCAGTCGTCGTTGGTGAGCTTCACGCCGATGTGGCGCGCAATGGCGTTGAGGTGGATGGGGGCGTTGGTCGAGCCTCCGATGGCGGAATTGACCACGATCGCGTTCTCGAAGGCCTCGCGGGTCATGATCTTCGAGGGGCGCAACTCCTCCCAGACCATCTCGACGATGCGCTTGCCCGTGGCGTAGGCATTGGCCTCGCGGTCACGGTGCGGCGCCGGGATCGCGGCGCTGCCCGGCAACGACATCCCCAGCGCCTCGGCCAGCGAGTTCATGGTGGAGGCGGTGCCCATGGTGTTGCAGTGCCCGGCCGACGGGGCGGAGGAGGCGATGATCTCGATGAACTGCTCGTGATTGATCTCACCCGCCGCCAGCAGCTGGCGCGCCTTCCAGACGATGGTGCCCGAGCCGGTGCGCTCGCCGCGGAACCAGCCGTTGAGCATCGGTCCACCCGACAGCACGATGGCCGGGATGTCCACCGTGGCCGCCGCCATCAGCTGGGCCGGCGTGGTCTTGTCGCATCCGGTGGTGAGCACCACGCCGTCGATGAAGTAACCGTAGAGCAGTTCCACCAGGCCCAGATAGCAGAGGTTGCGGTCGAGCGCGGCGGTCGGTCGCTTGCCGGTCTCCTGGATCGGGTGCAGCGGTACCTCGAAGGCGATGCCACCTGCCTCGCGGATGCCCTCGCGCACACGGTCTGCAAGGCGCAGGTGGTGACGGTTGCAGGGCGACAGGTCCGAGCCCGATTGCGCTATCGCGATGATGGGTTTGCCGGCCTGCAACTCCTCGCGTGTGAGACCGAAGTTCATGTAGCGCTCAAGGTAGAGCGCGGTCATGTCCGGGTTGTCCGGGTTGGCGAACCACTGCCGAGAACGGAGTTTCGACGGATCCCTGCTGATGGTTTTTTTTGCCATGTTGGTGCCACTCCTCCCAAAGCTTGTGTGTCGGAAAACGACAGGGTGATTCTATCCCCAGGCTGCGGAACGATGGCGAGTTGCGTTGTGCCCCGGGCCGGGCAGCCTGCCTGGTTCAGGAACTGCAGGACAGCATCGAGCAGCCCGCGCGATGCCGCGCCCAGTCGGGACGCCGGCTGGCGAAGCGCTCGTGGCCGGGCTGATCGTCGTAGGGGCGGCGCACGATCTCCAGGAGTGTCAGGATCCCGCCGGCGTCTCCCTGCTCGGCCCGGTCGATCGCCTCCTGGGCGAGATAGTTGCGCAGCACGTAGCGCGGGTTCACCGCGTTCATGCGTTGCCGGCGTTGCGCCGGGTCCTGGTCATCGTGGCGCGCGCGCTCTGAGTAGCGCTGCAGCCACATCTCGAATCGGGCCGCATGCTGCATTCGCTTGCGTTCGTCGTAGAAGGCCGTTTCCAGAGGCGCGAGGGAAGGGGCAGCGAGGTCCAGATCTGCCAGCTCGCGGAAGAAGAGGCTCATGTCCACTTCCGCCGTGGCCAACAGTTCGTGCAGCTCCGCCAGCAGCTCACGGGTCTCGTCGGTGCTGTCGAGCAGGCCGAGCTTGGCGGCCGCATCCTCGCGGTCACGCCGGGTGAATACCTCCACGTATCGCTGCAGACCTTCCTCCAGCGGTGTGGTCGAGGCGAACGCCGGCACCAGCGCATTGGCGAGCTGGCCGAGGTTCCAGTAGGCGATCTGAGGCTGTTGCCCGAAGCGGTAGCGCCGGCCCTGGGCATCGGTGGTGTTGGGTGTCCAGTCGGGATCGAAGTCGTCGATCCAGCCGTAGGGCCCGTAATCGATGGTGAGCCCGAGGATGGACATGTTGTCCGTGTTCATCACGCCATGCACGAAGCCCACGCGCATCCAGTGTGCCACCATGATCGCGGTGCGTTCGCACACTTCCGCGAACCACGCCGCGCGCCGCGCCTCGAGGGCAGGATGCTGTGCCGCGAGATGCGGGAAGTCCCGGCCGATGGTGAAATCGATCAACTGGGCGAGCAGCGCGTGATCACCGCGCGCGGATGGCAGCTCGAAGTTGCCGAAGCGTATGAAGGACGGTGCCACCCGGCAGACCACCGCACCCGGTTCCTCGCGGGCGTTGCCGTCGTAGAACATGTCGC
>JBILUV010000191.1:0-7286 GCA_044370825.1 Burkholderiales bacterium | reverse complement strand
GGCTACTACGACCGCCTGCTCGCCCGACTCCCCGGCGTCCCCCGCATCGCTGTCGCCTTCTCCATCCAGCTGGTCGATCAGATCCCCGTCGATGCCCACGATCTGCCCGTCGACATCCTCGTCACCGAAACCCAATTGACCCAATTGGGGTCGGACCAAGGTAATAATCTGATTTAAAAGAAGTTGATGGTAAAAAAGGCCTGTTTCTGAGCTTAGAAGGTCATTTTTGGGGTCAAAAATAATGTTTGTAGGAATGCTCTGACATGTTCAAAGCGCTGGCGCGGCTGTTCGGTTACGAGCTCATCCATCGTCGCAAGAGCCCCACCCTTGACGCGCATCTCCGTCTCGTCCTGGAGAAACTGAACGTAGACCTCGTCATTGACGTCGGGGCCAATGCCGGACAGTTCGGTGCTGGTTTGCGTCGGCTCGGATACCGGGGGCGCATCCTGTCCTTTGAGCCCGTGACATCCACTTTCGAGCGGCTGCAGGAGCGTGCCGCCGGCGATCGCCACTGGCAGGTGTTCAAGCTGGCTCTGGGGGAGCAGCGTGAGACTCTTGCGATCAATGCATTCGAGTCCTCCGATCTCTCGTCCATTCTTGATCCGAGTGCCATGGGCGCGGCCAACTATCCTTCCATGCGGGCCGGTCGCAAGGAGTCCATTCAGGTCGACACGCTCGACCACGTTTTCGAAAGCGAGGGGTCGTCTGCCTCCCGGCTGATGCTGAAGATGGATACCCAGGGCTACGACCTGAAGGTCTACCGCGGTGCTGCCAGCAGCCTTGGGCGGGTGCAGGCCGTGGTGTCGGAACTGTCTTTCCAGCCGATCTACGAGGGCATGCCCGACTACCGACAGATGCTGGCCGAGTTCGAATCGGCGGGCTTCGCCGTGTCCGGGCTCTTCCCGGTATCGCGCAACCCTGATCTGTCGGTGATCGAGATGGATTGCGTTCTTGTGAGGCAGGTCGCTCCGACCGCGTGAGCGCGCCGGTCGGACGCCCCGTGAGAGGTGTCGGTCGAGGAATCCTTTGCCATCGCCGGCGAAGGACCGGTGTGGGGCAGAGCCCGAGATTTTCACCCCCGAAAGTGACTCTCTAAGCCCGTGAAATCCCTAGTTTTTTGCATTTTGTTCAACGAAATCATAGGCCATTCCAGGTCCGACCCCGTTGGTGGTTGGTGGGGGGCGGTGCATGCGGGGGCGAGTTCTTCTATGATCTGGGCACGACGGTAACGACGGGTGGTTCGCTGGCGCGCGTTGGTTGCAGGGGATGCGCAGTCCGCGGGAATACCGTGGAAGCAAAGGGGGGGGAATGCTCTTGGCGGCCGCACGTCCGGCGAGCGATCTGCTCGCGATCAGTCCGCAGCCCGGCCCGGTTCGAAGGCTGCCTCGGGAGGCATCGTGAGCGCGTGGCGTCCCCTCCTGCTCGTACCCGTGGCGATCGTCGCGCCCCAGTGCGCCTCGGCCGCCGTCTATCTGAGCGTGGAGCAGGCGCAGCAGGCGCTGTTCCCGGGCGCAGCGTTCAAGGCAGCGCCGGTGCAACTCACCGAAGACCAGAAGGCCGCGATAGAGAAGCGCCTCGGCGCGCGCCTGCGCGTCACCGTGCTCAAGCTCTGGCGTGCACCCGACGGGGCCGTGGTGGTGGTCGACGAGGTGATCGGCAAGCATGATTTCATCACCTACGCCGTCGGCATCCGCGCCGATGGTGCGGTCAAGGGCATCGAGATCCTCGAGTATCGCGAGAGCTACGGCTACGAGGTCCGTCACCCAGGCTGGCGCGGTCAGTTCGTTGGCAAGACCGTCGCCTCGACGCTCGAACTCGACAAGGACATCCGCAACATCGGCGGTGCAACGATGTCGTGCCGACACATCACCGAGGGTGTTCGCCGGCTGCTGATCACCCATGAGCTTGCCCTTCGCTGAGTGCCGCCGAGCCCGGCCCTGGCTGGGGACAACGGTGGCGATCGAGGCGATCGCCGGTGACGCTGACCTTGCCTCGCGGGCCCTGGAGGCGGGGTTCGCGGCCATCCGCGCCGTGCATCAGGCAATGAGTTTCCACGACCCGGCCAGCGTGCTGTCGCGGATCAACCGGGACGCGGCATCCCGCCCGGTGCGTGCCGACCACCATACCTGGCGGGTGATGCGGGCGGCGGACGCCATGCACCGCGCGACCGATGGTCGTTTCGATCCAACGGTTGCAGGGTCATTGGTGGCGCAGGGTCGGCTGCCCCGGCCCGAGGGCGCTCCGGACCCGGTGACGGCAGCCTCCTGGAACGACCTCGACCTGTCGCGGCACGGCTGGGTGCGCATGCGCCGTCCGGTGTGGGTCGACCTCGGCGGCATCGCCAAGGGCTACGCGGTCGACTGCGCGATACGCGCCATGCGCCGCGCCGGGGCCGTGTCCTTGTGCGTCAATGCCGGCGGGGACCTCCGCCTGCACACGCCCAGCGCGGAGCCGGTGCATGTGCGCGACCCTGTCCAGCCCGGCAGTGTGTACCGACTCGGTCGGCTGGGTTGCGGGGCCATGGCCACCTCCGCACCCTATTCGGATGATGCGCGGCCCTGGTCGGGCATCGTCGATCCCTCTGGTGCGGTGCTGCCAGGTGACACGCCGAGCGTCACCGTGTTCGCCAGGCGTTGCATCTGGGCCGACGCCCTCACCAAGCTGGTCGCGCTGGCCCCGGGGCGCGCGGAGCCTGTCGTGCGCAGGCTCGGGGCTCTCGCCGTGGTGATACATCACGGTGGACATGCCCAGGTGCTCGGAACATCGGTGGCGCCCGGGTGGGCACTCGACTGGCAGTCGGCCGCATGATACCGACGCCACCGATCCCCACGATCGCCCTCTCGGCCCTCCACCGTCGGACCATCTTCGCGGTCGGCATCCCGCTGGTTCTCAGCGGTACCGGCTGGCTCGGCTGTCACTTCGTACTCGGCGGCGATCCGGATTTCCCCGAGATGCCCAATGCCTGGGAGCCTTTCTGGCTCAAGGTCCACGGCGGCATCGCCATGCTCAGCCTCCTTGTGATCGGCTCCGTACTGCCCTGGCACGCGTGGCGTGCGTGGCACTTTCACCGCAATCGCCTCAGCGGCGCGTTCGTGGCGGGCGTGCTGGTGGTCCTGATCGGCAGCGCCTGGGGTCTGTACTACCTGGGGTCGGAAACCCTGCGTCCCGTGCTCAGTTGGACCCACTGGGTCGTCGGCCTCGCGATCGTGCCGCTGATGTGGTGGCACGTCATCCGCGGTCGACGCCTGCGGCGTCCCGCCGGGGCACCGGGTCGCGCGGCGGGTGGAGGCATCGGAACCGCGACAGGCGGGTGATCCTTTGCGGTGTGGAGCAACAGGGGGAGTGGCCATGAGGCGGACACTGGTGTTGCTGGCGTTGATGTGGGCACCCGCGCTGGTGCAGAGCGACGAAGCGGCGCACTTCCAGGGCCGGGTGGTCGTCGAGTGGCTCGATGACAATCCTTTCGTGCCGACCATGCGCATCGTCCAGGATTTCGGATTCCGTCAGGCGGAGGGTCGGCTCTGGCGCGTCCCGGGCGGCACGGTGCTGGAGGGCAAGAGCATGCCCCCCCTTTTCCGGGACCGCATCGGAGCACCCTTCGAGGGTTCCTTCCGCAAGTCCGCGGTGGTCTACGACTACGCGACCCAGAGTCGCGGCGAGACCTGGAAGGATGCCCAGCGCATGTTCTACGAGGCCTCGGTCGCCGAGGGGGTCATGCCCAGCGAGGCCAAGGCCATGTATCTGGTCCTGCAGGCCCAGGGCTCGCGCTGGGAGGTGGTCGGCTCGCGCTGCTACGGGTTCTGCCACGGCAAGTCCGAGCCGCTGATCTGGCGCCCCACGGCTGATGACCAACGGCTTGCCGAGTTGCTCGACTGGGTGCGCGCCAGCGATCCCGGTCTGGAGGAGGTCGAGGCGAGGGCCCGCGCCGCCATCCTCGACCCCGGGCCGCACGTCTTCCCGCAGGACCGTTGCCGCGTCTACTCCGGGTCCACGCTGGTCAAGGTGCTGTGCTGATGGGCGTCGGTCCGAGTCCAGACGGACTCCGCGATCGTGAGGCCGCAGGGTGTCATCGAAGTCTGGGTGACTGGTCCCGCAGCATTGCCATTGCACGGGCGGAGGCGCCGCGGTGTGTGGTGGCGAAGTCGCGGCCGGCGGCGCTCATGCGGCGGCGTTCATCTGGGGAGTTCAGCAGGCTGGCGAATGCGTTCACGACCCCCGCTGCATCGGCCACCTGCAGCACCGCGCCGGCCGCGCAGGCCTGGGCGGTGATCTCCTGGAAGTTGAACATGTGGGGCCCGACCACGACCGGCGTGCCCATGGCACAGGCCTCGATCAGGTTCTGTCCGCCGAGAGGCAGCAGACTCCCCCCTACAAAAGCGACGTCCGCTGCGCCGTAGTAAGCGAACATCTCCCCCATGCTGTCGCCTAGCAGCACGCGCGTATCCGAAGACACTTCCGCCTGTTCGCTGCGGCGCTGGAATCGCACTCCCGCAGTGGCGAGCAACTGTGCCACCTCGTCGAAACGTTGCGGATGGCGGGGCACGATCACCACCAGGGTGTTGGCCGGCGACAGCCGCTCCAGCCATGGCAGCAGCAATGTCTCCTCGCCCTCACGGGTGCTTGCCGCGAGCACCACCGGACGGTCCGCACCGAAGCGCCGTCGCATCGCTTGTCCCTGGGCGACGGCATCGGCGGGCGGTGTCATGTCGAACTTCATGCTGCCCGTCACGACCACGTCGACGGCACCCAGGGCGCGCAGCCGCTGTGCATCCTGGGCGGACTGGGCGGCGATGCCTGCCAGCGAGCCCAGGGTGATGCGTATCAATCGGGCCAGACGCCGGTAGCCGCGCGCGGATTTCTCCGACAGGCGCGCATTCACCAGATGCACCGGGATGGCGCGTCGCACGCAAGCCCGGACCAGATTGGGCCAGAGCTCGGTTTCCATCAGCACGCCGCAGTCCGGTCGGTAGCGATCCAGCAAGCGCGCCACCGCCCAGGGCAGGTCGTAGGGCAGGTAGACGCGTGTCACGGAGTCGCCGAACAGCGCCTCGCCGGTGGCGCGCCCCGTCGGTGTCGTGTGCGTCATCACGATCCGGTGGCCCGGATAGTCGGCCTGCAGCGCTCGCACCAATGGCTGCGCTGCCCGTGTTTCCCCGACCGACACCGCATGAATCCAGAGCACCGGGCCTGTCACCGCGGGCAGGCGTCCGCCGAAGCGCTCTGCCACATGCTCGAGATACTCCGGCTGGCGCCTACCGCGCCACCACAGGTGCAGCAGCGCGACCGGGATCAGCAGGTGCAGCGCCGCGGTGTACAGCGCGAAGGCGATGGCGTTCATCGCACCCGCTTCAGCGCGTTCAGCACGTCCACCAGTGACGGTGGGCTGCCGATGCCGCCCACGTTAACCCCGTTTCCCGGTGCCAATACGCCGGTGGCTTCCGGGTTCGTGGCCACGTAAACCCCGACCGTGGGTCGACCCAGCGCCGCGGCGAAGTGCGTGAGTCCAGTGTCCACGCCGACGCAGAACTCCGCCCGCCCGAGCAGTCCCGCAAGCGTTCGCAGACCCAGTCGGGGCGGCACCACCACTGCCCGTATCCCGGCCGCGATGGACTTGGCGCGTTCCTCCTCCGCAGGCGATCCCCACGGCAACACCACACCCAGCCCTTCGCCGATCAACTGTGCGATGAGTTTCTTCCACTGATGTTCGGGCCACAGCTTGGTGTCGGCGCTGGTGGCATGCAGGAGCACGGCGAAGGGTCTTGTGGGAAGCCAGGCATGGCGCCCCCCGACGTCCACCCAGGGCCGCTCGGCGTCGACCGGTGAATCGTCATCCTCGGGTGCCGGCGGAAACGCCGGGGCGCGAATCCCGTAGTCCAGGGTGGCGGGCAATGCGTATCCCAGCGCCTTCGCCGCGAGTTCCCGGTTGCGCACCACCGCGTGGCGGCCCCAGGGCACCGCGTGCACCTGGTCGTAGAGCCAACGCAGCGGCTCGCGCGAACTGCGCCAGTCCAACCCGTGGTGCACCCCCTGGGCGAGGCGACCCACCACCGCGCTCTTCAGCAAGCCCTGCGAATCGATCACTGCGTCATAAGGCGTATTCCCGAGGGACTGCCTCAGGGCACGGATCTCGCCCCAGGTGTGCCGGCGGAACAGCCCCCGGCGCCAGCGCCGCAGTTGGCATGCGTGCACTCGCTGGACGCCCGGGTGCAGTCGCGGTATCGCGGAGAAGCTCCGCTCCACCAGCCAATCCACCTCGACCTCGGGGAACACTCGCACGATGTCCGACACCACCGGAAGGTTGTGGACGACATCACCGAGCGAGGAGGTCTTGACCAGAAGAATCCGGCGCAGCACGGACGTGGAGGGCAGGAAAAGGACAGTCGCATGATACGCGGACCCACCCCCTCGAGGTCGGACCAAGTTAACGTTCTGTTTTAATTATAAAAAGTTCGCGAAAATAGCGCCTTTTTTGCCTTAGAAGGCCATTATCGAGGGCAAAATGCTCACGTACCGCGGGGGCAGGGTGAGGGTTCGGCGATCGAGTCAGTCCCGTGGCACTCGCAGTATCGGCTTCACGCTTTGCGAGTGAATCGGCGGAAATGGGGTGGCCGTGCTGCAGGCACCCGGGTGCCTGCAGGGGGTTTCATCCGGCGTCTCACGAGCGAGGCCCGGCCCTCGGGCCACCGTTTCCGAAGGTCGGTCGTTTTTACCCTCGAAAATGGCCTTCTAACGCTGAAAATGGCCTGTTTTTGAAGCAGTAAATCATTAAAAACAAAGTGTTAACTTGGTCCGACCCCGATGGGGTCAGTTCAGGAGGGTGAGGTCGTCGCGGATCAGGGCGGACAGAGGGGGAACGGGGCAGCCGAGGGCGGCGCAGGTGAGTTGGAGGAGTTCGCTCTCAGCGCGTGTCAGGCGGCCGTCGTGGGCGATGGTGGCGACGAGAGCGCGGAGAAGGGTGCGGTGGGCGAGGGGATCGAGACGGTCGATGTCGTCCAGCGCCGACCACAGCGCCGCGGACCACGATTGCGGCAAGGCGTACACGGGCGGTCGTGCCAGATCCAGACGTGCAGCGCCGGCCTGAAAGGCGCGCCGTGCCTCCTGTTCATCGCCGCTCGCACCCTGATGGGCCAGCACGCTCAGCAGCACGCTCACGGCGGTGACGGTGGTCGACTTCTCCGGATGCCTGCGGCCCGACAGAGAGTCAGACGGTGTCTTCAGGGACTTCACCACAAGACGCCGGACGCAGAACTCGAACATGTCGATCTCGCCATCCGCCACCGCGAGCC
>JBILUV010000019.1:0-23592 GCA_044370825.1 Burkholderiales bacterium | reverse complement strand
GGCGAGCACCAGCCGCGGCCGGTTGGCCAGCGCGCGGGCGATGGCCACACGCTGCTGCTGTCCGCCGGAGATCTGGCTCGGGCGACGGCCGGCCTGGGCGCCCAGGCCGACGCGCTCCAGCAGTTCGCGCGCACGCGCCTCGCGGGCCGGCCTGGCGACGCCAGCGTAGACCATGGGCAGGGCGACGTTGTCGAGCAGGCTGGCGCGCGGCAGCAGGTTGAATCCCTGGAACACGAAGCCGACGAAGCGGTTGCGCAGGGCCGCCAGCTGGTCGGAATCGAGCCGTGAGACGTCATGGCCGTCCAGCGCGTATTGACCGCTGCTGGCGGTGTCAAGGCAGCCGAGGATGTTCATGAAGGTCGACTTGCCGGAGCCGGACGGGCCCATGAGCGCCACGAACTCGCCGTCTGCGATGTCGAGGCTCACGCCGTGCAGGACGTGCTGCGGCCCGGCGGCGGTGTCATAGTGCTTGCGCAGGTCACGCACGGCCACCAGGGGCCGCGCGGTGTCCGGAGCGCTCATCAGAACGCCCGCACCCGCGGCGCCGCTCCGCTCCCGGGGAGGCCACCGCCAGCACCCGCCTTGTCGGACACGCGATGCTGGACCACGAGGCGGTCGCCTGCCTTCAGTTCGCCGCCCGTCACCTCGACGTTGCGGCCATCGGTGATGCCGGTCTGGATCGTGACCGGCACGATCTCCTCGCCGCGCACCACGTAAACCCTTGGTCCCGACGGCTTGCGGCCGTTGCGCGGTTCGCTCGGGCGTTTCGGACCGCCATTGCCGTCGCGCGGCCGGAAGCGCAGGGCCGCGCTCGGGACCAGCAGGGCGCCGGTGCGGCGGTCGACGTCGACGCTGATGTAGGCGGTCATGCCCGGCAGCAGCACGTGCTCCGGGTTGTCCACGGTGACCACGACGTTGTAGGTGACGACGTTCTGCTGGATGATGGGATTGAGCCGCACCTGGCGGATGGTCCCCTCGAATTTTCGGCCCGGGAAGGCGTCGACGGTGAACGAGACCGGCTGGTCCACCCGGACCTTGCCGATGTCGGCCTCGGCGACGTTGGTATTGATCTGCATCCGCGTCAGGTCCTGGGCGATCTGGAACAGCGTCGGCGTCTGGAAGCTCGCGGCCACGGTCTGGCCGATGTCCACCTGGCGCGACACCACCACGCCCGACACCGGCGAGCGGATGACGCTGTAGCCGACGTTGGCGGTATCGCGCGCGAGCTGGCCGCGGGCGCTGCGCAGCTGGGCCTCGGCCGCCTCGCGCACCTGCACTGCCTGATCCAGCTCCTGGCGCGCGATGTACTCCTTGTCGAAAAGCTCACGGGCGCGCCGTTCGTTGGCCTGGGCCAGGCGCAGCGCCGCCTCGGCGCTGGCGACGTTACCGCGGCTTTGCTCGACGGCGGCGCGGAACAGCGTCGGGTCGAGCTCCAGCAGCACCTGGTCTTTCCGGACGTTGTCGTTGAAGTCTGCCAGCAACCTCTGCACCGTCCCCGAGACCTGGGTGCCGACGCTGACCATGACGACCGGATTGAGGGTGCCGCTGGCGGTGACCGTCTGGGTGACGTCGCCGCGTGCGATCTCCTCGATCTGGAATCGCTCCTCCAGCGGCAGGACGCGCGACTGGTTCCACCACCGCCAGCCGGTCCAGGCGGCCGCCAGAAGGGCCGCGACGAGGGCCAGCCGCCAGGCGAGGGAAAGGATGCGTCGGGTCATGGGGCGTTCCGGAAGGTCGTCATCGTGACGTCGCCACGGGGCGGTCGGTGAACAGGCCGGGGTCGAGGGTGCCGATGGCCCGGGCCAGGGCGAGTTTCGACACGTTCAGGCGCAGCCGCGTCTGGATCTGTTGCACGGCCGCCTGCAGCAGCGCGGTCTGGGCGCTCAACAGGTCGAGCACCGAGCCGACACCGGAACGGTAGCGGCCCAGGGCCATCTCGTGGGACTCGGTGGCGCTGCGCACCAGGTCTCCCGCGGTCTGCACCGCCTGTCCCTGGGTGCGCACGTCCTGCCAGCTGCGCCACACCTCGAGCGAGACGTCGTTGCGCAGGCGGTCGCGCGCCGCACTGGACCGGTCGACGGTATCGCGGGCCGCGCGGATCCGGTACGTGTTCTGGTAGCCGAGAAACAGCGGGATGTTCACGCTCAACGCGATGTTCACGTTCCGCGGGTCCGTTCCCGGATGCATGACGCCGATGTTGGGCGAGGAGTTCAACGACAGCGTGGGCCGGCCGGCGGACTCCTCGACGGTGACCGCGGCCCGGGCGGCCACCACCCCGGCCTCGGCGGCGCGCAACTCCGGCCGGCGGCTCATGGCCTCATCCATCAGGGCCTCGACGGCCGCCTGACCCGTGCCGCCGGGCGCGACATCGCCCGGTGGCGCGAGGGCCGGGGTCGCGTGTGCCGGCAGGCCCATGGCATTGGCCAGGACACCACGGGCGATGGCGGCGTCACCCTCGGCCTGGGTGCGGGTGAGCACGGCCTGCGACCAGGCGGTCTGGGCCTGCAGCACATCGGCGCGGGTGGCGGTGCCGGCCTTCTGGCGGGTGCGGGCGGCATCCAGACTCTGCAGCGCCAGCCGGTCGGCAGCGCGGGCGGCATCCACTGCCTGCTCAGCGGCGAACGACTGGAAATAGGCCTGACCGGTGTCCAGCACCACCGCCTGCAGCGTGGCGTTGTGGGTCCAGTCGGCGGCGAAGAGGGCCTGGCGCGCCTGTTCGATGGCGGCATTGCGCCCCCCGAAATCGAACAGCAGCCAGTTGAACGACAGTCCGGCCGTGGCCAAGTCGCGCCGGCCGGCGAGGAACACCGCGCGCGACTCGCTGGTCTGCGCGTTGAGGGTGCCGGTGACCGTGGGCAGCCTGGCGCCGCGGGCCACGCCCAGCTGGGCGGCCGCCACCCTTGCGGCGGCCCAGGTCTCTCGGGTACGGGGGTTGCGGCACAGAGCGAGGTCAACCGCGTCGGCAAGCGTCAGCGAAGCGGGCAGCGCCTGTCCCGGGTCGCAGGGACGGGCGGGTGTCTCGTCGGCCCCGGCCCACGCGGTGGCGGGCGTCGGCGGCCGCAGGCGGGCCGTGTCGAACGGATCACCGCCTCCGTCGGCGTGTGCGGCCAAAGCGAGGGCGGAGGCGAGCAGCACGGTCGCGCACCGGACGATCAAGGTAGGAAACTCGGGGGGGAGGGGCGGAAAGTACTGAAGGCTTGAATGCTAACGGAAGACCACGCCGGGCGTGAGTCGTTCCGCCCTCAGTCCGCGGGGTGGGGGACGCTTGGCGGTCCCGGTGGTATCCCGGCGCGGTCACGGGTGGGCGGGACATGCGCCGGCCGCTGGTCCGATGCGTCGGGGAGCGGGGCGGCGGGTGGTGTCGCCGCGCGGATCAGGCCCCGGTCAGCGGCACAGTTCCGAAGCGCGCCTGCGCAGCGCGGCCAGTTCCCGGGCGTGCTGCTCCTCGTCGAGGAATTGACGGTGGCCGTTCCTGTCCAGGGTGGTCACCCGCCCACCACCCTCCATCCAGGTCACCCGGGCACGGGTCTGGGTGCACTGCTCCCGGCGTTGCTCTGCTTCGCGACGCTCGGCCTGAGCCCTCTGCTCGTCCTCCGCGCGCTTGAGCCGGCGCTGCTGGAACTCCATCTCGAGTTGCTGGGTGGTCCGGGCGGAGGAGGGCGCCGCGGTGGCGCCTTCCGCCCCCGGGGCAGGCGCCCGCAGGGTGCGGGCACAGGTCACACCCGCGGGAGGCGCGCTGGAATAATGGGTGCGACCTTCGGCGTCGGTCCAGCGGCAGACATTGGCCTGGGCCAGTGTCGGAACGAGCAGCAGGGTCAGGGTACCGATGAGTCGGAGCATGGGCGAATCTCCCCCCGGCGGTCGGCCGGTCATGCGATCCCCATGGTTAACGGCAATGTTCCCGCTGCCTTGCAGCCCTGGGAACGCGCGAGGGCCCAACCGTGGGGCCTCGGCCGGCATCGCGTGGCGGCAGGCCTGCGGCATAATGAAAAGCAGACAGTGCGGGAGGGTCGCTCGGCGAGCGGGTGTGGCTGGCGGCTCCGGTGACAGTGTCGAAACTAACCACCGTTCGGAGGAGAACATGATCAGACGCGTTCTGGCGGCGGCGCTTGCCTTCGCCGCCCTCGGTCTCGCCCCCGCCCACGCGGAGAAGAAATACGGTCCGGGCGTCACCGACACCAGCATCCGGATCGGCCAGACCATGCCCTACAGCGGTCCGGCATCGGCTTATGGCGTCATCGGCAAGGCGGAGGCGGCCTACTTCGCCATGATCAACGAGCAGGGCGGGGTCAATGGTCGCAAGATCGACTTCCTGTCGCTGGACGACGGCTACAGCCCGCCCAAGACGGTGGAGCAGACCCGCAAGCTGGTGGAACAGGAGGAAGTGCTGCTCATCTTCCAGTCACTGGGCACGCCCACCAATTCGGCCATACAGAAATACCTCAACGCGAAGAAGGTGCCGCACCTGTTCCTGGCGACCGGCGCCAGCAAGTGGGGCGATCCGAAAGGTTTCCCCTGGACCATGGGCTTCAACCCGTCCTACCAGGCCGAGGCCCGCATCTACGCCCAGCACATCCTGAAGACGAAGCCTGACGCCAGGATCGCGCTCATCTACCAGAACGACGACTTCGGCAAGGACTACGTGGTCGGCTTCAAGGGAATGCTCGGCGACAAGGCCGCGAAGATGATCGTGGCGGAGCAGAGCTACGAGGTGTCCGACCCGACGGTCGATTCGCAGATCGTGGCGCTGAAGGCCAGCGGCGCCGACCTGCTGGTGACCTTCGCGACGCCGAAGTTCGCCGCCCAGGTCATCCGCAAGGTTGCCGACGTGGGCTGGAAGCCCATGCACTACCTGACCAACGTGTCCACCTCGGTCGGCGCGGTGCTGCAGCCCGCCGGCCTGGACAAGGCCACCGGCGTGATCACTGCCCTGTACTTCAAGGACACCAGCGACCCGCAGTGGAAGAGCGACCCCGCCACGCGCGCCTGGGAGGAGTGGATGCGCAAGTACCACAAGGGCGGCAATCTGGACGACAGCTTCAACGTCTACGGCTACGTGGTGGCGCAGGTGATGGTGCATGTGCTCAAGGCCTGCGGCGACGATCTTTCCCGCGAGAACGTGATGCGTCAGGCCGCCAGCCTGCGCAAGCTCGAGGTGCCGATGCTCATGCCCGGCATCACGGTGAACACCAGCGCCACGGACTTCAACCCCATCGGCGAGATGCAGCTGGCGCGCTTCGACGGCAAGCGCTGGGCGCCCTTCGGCGAGGTGCTGAGCGGTCGTTGAGACGCGGCCTGCAAGGGCCGCGAGGGGATACTGGCGCCGGCCGCGGGCCGGCGCCGTCACATGGGAGGAGCAAGAGAATGGACGGGGAATTCCTGACCGGCCGGGTGGCGGTCATCACGGGCGGCAATCGCGGCATCGGCCGGGCCACGGCCCTGGCGCTGGGTGGGGCGGGCGCGAAGGTGGCTATCGCCGGCCGCAACGCGGACAAGCTCGCCGAGACCATGGGCCTGCTGGAGCAGGCCGGCGTCGAGGCGGCGGCCTTCAGCTGCGACGTGCGCGAGGAGGCCCAGGTGCGTCAGCTGGCAGACGACGTGATGGCGCGCTTCGGCGCGGTGCACATCCTGATGAACAACGCGGGCACGGCGATCCGGAAGAACGTGGTCGATTTCAGCATGGAGGAGTGGCGCATGCTGACCGACACCAACATCACCGGGGTGTGGCTGTGCTGCAAGCACTTCGTGCCGCACATGCGCGGGCGGGGTTATGGCCGCATCATCAACCTGACCTCGATCATGGCCCACGTCTCCAGCCCGGGGCGCGGCGTCTACTCCGCCACCAAGCACGCCGTGGCCGGCCTCACCAAGGCCCTGGCGATGGAACTGGTGGAAGACAAGATCACCTGCGTGGCCATCAGCCCGGGCTTCATCGCCACCGACCTGACCGCGCCGCTGCGCGCCGACCCGGTCAAGAATCAGGCCCTGCTGGACCAGACGCCGATGCGCCGCTGGGGCGAGGCCGACGAGATCGCCTCGCTGGCGCTCTACATCTGCTCCGACAAGGCCGGCTTCATGACCGGCAACGACGTGCTGATGGACGGAGGCTGGTGCGCCCAGTGACGATGCGGTGCGGCCTGGCGCGATCGTCGCGCGCCCGGCCCGTCAATCGGGTATCGGCACCTCGCGCCAGTTCAGAATGCGCCAGGAGGTGGTCGCGCCGAAGGTGCCTGGAACGGATTTCGTGGCGCCCTGATCGTTGCCACCGACCAGCCGCACCCGTCCGGCGACGCTGACGAACTTCAGGTCGGTGAGCCGGCCCGCCATGCCGCTGAAGTAGCGCGTCACGACGGTCGCGACGACACCGTCCTCGGTCACCTCGGTGGTGAGGACGGACTTGCCGGTGGCCATGTCCACGCCGTAGATGCGCGACTCGCCCGAGGCGTTGCACGCATCGGTGGACATGGCGAGGTTCGACGCGAAGGCGATCACCCCATAGAACGGCGCGGGGTCGAGCAGCACGCGCCAGCCGATGCTGGCCGGGCCGGTGCCGAGGTCCAGCACCCAGCCCATCTGCGTGGCGGTCGGGGTCACGCCGACCAGCGTGTCGCTGTTGAGCGCGAGCTTGGCGCGGGTGATCGGGAAGGTCACGCCCGTGGGCAGGCCGGCGCTGGACTGGAACATGAACCCGGTGCCGTCCTTGATGGAATAGAAGCTCTGGATCTGCGTCGACGGCAGGTCGATCCCGTGCAGCAGACGTCCCGTTCCGACCAGGACGTAGCGGGCCCGGTCCTTGGGATGCACCTCGATCATGGGTCGCGTGGTCACGGGTTGGGGATTGCCTGCGTCGTCGGTGAGCGTGGCCAGATTCACCGGAGCGGCGAAGGTGCCGGTGGTCGGGGACACGTCGAAGCGCCACAGGTTGCCCAGCAGGTCGCCGGCATAGACCGCGTCGGAGATGGCGCTGGTGCGGTCGATCACGAAGCTGTTCACGTGGGCGAGGCCGGCCGGCGAGGTGGTGCTGCCGGCGCCGGTGCCGATCTTCTGGATCAGGGCGCCGGTGCGGGGGTTGACCACGAACAGGTAGCCCTTGCCGTCGGGGTTGTTGTACCCGGACCCGAACACCACCACCCAGCCGTAGCGTCGCGTCTTGATGACCAGGGGCTCGCCGAAGGTGAAGCCGAGGTCGGGATCGGTGAACTCCCACAGCACCTTGCCGGCAATGGCGTCCTCGGTGGTGAAGAGGGGCGGGTTGCTGATGTCGATGGCGTAGACGCTGCGCCCGCCCTTGCCCAGGCCGCCGACGAGGATGGTGCGCCACACCTGACCGCTGCCACCGTCGGTTGCGCCGAAGTCCAGGTCGAAGGCGGCGGGCGTGGCGTTGACGAAGTAGCGGTGCGAGAAGGCGGGGTTGCCCAGGGCGGCGAGACCGTCCACCGCCGGGGTGCCGCTCGGGCCGCCGATCACCGCATTGGGCACGAAGGCGAACACCTCCTGACCGGCGCTGGCTCCCGTCAGGCTGCCGTCGATGGCGTGCATCATGCCGTCGTTGGCGCCGAAGTAGAGCATGGTCTTGCGGCTGGCCGTGTCGGTGCGGAACTGAGCGTAGCCGGGGTTGGTGCTCTCGGAGAACGGGGACGACGGGGTTCCCACCACCAGGACCCTGGATCCCACGATGTCGCCGAGCAGCTTGGTCCGGCTGCGGTAGGCGCGGCTGCTGGCCGGGTCGGAGGAGGTGGTCTCGTGCAGTCGCTGGCCCCGCAGGTAGTTGATGTAGTCGGCGGAGTCGTCGCCCAGGCGGTAGGGCGTGTCCAGGGCGCTGCTCTGGGCGCTCGTCAGGTTACCGACCCCGGACCGGAACGGCTTGCCGGCGGCGGCGGTGGGGTTCCAGGTGATCACGCGGCGACCCGTGTTCCAGCCATCGTCGGCGAGCTGTGTGGCGAGCTTGTCGGTGAGGCGCCAGACCACCGTCGCGGTCGGCTCGCCCGTGGTGCTGTCGAAGCCCACCTCGGCGGCATCGAGGTCTCCGGTCCAGGCAGCGGTGTCGTACTTGGTCGCGTAGCTGGCGCCGCCGGCCACCGTGACCTGGGGCACGGCGATGGCGAACGAGGACGTGTAGGACTGGATGGCCGCGGCGATCCGGGCGAAGGCGCTGGACAGGCCCGCGACCAGGGTGTCCGGCCGGGAAGCGACGAAGTAGTTGTCCGGCCGCGGCTGGGCCGGACTGCCCAGCACGTCACCCGAGGTCGACCACCAGGCCTGGGGCAGTGCGGTGGTCCGGGTGTATGGGTCGAAGCCCGCGGGCACCTCGAAGCCGCCGTACTTGGCCGCGAGATAGAACTGGTTGGTGTTCTTGTAGGTGGAGTATTCCAGCACGTCCAGCCAGTAGGTCTGGATTGTCTGGCGCCCGAGGGTCTGGGGTTTGTTCACATCGTCGGGGCGGATGTCGCGGGTGTTCGAGTCGTAGGCCAGACCCGCCATCAGGGCGGAGTTGTTGGTGCAGCAGCCGTTGTAGGGGTTGGTGGTCCCCAGCGACCCACCCAGGCCTTCCAGCGAGCCCAGCTTGTTGGTCGCGGTCACCGTGTTGACTGTCGTGTCGGCTACGACTTCCGCGGGCTTGGTCGGCTCGTTGCCCGTCGGGGTGCCGCTGCCGGGCAGGTTCTTGTCGGCGTGGGTGTTGACGTCGCCGATGCCGAGGATGAAGTTGCGCTGGCACGAGTACAGGATCGGGTCATCCCAGTTGGTGATGACGGGGAAGCCGTCCACCCAGGTGGTCCTGGTGGCGGTGGTGGCCCCCGACATGCTGGTCCATGCGGGCACGTTGCCCAGGTTCTTGAGGTACCGGGTCGCCGCGTAGTAGAGCTCGCCGACCGGGTCGTATGTCTTGTAGGTCCCGGGCGTGATCTGGCCGAACTTGTTCAGGTAGTTGATGACGCCGCTGTTGCTCACCGGAACTCCGAATTCGAAGGCGGTGGCGGAGGCGTCGGTCGCGTCGGGGTTGGTGAAGAACGTGCCGTCGGTCGCGCTCCACTCGGCACTGGCGTTGGCGAGCGGACTGCCCCCTGCCACGGGGACAGTCGGTCCGACGAATTTCTGACGCGCCCGCAGCACGCCCGCGTCGCGTTGCACGTTGCCGTCGTTCAGGTAGCCGAAGGCAGAGTAGCGGATCTTGTGGGCGTACTGCTGCAACAGCCCCTCGGGTTTCCAGTTGGTGCCGTACTGTTTGCAGTTGGCCTCGACGCCTTGAGCGCTGTCGCAGACCTTGACGCGCACGCTCACCTCGTAGGTCGTCGCGGCGTTGAAGGCACTGGCCGGATCGTAGACCGTCGGTGCGCTGTCGACGCTGCCGGTGCCGGTGAAGCGCATCTTGTTGCCCAGCCCCTGGATACGCATCCTGAAGTCGGAGGTGGTGAAGGGCGTGGCTCCCGTCACGGCCGCGCCGCTGATCGTGCGGTTCGGGAAGTTGCCTGTGCCGCCCTGGCCGGACGCCCAGCCCTTCTCGATCCAGGTCTCGGTGGCCGTGTCCCGCACGCGGTAGCCGCCGGTGAGCGCCCAGCGGAACGGATCGATGGTCTGCATCGTCGCCCAGTTCAGGAAGTTGCCGCTCCACATGCTGTCGTTGGCGCCGGTGCAGACCCGGCCCGCCGCTGTCCCGGCAGGGTAGAAGTGACGCAGCGTCTCGGTGGCGTTGTGCGAATAGAGGTAGCACTTGTTCGGGTCGAAGTAGCCGAGGTAGGTGCTGGCCGTCGAATAGGCTGCGATGTGGGCCACACTGACCGCGGTCGGGAATTCCACCGACAGGGCCAGGGCAAGATTGCCGGGGACGTCTGGCGTCAGCAGGGGCTGGTCGGCGAGTGGAGTGTCCGTGCCCAGCGAACTGCCGCCAGGGCACGAACCGGTCGACGTGCTGCCGTCCGGGCCGGCGCTTGCGCAATCGTCCGGCGGGAGCTGGGCGTCGACCGGTTGCGCGGGTGCCATCAGCAGCAGCGCCACCAGCAGCGCCGGCGCTCCGCAGAGCTGGACAGGGTGTCGTGTGGTCATGGCCTCACCTGTGGTGTGTCGGCTGGTCATTGGAGAGTTCGTCACTGCGGGGTCATGCTGGCCTGAAGGAAGGCCTGGGTGCCGCGCGGACCGTCGATGCGCACGCTGACCCTGAAGAGCACCTGCGGCTTCACGCCGCCGGCCATGCCGCCCCAGGAGTCCTCGGCGCGGCTCAGCAGGGTGCCGCTGCCGCCCACCGGCACGTTGCGGTCGGCCAGCATGCACTGGGTGGTACCGATGACGGACTCCTGGCCCGTGGTCGCGCACAGGCGGTCGATGACGTAGCGGATCGTGATCTTCTGGTCGGCCAGCACGATGTCGTTGGCGCTGGTGCCGACGGAGCCGAAGGCGCCGTCGTCCAGCAGGGCCAGCGGGATGCCGGCGCCGTTGGTCGCCAGGGTGGTGGCGCGGTAGTTGGCGGCCGTGCTGTGGTCGGACCGTGCTGCTTCCGTAGCCAGCGTGCCGGCGCCCGTGAAGCTCGTCTTGACGCTGTCCATCGCGCGCTCACCCTGGTTCACCAGGTCGCGGCGGAAGGCGAGGTTGCCGGCGTTGACCAGGGAGATGTCGAGCGAGCGCACCAGAGCGGTCGCACCGATAAGCATGATCGCCAGCCCGACGAGAATGAACAGCAGGATCACGCCGCGCTGCGCGCGAGGATATCGAAGACCGGATCGATGCATCGGCTTCGCCGTCTTCATTTGGGCAGCACGTTGCGCACGGGGATGGTCAGCTCGACGCTGCGATGCCGGAACTTCCGGTTCGTGCTGCTGATGCTCACGGTTCGCTGCACCGTGGTGGGCAGGTCGCGGAACAGCACCACCGAGGCCGGGGCGACATCCTCCGAGTCCTGGACCGCGGAGCGCAGCAGCAGGCCGACGCGGACCGCGAAAATGCGCTGCAGATTGGCCTGGGAGGCAGCGGTGCCGTTGGAGAGCTCTGCGGCGGTCCAGGGGCTCGCGTCCGGTTGGACCCAGGTGTCGAGCGTGTTGTCGCCGTTGCTGTCTATGCCATAGACCGCGCGCAGTTCGATGACGCCTTCGGCGATCGGGTTGGACGCGTCCTCAGGCCCGAGTCGCATCAGGTCGTAAGCGAACAGGGTGTTGTTGGCGCCCACGCCGATGAACTGGAACTCCGGTGTGTTGATGGCTCCAGCCTGGCCGATGCGGATGACCTGCGCGGCGGCGGAATGCCCCATCCAGGCCAGTTCCACTCCATCCACCGCGTCCTCCGCGTAAGCACCGCCGAAGGTCAGCGTCTGCGCGGTCCCTCCGGTGAAGCCGGCGCTGACCTGCTCCAGCAGACAGCCGAGCCCGGCATCCTGCACCAGCACCAGATCGTTCCCGATGAAGCCGTGGGTATTGTTGAGGCGCACCGACGAGGCGGTGGCGGACGCGGGGAGCACCGACGTCGGCGCATCACCGATGCCCGCGTTGCCGCTCATCACCGC
The DNA here is from genome assembly GCA_044370825.1 of Burkholderiales bacterium. Lineage (GTDB taxonomy): Bacteria > Pseudomonadota > Gammaproteobacteria > Burkholderiales. The sequence goes on along the minus strand of JBILUV010000019.1, from coordinate 12,104 downwards.
CAACACGTCGGACCCGGCGGTCGAGGCATCGGCGTGGACCACCACGGGAGCCAGCCTTGGCAACACGGGAAGTGCACCGAACGGGTCCGGCCAGCTGCCCGCGCGCGGCCAGAGGACGGCGGCGTCGCGCCCGGCGCGCAGCGCGCAGCCGAGAACCTGGGGCGTCATGGCGAAGCCGGCGCCGGCGCCGCGCACGACGCGGTCGATCGTCGTGCTGAGGAAGGCCGCTGTCTGGTTCACGTCGTTGACCGAGACGGTCACGCGCTTGCCGCGCATTCCATGCACGATCACCTGGGTGGCGGCCAGTGCCATCACCAGGCCGATGGCCATGGCCACCAGCAGCTCCACCAGGGTCAGGCCGCTCGAGGCTGCGCGGATCTTCACGGGATCACCACGTTCGTGACGTAACGGTCGGTCGCGCTCGAGTTCGGTGAAGACGAGCGCCAGGTGATGGTGATGGTCGCGATCCTCCCGGCCGTCGTGACCGACACCGTCCCGTCGCGCATGCCGCCGCTGGTCGGATCCGCTGCGCGGGTGTTCCAGGCGCTGATCTGGGCCGGCGTCACGGTCGTCGCGTTCGAGCTCACCCACATCGACGAAGCGATCTCGTTGGCCAGCAGTGACGCGCGGGTCATGTCCTCGGTGTCCGTGGACATGCGGGCCGCCCGGGCCTGCAGTCCGAGCAGACCCATCAGTCCGATCGACAGCAACACCAGCGCGACCAGGGTTTCGATCAGCGAGAACCCGCGCGCCGCAGATGCGGTCCCGGAGCTTGGATGAATGCGCATAGGTTGTTTCATGGTCGCCTCAGGGGCAGGCATTGACGGTTCCCGCGGCGGCGGCGGGATCGCAGGAGCGCACCTGGCCGTTGAGCGAGATGGTGATCCTGACGCTGCGGCTGCTGCCGGCTTGCGTGACGGTGTAGGTCGCGAACATCGGGTCGGCCCCTATCTCGCACGTCGCCGCGGCCACGCCGGTGGCGGCATTGGCAACCCGTCGACCCAGTGAGTTGAAACAGACGGCCGCCGGTCCCGTCACGCTGGTGCCGCCACCGCCCTCGAGCAGCGAGCCGCCACGCAGGTAGTCCAGGGTCTCGCTTGCCCGAGGAATCTGGTGCAGGGCCCAGTTGGGGCCTCCGGCCGCGGCCGCGGAGGCCAGTCCCGGAGTGTCGTTGGTTGTGGTGAACACGACACCGTGGCTGCGGCGGATCGCTTCCTCCCGGGCCATGCGCAGACCATTGGCCAGGGACTCGGAGGCGGCGGTGAGTCTGGAGTCCCGCACCCAGGCCGCCATGCCCGGTCCGGCCACGGCTGCGAGGATTCCGACTACGGCCAGCACCACCAGCAGCTCGATGACGCTGAAACCGGCAGGGTGCCGTAGGGGCGTGGCGTGAGGGATCAGCACGTATCCCCCTTGCGCCGCATCCAGCGTGTGGTGCAGGTGGTCCAGCCTGAGCCGGCGGGTACGCCGGTCGTGGCGCGGCCGTCGCGCTGGTCCAGTGTCAAGATGAATCCGGCAGCTGCGCCGCTGCCGGTGGCGCGCAGCAGGAAGGCCTCGGCTCCGAGTGTCTGGCAATCGATGACGAACACGCCGAAAGTGCGCTGGGCCGCGGCCACGGCGCAGGGAGAGACCACGCCGCCATCGGTGGCATAGGTACGCCGGTTCTGGTAGTGCTTCTCCATCCGGCCGCGCATGTCCGCCAGGCCTTCCGTCGCCCGGGCAAGATGCCCGCGCAGCGCGTGGTCCCGGTACATCGGCAAGGCGATGACAGCTATGATCCCGATGACTGCCAGGACGGTAAGCAGTTCCATGAGCGTGAAGCCTGCGATGCAACGACGAGACACTGTTGAGTAACTCCTGCGCTTGAGGAAAAGCCACTTCCATGTGTTGCGGAATGAACGGCGCCGACCCTGAATCCTTGAGTTCCGGTCGACGAGCGGTAGCTGGTGCCCGACGAACGGAACCCGGCGGACGAACCGGGCGGCTTCACCCCTTGAGCAAGAGGAGTCGGATGCGATGAAAAAGGTGGCAGGCATTGCGGTCGGGCTGCTGTCCCTCACCCTGTGGGCCGCACCCCCGGTGTCGGCGGCGCCGCCGCTGGAGACGGTGGCGCGGGTCGACCTGAACCTTTACCAGGGACGCTGGTTCGAGATCGCCAGGCTGCCCAACTTCTTCCAGCGCAAATGCGTCGGTGAGGTCACGGCAGAGTACGCGCCACTTGGTGATGGCACGGTCTCGGTGCACAACCGCTGTGTCACGGGGGAGGGCGGTGTGGCGGAAGTGACCGGTGTCGCGCGCCCGGCCGATCGCTCCGGGACCAATGCCCGTCTCGAGGTGTCCTTCCTGCCGAAGTGGTTGCGATGGGTCCCCTTCACCTGGGGGGATTACTGGGTCATCGCCCTCGGTGAGGACTACGACCATGTGCTGGTCGGCACCCCCGATCGCGGCTATCTCTGGGTGCTGGCACGTACGCCCACCCTGCCCACCGAGGTCTATCAGTCCCTGATGGATCGCGCCGCGGCGGCCGGATTCGAGGTCCAGGCCATGGTCCGGACCGGGCCCGCCGGAGCGCCGGCCCCGTCGAGGAAGTGATCACCCTCGGGGCGCCGGGGGATTACACTGCTCAGATGCGCTATCCGCTTCGTCGCTTTTTCTGCCTGTTGATGTGCGTGCTCCTGGTGATCCAGGGCTCGGCGGGCACCGCCATGACGTTTTGCCAGCACCCGAACGCGCAGGTGGAGGCGGTGACCGAAGCGCAGGCCGGTGATTGCCCCGGGCACACCCAGGCGATGACGGCTGGTGACACGGATGCACCCGCAGTGGTGGCCGATGTGGCAGTGGCCGACGTTGCCGGCACGCCTGCCGGGTGCGACTGCCGGTTGTGTCTCATGGGCACGCAGGCTGCCCGGGTCGATTTCTCCCTGCCTTCGCCGGAAGGCCTCGGGGCTGTGCTGCATGCCCCGTTCCTCTCCAACCCGGGGTCCAGGCCGGCGTTTCCACCGCTGAAACCCCCCCGACGGCCCGCCTGACGCGATGACACCGGGGGCGCGCGGCGCTCCCTCCACGTCACATCGTCCGTTCCCGACCAGCGGGACGGATGGAGCGGGAGAAACACCATGTCCACCTTCATCCATCAGGTGCGGCGATGCTTCGCCCTGACGGGACTGTCGACGACCCTGCTGCTCGGGGCCTGCGTACAACTGTCCGAGGATTCCGGCGAGTCGCGGCTCGCCGCCGATGCCCGGGTCCGGCTGGGTGCGCGGGTCGCGGTGCAGCGCTCCGCCGAGCCTGCTGCGAGCGTCGCCCTGGAGATCGATGGTCTGCTGGCAGCGCCGCTTGGCGTCGACGACGCCGTGCAGCTGGCCCTGTTGAACAACCGTGGTCTTCAGGCGGTCTTCGCCGACCTGCGCATCGCCGAGGCCGATCTGGTGCAGGCCGGCCGCCTCGCCAACCCGCGTTTCTCCACCGTGCGGACCTCCTCCGCCGACAGCTTCAAGAACGAGACCGCGTTCACCTTTCCCATCCTGGGGGTGCTGATGATTCCGGCTGCCCTCGGCATGGAGCGAAGACGCTACGACGCCGTGGTCCTGCAGACCGGAGATCGCATTCTGCAACTGGCGGCTCAAACGCGGCGCGCCTGGGTGGACGCGGTGGCCACGGACGTGGGCGCAGCCTACTTCGGCCGCGCCGAGGAGGCGGCGCTGGCGGTGTCCGAACTCGCGGAACGCATGCGCCAGGCCGGCAATTTTTCCCGGCTGCAGAGTCTGCGCGAGCAGTCCTTCCAGGCCGGCGTCGTGCTGGAGGCCGGACGCGCTCGGGCTGCGGCAGCCGCAGCGCGCGAGCGCTTTGCCCGGCTGCTGGGAGTGGGCGATGCGGCGGCCATCAGGCTGCCGGACCACCTGCCACCGCTGCCGGCGGCCCCCGAGCCCCTGGCGGGACTGGAGGCGTTCGCGCTGTCGCGCCGCCTGGATTTGGTGGCCGTGCGAGGCCAGACGCAGGCGACGGCCGCCTCCCTCGGGCTGGTTCGCCTTACCCGCGTCGTCAACGCTCTCGAACTCGGGCCGGCGACACTGATGGAGGACGGACACCCGCTGAAGAAGGGCTACGAGATCAGCGTCGAGGTGCCGCTGTTCGACTGGGGCGGGAGCCGGGTGGCGCGCGCCGAGGCCATCTACCTCCAGGCCTTGCACCGCGTGGCCGAGACCGCGGTGAACGCCAGGACCGAGGTGCGCGAGGCTTACGCGCGATACGCCGCAGCCTGGGAGCTGGCCCGCGGGCATCGCGACCGGATCGTGCCCATGCGCGAGGCGATCGCGCGCGAGCAGCTGCTGCGCTTTAACGGCATGCTCGCCAGCGTCTTCGAACTCATGGCCGACGCGCGGGAACAGATCGCCGCAGCCCAGGGCTATGCCGAAGCACTGCGCGAATTCTGGCTCGCCGAGGCCGACCTCAGGCAGGCCCTGGGCGGGCGGCTGCCGCCGGCACCGGCGTCCGCGTCCACCGCCATGAGCGTGCAGGGAGGATGAGCATGGACCGCAGACATTTCCTGAGCAGTGGCGCCGCCGCGCTGGTCGGTGCCGGCGCGGTCGGGCGCGGTGCCCTGGCGGCTCTGCCCGAGCTGGTCTCCAGCGCGGGGCCGGGCACCCAGCCGCCCCTGCACCCGGTCGACGGACCGGCCTACCGGCCAGTCGTGACGCTCAACGGCTGGACGCTGCCGTGGCGCATGCGCGACGGCTGGAAGGAGTTCCATCTGGTGGCCGAACCCGTGGTGCGCGAGATCGCCCCGGGCATGACCGCAAAGCTGTGGGGCTACAACGGTCAGTCCCCGGGGCCCACGCTGGAATGCGTCGAGGGTGACCGGGTGCGCGTGTACGTCACCAACCGACTCCCCGAACACACCTCCATCCATTGGCACGGCATCCTGCTGCCCAATGGCATGGACGGCGTGAGCGGCCTGACCCAGCCGCCGATCCAGCCCGGGCGGACCATGGTCTACGAGTTCACCATGCGACGTTCCGGCACCTTCATGTACCACCCCCACGCCGACGAGATGGTGCAGATGGCCATGGGCATGATGGGGGCGATCGTGGTGCATCCGCGTGATCCGGCCCTGCACGCCGTGGACCGCGACTACGTCTTCCTGGTCAACGCCTACGACGTGGAGCCCGGCAGCCGCACCCCGCGCGTGGCGACCATGCTGGAGTTCAACCTCTGGACCTGGAACAGCCGCGCCTTCCCCGGCATCGACCATCTCGTGTGCGGCACGGGCGAGCGCCTGCGCATCCGGGCGGGCAACCTCACCATGACCAACCACCCCCTGCACCTGCACGGCACCACCCTGGAGGTTGCGGGCACCGACGGCGGCTGGGTGCCGCCGGCCGCACGCTGGCCCGAGGTCACGGTCGACCTGCCGGTGGGGGCGATGCGCGTGCTCGAGTGCGTCTTCGAGGATCCCGGCGACTGGTCCTTCCACTGCCACAAGTCGCACCACACCATGGGGCCGATGGGCCACCGGGTGCCGACCATGATCGGTGTCGACCAGCGCGGCCTGTGGCAGAAGTTCCGCAAGCTCGCGCCGGGCTACATGGTGATGGGTGATGCGGGCATGGCCGAGATGGCCGAGATGCAGATGGAACTGCCCGAGAACACCCTGCCCATGATGACGGGCGAGGGGCCCTTCGGCCCGATCGAGATGGGTGGCATGTTCTCGGTCGTCAAGGTGCGCGAGGGGCTGTCGCGGGATGTCTGGCAGGTGCCGGACTGGTACGTCCATCCGCCCGGGTCGGTGGCCCGGGAGTGGGAGGGGGAGCCGCCGGCGCAGGTCCGGGTACCGGGTGCCTATGGTGCCGAGGGTGCCCTGGAGGTGGTTCGTCCCGGGTTGCGGGGTCATGGGGGCGACCACTGACGGCGTGCCGGGGTGCCGGCCCGGCCGGGTCGTCAGTGGGTGGGGCAGGCCGGCTCAATCCCCAGGCGACAGGGCGCCCAGACCGCGATCAGGCGCAGGCCCCCCCCGGATGCGACCTGACCGGCTGGCAGGCGCCTGCACGGCGCGGTTATGGGATAGCATCCACTCAAGCGCACAATGACAATTAGATGATGCTCGCCCACACCGTCTCGGACCGGCTCCGGTCACTGCATGACATCGTGCGCAGCCGCTATCCCGCGGTGGAGCGCATGGCGCTGATCACCTATGACCGTGACACCGACTTGCTGCGCACCTTCTCCAGCAGCAGCGAGGACCGCGCACCGCTCAAGGGACACGAGGCGAAGCTTGCCGAGGTTCCCTCGCTGGCAGCGCTGGCGCGGGGACGCAGCAGCCGCCTGATCGACGACATCGACCGGGAGTTCACGGCGCCATCGCGGCACACCGACTGGCTCAAGTCCCAGGCCTACGCCAGCAGCTTCACCGTGCCCGTGCACCAGGGTGAGGAACTCGCCGGTTTCCTGTTCTTCGACGCGCGTCGCCCGCGTGCCTTCAACGCCGATACGGTCGCCTTCCTGGAAGTTTTTTCCGATCTTGCCGTGCGCCTGTACCTTGCGGAGCGGGCCGCGGTGCGCACCCTGATCGGTGCTGTGCAACTCGCCTCGCAGCTCGGCCGTGTGCGTGACCTGGAAACGGGCACGCACCTGACCCGCATGGCCAAGTACGGCCGCCTGATCGCCCGGGAGGTCGCGGCGGAGTTCGCTCTCGACGACGTGTTCATCGAGCACCTGCACCTGTTCGCGCCGCTGCACGACATCGGCAAGGTCGGCATTCCGGACAGCATCCTGCTCAAGCCCGGCCCCCTCGACGAGCAGGAGTGGGTGGTGATGCGGACCCATGTCGACATCGGGCTTTCGATGGCGCGACACATGATCGATGATCTCGGCCTGCAGCGCGAGCAGGGCGCCGGCATCATGCTGGATGTGATCGGAGGTCATCACGAACGCGGCGACGGCAGCGGCTATCCGCTCGGGCTGTGCCTGGAGGACATTCCGGTCGCCGCCCGCATCCTTGCCGTGGCGGACGTCTACGATGCGTTGTGCAACCGTCGCCCCTACAAGGCCCCCTGGGACGCATCGCGGGTGCGCGCCGAACTGGAGAACGAAGCGGCCTCGGGCCGGCTCGACCCGGTCTGTGTCCAGGCGCTGCTGCGGTGTGACGCGGAGCGCGCCGCCATTGCGGCGCAGTTCGCCGACGCCGGCTGAGACGCGGTCGTGCGCGACGAGCGCTCGGAGCTTGCCTACAATGCGTGGCTTCGCAGGCAGGGCCTGCCAGACCACCGGATGAAGCAATGATTCGATTTCTGAAGACAGGCATCAGCGCTGCCGACGACGCGGCAGAGCAGACGAAGGTGCGAGCGACGGTCGAGGGCATCATCGCCGACATCGAGAAGCGCGGCGATGCCGCCGTGCGCGAGATGTCCGAGAAGTTCGACAAGTGGTCGCCCGAGAGCTTCCGCCTCAGCCAGGCCGAGATCGAGGCCAACATCGCCATGATGTCGCCGCGCGACGTCGAGGACATCAAGTTCGCCCAGACCCAGATTCGCAACTTCGCCCAGGTGCAACGGGACGCCCTGCGCGATGTCGAGGTCGAGACGCTGCCCGGCGTGATCCTGGGGCACAAGAACCTCCCGGTGAACAGCGTCGGCTGCTACGTGCCCGGCGGCAAGTACCCCCTGGTGGCCTCGGCCCACATGACCATCCTCACCGCCAAGGTGGCGGGTGTGCCCCGCGTCATCGCCTGCGCGCCCCCGTTTCAGGGCCGGCCGGCGCCGGCCATCGTCACCGCCATGCATCTGGCCGGGGCGGACGAGATCTATGTTCTGGGCGGGGTCCAGGCGATTGCCGCCATGGCGGTCGGCACCGAGACCATCCGTGCCACTGACATGGTGGCAGGTCCCGGCAACGCCTACGTGGCCGAGGCCAAGCGCCAGCTCGCCGGGCGGGTCGGCATCGACCTGTTCGCCGGCCCCACCGAGACCCTGGTCATCGCCGACGACTCCGTGGACGGCGAGATCTGCGCCACCGACCTCCTCGGGCAGGCCGAGCACGGGCCCAATTCGCCGGCCATCCTGCTGACCAACTCCGAGCAGCTGGCGCTGGACACCATGAAGCAGATCGAGGTGCAGCTGCAGACCCTGCCCACCGCAGCCGTCGCCGGCCAGGCCTGGAAGGACTACGGCCAGGTCATCGTCTGCGACACCTATGACGAGATGGTGGCCGAGGCCGACCGCATCGCCTCCGAGCACGTGCAGGTCATGACCCGCGATCCGGACTACTTCCTGCGGAACATGACCAACTACGGCGCGCTGTTCCTGGGGCCCGAGACCAACGTGTCCTACGGCGACAAGGTGATCGGCACCAACCATACGCTGCCCACGCGCAAGGCAGCGCGCTACACGGGCGGGCTGTGGGTGGGCAAGTTCATCAAGACCTGCACCTACCAGAAGGTCAAGCCTGAAGCTTCGGCGATGATCGGGGAGTACTGCTCGCGGCTGTGTGCGATCGAGGGTTTCGCCGGTCACAAGGCCCAGGCCGACATCCGCGTGGCGCGCTACGGCCACCTCAAGGAGTCGGGGCACCGCTGAGGATGACGTGAAGCACTGCATCGCGCACCACCGGCTGATCCACCGCCGCGCGCTGTAGGCGTCCGGTCACCGGCCCGCCTTCAGGTGCTGGTCGAACCAGTCCACCGCCAATGTCTGGGCCTGGGTCCGGGCGGTGGTGTAGATGCCGTAGTGGGCGATGCCGGGGATGACGACGCGCTTCTTCGGCTCCGGTGCGCGCCGGAAGGCGAGCTCGCCGTGCTCGCGCAGGTCGAACAGTTCCTCGCGCTCGGCGTCGATGATGAGCGTGGCGCAGTCGCGCAAGGTGGAGATGTCCTCGATCGGGGCGTAGCGCAGGAAGGCTTCGCGAATGGGGGCGCCGCGCAGGTTGCCGATCTCGCGCACGCCGGGTGCCGGATGGCCGATCTCCCCGCGGGCACGGCGGGTGGCGTCTCCTCGGGCCTGGGCCAGCCCGGTCGGCGGCATGATGGTCACGGGTCGGCCGAAGGCCGCCACCTGGGCCACGAGTGCCCGCACCCGCGGCTCGCGTGCGGCGACGTAGGCCGCCAGCCCGCCCGAGAAGCTGGTGCCCCACAGGCCGATGCGCGAGGTGTCGACGAGTGGCTCGCCGGCGATCCAGTGCACGGCATTGAAGATGTCGGTGGCCTGGTCCAGCGGGTGCACCACCTCGCGCAGTTCGCGCTGGGCGCCTGGCTTGCCGGCGTCGTCGCGCACCGGCCGGCCGTCGCTGTCGCCCCAGCCCCGGTAGTCGAAGGCCAGCACGTAGTAGCCGGCCTGCGCGAAGCGTTCTGCCTCGGGCCGCAGCAGCGCCGCCGTGCCGCCCCAGCCGTGGGACAGGATCAACGCCGGCAGCTTCGTCCCGTCCTTGACCGCGGGGTGCATCACGAATCCACCCATGCGGGTGCCTTCACTGTGGATGTCGACGCGGCGCTCCACCAGTTGGGCGGCCACCAGGGCGGAGAACAGCGTAAGCCACAGCCCGGCCAGGAGGCAGGCAAAACGTGCGTGCATGGCCGCATCGGTCATTTTCAGGGTGAGGTTCAGGTTAACGGATTCGTCCCCTGATGGCGAGGGTTGGCGGCAGACTGGAGCGGCGGGCGCAGGAGTGGTGCCGTCGTGCCATGACAGAGAGCAATTCCGCCCGCAGCGCCTTCTCCGCGACAAGGCCCACGGGCACACGCCCATTGTGAGGTCGAGGAAGGTGCCTGCGACGCGGTGCCCCGCGCACGGCGTTCGTCCTCGGCGGGCGGGACGCCGGCAACGGGCCGTGTCGATGTCACCGATTGCCGTCCCGATGCCGTCCTGATGCAGGGCCGCTCCGACCGTCCCGGTGCGCGGTGGGCAGAGTGCGCCATCGACGCTTGACGGCGTTCGGCGAGGGGTCGAAGCTCGCGCGATGTTCCTGCCATCGCCGATGCCGATTCCGCCCGAGGACGAGGCCTTGCGTGCCCCGGTGCGTGCCTTCCTCGCGGAGGCGCTGGCCGGCATGCCCGCCGGCGACCGGGCGCGCTCCTGGTCGGGTTATGACGCGGACTTCAGCCGTGCCCTGGCCCGGCGCGGCTGGCTCGGGCTGACCCTGCCCGAGGAGTACGGCGGGGCGGGGCGCAGTCCTTTCGCCCGCTTCGTGGTCAACGAGGAATTGCTGGCGGCCGGAGCACCGGTGTTCGCGCACTGGATCGCCGACCGGCAGAGCGGGCCGCTCATCCTCAAGTACGGCACGGAGCAACAGAAGCGCTTCCACCTGCCGCGCATCTGCCGGGGGGAGTCGTTCTTCTGCATCGGCATGAGCGAGCCGGGCAGCGGTTCGGACCTGGCCAGCGTGGGCAGCCGTGCCACCCGGGTGCCGGGCGGCTGGCGCCTCTCGGGCCGGAAGATCTGGACCACCAACGCCCACCGGTCGCATTACATGATCGCCCTCGTGCGAACCTCGGGCGCGCCGGAGGACCGGCACCGCGGCCTGTCGCAACTGATCGTCGACTTGTCGCTGCCGGGCATCACCGTCCGGCCGATCGAGGATCTGGCCGGCGATCGCCACTTCTGCGAAGTGTTCTTCGACGACGTCGCCCTTGGCGAGGACGCGCTGATCGGCGCCGAGGGTGCGGGCTGGGAGCAGGTGGTGGCCGAGTTGGCCTTCGAGCGCAGCGGGCCGGAGCGCATCGCCTCCAGCCTGGTGCTGCTCGACGAGTGGCTGCGCTTCCTGCGCGTCCAGACGGTACCGTCCGCCGCCGGGGTCGTCCTCGCGGGCCGCCTGCTGACCCACTTTGCCACCCTGCGCAGCCTGTCGCTGGGGCTGACCGCGGCGCTGGCGCGTGGCGAGAGTCCCGTCGTGGAAGCGGCGCTGGTGAAGGACCTCGGGACAAGCTTCGAGCAGTTGGTGCCCGAGGCCATCGCCGATGCCCTGGGCGCAGACCCCGACGCGCCGCTGCCGCCTGAACTGGCGCGCTGCCTGGCCTATGTCACCCACCTGGCGCCGACGTTTTCCATCCGCGGCGGTACCCGCGAGGTGCTGCGCGGGATGATCGCCCGCGGGCTGGGGCTGCGGTGAGCGCCGTGGACGCCTTGTTCGAGGATGCCCTGACGCGCCTGCTGGCCGATGCCTGTCCACCCGCCCGCGTTCGCGCCATCGAGCGCGAGGGCGACTGGCGCCCGCTCTGGGCCGCGCTGGCAGACGCGGGTTTCGTCGACGCCATGCAGGCGGAGGAGGCGGGCGGGGCCGGGTTGGGCCTGGAGTCGGTGCTGCCCTTGCTCGCGCGCTGCGGTGCTGCAGCCCTGCCGCTGCCCCTGGGCGCGACCATGCTGTCGCGTGCCTGGCTGGCCGCGAACGGAGCGGCGCTGCCCGATGGCCCCATCACGCTGGCGGCGGCGCCGGCGCGCCGGGAGGGCGGCCGGGTGTGTGCGGCCGAGGTGCCGCTGGGCGCGACGGCGGACTGGGTGCTGCTGGAGATCGACGGCGCGCTGCTCCTGCTGCCGACTGCCGCGGCTGACCTGCAGCCCGCGCCGGAGGGGCGGTCGGGCCTGCGCGCCGATCTCGCCTGGTCTGCCGAGGCGGTGCAGGCGGCAGGCACGGTGGCGACGTTCGACTGGCGCGCCGCGGGAGCCTGGCTGGCGGCGGCCCACAGTGCTGGCGCTCTGGAGAGCCTGCTGGAACGGACGCTGCAGCACGCGCGCGAGCGCACGCAGTTCGGCCGCGCCATCGGTGGCTTCCAGGCAGTGCAGCACCAGTTGGCCATGATGGCCGAGGAGGTCGCGGCGGCCCGCGCCGCGGTGCGCCTGGGCTGTTTCGGGGGCGGCGGCCTGCCGCAAAGCCTGCCGGCAGCCCTGGCCAAAGCGCGGACCGCCGAGGCGGCGGTGCGCTGTACGGCGATCGCGCACGCCGTGCACGGTGCCATGGGCGTGACGGCGGAGTGCGACCTGCAGTTGCTCACTCGCCGCTTGCACGATTGGCGGCTGGCCTTTGGAACGGAGTCTTGCTGGTACGCCATTCTGGGGCGGGAGTCGCTGGCGGCCGGCGAATCCGGTGCCCTGGACTTCGTGCGTGATCGCCTTTCCTGAATG
>JBILUV010000190.1:0-7366 GCA_044370825.1 Burkholderiales bacterium | reverse complement strand
CGCGCAAGAGGTGTCGTTCCCCACGAGGAACATCCGGCTGATCGTGCCATTTGGCGCAGGGGGCAGCATCGATGCTGTTGCGCGGATGATTTCCGCGAAGGTGTCGGAGACCTGGGGACACTCGATCGTCGTCGACAACAGGACGGGGGCGGATGGCGACATCGGTTCCCAGGCCGTTGCGCAGTCCCAGGCCGATGGGCACACGCTGCTGTTCTCCGGCCAGCCGCTCGCCGTGAACGCGTCGCTGCGTCCGACACGGCCTTATCGCATCGAGGACTTCGCGCCAATCATGCTCGTGGCCGAGACGCAGTCCGTCCTTTGCGTGTCGGGCGGGCTGGAAGCCAGGTCGGTGCGTGACGTGATCGAGCTCGCGAAAGCAAGGCCGGGCAAGCTCGACTACGGGTCTGCCGGCGTCGGCTCCTCCGGGCATCTCGCCATGGAGCTGTTCCGGAGCACGGCGGGAATCGACGTCGTCCACGTGCCCTTTCGCACCAGTGGGCAATGGCAGACCGAGATGGCGGCGGGTCGTATTCCAATCAGCATTCCGACGTTTCCGGCGGCGATGGCCATGATGCGAACGGGCAAGGTCAGGTGCCTGGCGGTGACGGGCGTGAAGCGCTCCCCGGTACTCCCAGACCTGCCGACGGTGGCGGAGGGTGGGTTACCGGGGTTCGTGGCGACATCCTGGTATGCCTTGCTCGCCCCGCGCGCCACCGGCGATGCCGTGATCCAGCGAGTGCATCGTGCCTTCCGCGCAGCCCTTGAAGATCCCGGTCTGCGTGCTCGCCTCACCGAAATGGGAGTCGACCCCATCGGGTCCTCTCCCGCGACGCTTTCAGCCCACCTCAAGGCGGAAGTCGATCGCTGGGCGCGAGTGGTCCAGCAAGCGAAGATCACAAGGGAGTGACGCGCCGCGCCTGCCGTCCCGCCGGCTAAAGCACGACGAGGCCAGTCGACCGCATGAGATCACTTGCGGCTGAGGTTTTCAGGAACCCGTGGAAAGCCCTCGCGGCATCCCCATCGAGCGGGGATCTGGCGACCGCGGCGTCAAAGACGGTACCCAGCCCCATGGAGTCGGGCAGCGCGCCGAGATAGCGGATGCCCTCGGCGGAGATGATTTCGGTGGCGAGGGTAATGACGCTGTCGGCTTCGCCGGAGGCAACGCGTCTGGCGACGATGAAGCCCGGGCCGTTCATGTACCTGGCCTTGCCCTCGATCGTCGATCGCAGGTCGAGCAGCTCCGCCGCCTTCAGGACGTGATTCGCCAGAAGCGTCCCGGCGGCGGGGTCCGACAGCGCGATGGTCTGTACCGACCGCAAGGCATCTCGCAGAGATGCCTCCGACGTGATGAACGGAGCCTCCACGTCCGCGCGTACACCCATGCCTACCGGGCTTTTCGCGATACTGAATCGCGTGGCCGAGTCGATCGAGTCGGCTACCGCGTCCGTGAGGGTGTGACCGGTGACCACGGCGACGTCAAAGCGATAGCCACCGCCCATCAGCTGGCGTGTCTCTGCCGGCGTCCCGATCCTGATCGTGGCCGGGTAGCCGGTGGTCGTCTCGAAGTGTTTCGCCAGTCGTTCCAGGGCGGCCTTGAAGCCGCCGGCGCCGATCAGTCGGAGTTCCGGCTTCTCTGGTTCACGCATCGGGAGTGTCTCCGCTCAAACAGGCGTGGGTCCGGAACAGGTGGCGAATATCCCGCGCCTGCTTGCGCGGACGCGCGGTCACGCACCGCCACATCGCCGGCCGCATCCGGATGGTATCGGCTATTGCACGCCCCGCGAGGACTACGGACGGGGCGGTCATGAATGAAGGGATCAGAGGATCCGCGGCAACCGGGAGCGCTTCGCGTGCACCGGCTTGGCGCCCGGGGCTGGCAGCGATACGATTCACCGGCGCGGAGCCCGCGCAGGGGAGATGCACGGTGCGGAGAAAATCATTGCTGCTTGATCGGTCGTGGTATTCAGTGTTCGCGGGCGTGGGTACGGCCGTGCTGGCCACCACCGCCGTCCATGCCCAACCCCAGGACAAGCCTTCCTTCCCGGCCAAGCCGATCCGCTTCATCGTGCCGCTGACGGCCGGAGGGCCGACGGACATGATCGGCCGCATCGTCGCGCAGCCGCTGTCTGCCGCGCTCACCCAGCCGGTGGTGATCGACAATCGTCCCGGCGCGTCCGGCAATATCGCCGCCGAGCTGGTGGCCAAGGCCCCGCCGGACGGCTACACGCTGTTCCTCGCCGGGCCGGGCAACCTGGCGATCAACCCGAGCCTGTTCAGCAAGCTGCCCTACGATCCCGTACGCGATTTCGCGCCGATCGTGCTGATGGGTACGGCGCCCTACGTGGTCGTGGTGCACCCCTCGGTACCGGCGAAGACCCTGCAGGACCTCATCCGCCTCGCGCGGGCGCGGCCGGGCGAACTCGACTACGGCGCGGTCACCGGCAACGCCGCGCATCTGGCCACCGAACTCTTCCGCCACATGGCGAAGATCAACATCGTCCACATCCCCTACAAGGGCGCGGCGGTGGCCACCACCGACCTGCTCGCGGGGCAGATCCAGCTGAGCTTTGCCTCCGCCCCGGGGTCGATGCCGCAAGTGCAGAGCGGCAAGCTGCGCGCGCTGGCCGTGACCAGCGCGACCCGCATGACGACGCTGCCCAACATCCCCACCGTGGATGAGGCCGGGATCAAGGGGTTCGAGGCCACGGTCTGGTACGGGCTGGTGGCGCCCGCCCGCACGCCGCGGCCGGTGATCGACCTGCTCAACAGCGAGATCGTGAAGATCATCCGCAACCCCGGCCACCGCGAGAAACTGATCGCCAACAACTTCGAACCGGCCACCAGCACGCCCGAGCAGTTCCAGGCGTTCATCAAGTCGGAGATCGAGAAGTGGGGCCGGGCGGTGAAGCTCTCCGGCGCCACTGCGGAATAATCGCTCGCGCGCGGGGCCGTGCCTGCGCCGGCCGCACCCTGCGGGTACGGGGCCACGTGCGGCGGTCGTCGGTTGTCCATCGATGCTCGGCGCACGCCGAGCGCAGCGCCGCTGACGGCGGGTTGCGGACCCCGCCCGGGCTCCGGTGGTCGACCCGCTTCGGTCGCTGGCCGACGTGCACCGTACGGCAGGCAGAGCGCCGCGGCCTGTAGCCGACGGCGGACCGCGCGCTGCCCGCCACGGCGGGGCGGGTGACCGTCCGCTGGCGTCGCCTCAGCGCAGGCTTCTCACCGCATCGCCGCAGGCGCTGAGGTTGTCCAGGAACATCTCCGAGTACTTGCGCGAGATCACCACGCCGCGCGCACCGCCCCGGAAGGCGGCCTTGACCGCATCGCCCACATCCTCGGGCGTGGAGCGCTTGTTCTCGGGGGCCGGCGGTCGACCGGGCGGAATGTCCACGTCGATACCCGGGTAGATCGGAATCTCGTCGTTCACCGCCGCCACGCTGCGTTTCGTCTCGCGGTAGACGTAGTCCGCGCTGAAGCCCGTCTTGTGCAGTTCCTCCAGCGGCGCCTCGTCGTAGCCGAGGAAGTCGTAGTACATGCGATAGACCTTGTCCGGCGTTGAATCGGCGAAGACGCCGCCGCACAGGTCACGGACATAGTTCTGGAACCGGACACCCGCGCAGTTGTGGTACAGCACGGGCTTGAGCCAGTCCGCGTAGCGTTTCAGCTCGGAGAAGTCCACGATCGCCCGGTACAGCGGGCTGAACGAATGGACATGGACGATGTGGAACCCGGCTTCCTTCTTCGGGTCGATCGCCTTCACCGTGCCGTAGATGTCCTTGTAGAGCTGCAGCTGGCTGTCGGTCCACAGCTTTTCCCAGGACAGGATCTCGGGATAGTTGAGCAGGATCCGACAGAACTGCACGAAGTAGCCATCGACCGGGCGCTCCTTCTTCGCGGCTTTTGCGATGAACTCCGACAGCGCGACGTAACCCGCCTTCGCGCGGTCCACGTTGATGCCGCGCTCGCGCGCGATCGCCCGGCAGTACTGGCAGAAGCATGTCGGGTGCATGCCGTTGCGGCTGTTGTGCGCGAGGTTGAGCACGTTGCCCAGCGGGCCGCGCCGCTCGGAGATCAGCGCCACGCCCGCGAGGTCGTAGTGCTTGATGTGCTCCTCGACCACGCCCAGGTGCAGGCCCTTGAAGTCGGGGTTGTTGAAGCAGCCGGGCCACGCCTTGCGACCCCACATGTCCTCCTCCAGGCAGTGGATGTAGCCGGGGACATGCTTGGCCACGAGGTCGAACGGACTCTCGTTGATCCAGGCATAGACCTTCATGCCGCGGGAGGCCGCTTTCGGCACGACTTCTTCCATGATGTCGATGCCGCCGCTGTCGCGATCCGGCGCCTGGAAATCGCGGATGGCCGTCTTCGAGTAGTACTGCGGGCGGTTGTGGATGAACGAGCCGCCCTGCATGTGGTCCGGCTCCTGGGCACCATGGTCGGGGAAGCGGTACTGGGCCCGCCCGGCGGTGCCATAGCAGAACGAGTGGCTCGCCAGCAGCAGCGCATTGACGGCGCCGCGCTCCTGCAGGATGTCGAGCACGTTGTCGGTGCCTTCTTCCAGAAAGCTGTTCGGGCCGATCTGGATCGCCACGAAGGGATTCGCGCTCATGACCTGTTCCTTTGCCGGCTCGGGCGGGGTGCCGCGGAAGCGAGCCATCATACCGAGAGCCAGTAACGGGGGCACAGCCCGTACGGCCGCGGCCCCCGGTGCACTGTCACGAGATCGGTCCGCGGAGACCCCGGCGCGGGCCAGTACCGGCCGCGCCGCTGGCCAGTTCCCCCACCACCGTCTGGACAGGGTCCCGAACGAAGGCTTCTCTATCCTTGACGTACCAGGCTGCGCCAGCGCTCAAGTCGCGCGCTCCGGTCGAGTATGCGATCGCTGAATCATCGCGATATCTCGTGAGGTTCTCGACCGACAGGCGTTGATCAGGTCGCTGGACGGCTGGACCTGTCTATCGGGCGCAGAGGGTTGACGTACTCAGCCTGGGAAAACGATCAAGGACTCACCTTCACGAAAGCGGCTGTAGCCCGGATCAGTCCGGCAGACTGATCGAGGACGGATAGCCTGCGAACACGTTCGTCTGCGGGTGACTGACTCAGCTTCGCATGGAGCATTTCAATCTGGTGAACCTCTGCCAACTGCGATCCGAGATCCTGGGCTTGCCTCGACCCGATCAGGTCTCCTATCGCCTGCTCCATGTGCTGCGAGTGAAACAGAAGTTCCTGGCACTTGCCCCCGGGGTACTGGCCTTGGGCCAGAAGCGCGCTGGTCTCTTCGATGCAGGTCGCAATGGTCGAAAGAAAGTCGGAAACATCCGCTTTCCGCTGCCTCTTCGCTGTCGCAAGGGTTTCCCGAAAACCGAAGAGTTTCTGGCCAATGGACAGCAGGGAATCGATCATGTCGAGCATGGTCACCTCGAAAAGTGGGTCTGCGCGGCAGACAAGGAACGCCGGCGGCGTCTGGCGAGCAGCGTGAACGAACGCTCGCGGAACATCAACCCTTTGCGCGGGTAGGGTGGCGAGCTTCCTTCTCCATTGGGAGATACAGTCGCGCGTGACTGAGCGATCGCTCGATCCGCAATAATGGGTGTAGTGAGTGGTGGTGCCTGCGTGCCGCCGGCCCGTTCGGCATCGCGCTCGACATCCCGATCGACTGAGGCAACGAGGCCGGAGAGTGGCGGGTGCCCGACCGGCCCTGACCCTGTCCGCACGGTGCTCGCTCGCCTGACCATCGCGTCCCTGCGCGTTACCTACCGCTCGATCCCTGGAGAACCCCGTGGCCGATCTGCTCATCCGTAACGCTCGCCTGGTCGCCACCATGGACGCCACCCGACGCGAACTGCCCGGTGGCTGGGTGGCCATCACGGACGGCTTCGTCGAGACCGTCGGGGCGTCGACCGACCCGCAGCCCGCGGCCGCCCAGGTGCTCGATGCCACGGACTGCCTGGTGACCCCGGGGTTGATCAACACCCACCACCACCTCTACCAGAACCTCACGCGGGCCTATCCGCCGATGACCGACAAGCCGCTGTTCGGCTGGTTGCAGAGCCTGTACCCGCTATGGGCGGCCATCGACGAGGAGTCGATCTACGCGTCGACCTTCGTCGGGCTGGCCGAACTGGCGCTGGGTGGTTGCACCACGTCGACCGATCATCTCTACCTGCACCCGCGCGGCGCCGGCGACCTGCTGTCGGCCGAGATCGCCGCGGCGCGCGAGATCGGCGTGCGCTTCCACCCCACGCGCGGCTCGATGAGCCTGTCCGAGAAGGACGGCGGGCTGCCGCCGGACCACGTGGTGCAGGACGACGACGAGATCCTCGCCGAGAGCGAGGCTGCCGTCGCCCGCCACCACGACCGGTCGCGCGGGGCGATGGTGCGGGTGGCGCTGGCGCCGTGCAGCCCGTTCAGCGTCACCGAAGCGCTGATGGTGCGCTCGGCCGAACTGGCTGAACGGCTCGACGTGCGGCTGCACACCCACTTCGCCGAGAACGCCGAGGACGACGCGTTCTCGCTGGCCCGCTTCGGGTGTCGGCCGATGGAGTACCTGGAGCGCACCGGATGGTGCAGCAACCGCACCTGGGTGGCGCACTGCGTGATGCCGAACCCCGACGAGGTGCGCCGCCTCGGTGCCGCCGGCGTCGGCGTGGCCCACTGCCCGAGCAGCAACCTGATCCTCGCGTCCGGTATCTCGCCGGTGGTCGACCTGCGCGCGGCCGGCGTGAAGGTGGGTCTGGGCGTCGACGGGTCGGCCTCGGCCGACTCCGCGTCGCTGTGGCTCGAGGCGCGTCAGGCGATGCTGCTCGCCAAGCTGCGCGACGGCGCGCATGCCGGCACGGCGCGCATGGCCCTCGAGGTGGCGACCCGGGGGGGCGCAGGGTGCCTGGGCCGCGAGGGCGAGCTTGGCGAGCTGTCACCGGGTGCGGTGGGCGATGTCGCCGTGTGGAAGCTCGACGGCCCGGTGTTCGCAGGTGCCATCGCCGACCCGGTCGAGGCCTGGCTGCGCTGTGGGCCTACCTCGGCGTGGTGCACGGTCGTGCACGGCCGGCGCGTGGTCGACCAGGGGCGCATCGTGCATCCGGCGCTGCCCGAGGTGCTCGCCGACCATACCCGCCACGCGCGCCGCATCCAGCGCCTGTGAGTCGGGGTCAGCACGCCCCGCGGCTGACGCGGATGCGGTAGCTGCCCGAGCGCACGGCCAGGATGAGGCAGCGTGCTCCTCGCCTCGCCGCCGTTCTCACCGCTGCCGAGCGATGAACCGACGACCGTCTTGATCGGCCCGGCACCCGGGGCACGGCATGCGGTGGCGTACTCCGCAGGGGCGGTGCGGAACTGCACCTTACTGCGGCACGTTCCGGCATCGGTA
>JBILUV010000188.1:0-7414 GCA_044370825.1 Burkholderiales bacterium | reverse complement strand
CGAGACGGTCAAGTACTTCAACAACGAGGAGTTCGAGGCGCGGCGCTACGACGAGCACCTGCGGCAGTACGAGGCGGCGGAGGTGCGCAACGAGGCCTCCCTGGGTCTTCTCAACATCGGCCAGAGCCTGATCATCGCGACGGCGGTGACGCTGCTCATGCTGCTCGCCGCCGATGGTGTGGTGGCGGGCGCGCTCACCCTGGGTGACCTGGTGCTGGTCAACGGGCTGCTCATCCAGCTCTACATCCCGTTGAACTTCCTGGGCATGGTCTACCGCGAGATCAAGCAGTCGCTGGCCGACATGGACCGCATGTTCCGGCTGCTGCGCGAGAACCGCGAGGTGGAGGACGTATCCGGCGCCCGGCCGCTGGAACTGCGGGGCGGCGCGGTGGAGTTCGAGGGGGTCGGCTTTGCCTACGAGACGCGGCGCGGCATCCTGGACGACGTGAGCTTCGCCATCCCGGCCGGCCGCACCGTGGCCGTGGTGGGGCCGAGCGGCGCGGGCAAATCCACGCTCGCGCGCCTGCTGTACCGCTTCTACGACGTGCAGCGTGGCAGGGTGAGCATCGACGGCCAGGACATCCGCGACTGCACCCAGACCAGCGTGCGCGCCGCCATCGGCATCGTCCCGCAGGACACGGTGTTGTTCAACGACACCATCTTCTACAACATCGCCTACGGCCGGTCCGATGCGACCCGCGAAGAGGTCCTGGAGGCGGCGCGGGCGGCCCACATCAACGATTTCATCGAGGCGCTGCCGGACGGGTACGAGACGCGGGTGGGGGAGCGCGGCCTCAAGCTCTCGGGGGGCGAGAAGCAGCGCGTTGCCATCGCCCGAGCCATTCTCAAGAACCCGCCCATCCTCATCTTCGACGAGGCCACCTCGGCCCTGGATTCCAAGTCGGAGAAGGCGATCCAGGAGGAGTTGTCCCGCATTGCCGCACAGCGCACCACCCTGGTGATCGCGCATCGGCTGTCCACCGTGGTCGATGCGGATCAGATCCTGGTGATGGAAGGCGGACGCGTGGTCGAGCGCGGCACCCATCGCGAACTGCTGGACGCAGGCGGCACCTATGCGCAGATGTGGGCCCTGCAGCAACAGGAGGAGAGCGTGCCGGCCTGAGCGCGCAGCCGTGCCCGTCAGAACCCGTCAGCGTGCCGGGAACCTTATCGCGACGCGCGTTCCCCGTTCGTCCTGGCCAGTGCCGATCTCGACCACGGCCTCGTGGAGTCGCGCCACGTCCTGCACGATGGACAGACCCAGACCGGTGCCCGGGACCGTGCTGTCCGGCAGGCGGAAGAAACGCTCGAACACCCTGGGACGCTCATCCGTCGGGATGCCCGGGCCCGAGTCGCTGACCGCAAGGACCACCGAGCCGTTTTCGCCGTGTACCGAGACCGTGACCACCGCGCCGGGCTCACAGTGCTTGAGGGCGTTGTCGATCAGGTTGCCGAGCATCTCGCGCAACAGCACCGGGTCGCCGTCGATGTTGCAGGGGCTGTCGTCCGCCTCGAAGCCGAGGTCCATGCGACGCTCGATGGAGCGCGCGATCCAGTCCGCGGTCACCGTGCGCGCGAGCTGATCCAGGGCGAGCCGTTGGCGGCTGATGGGTGCGCTGGCGGCGGAGTGCGTGCGCGCCAGCAGCAGCAGCTGCGCCACCAGGGACGACATGCGCGATGAGGCGGTGACGATGTTCTCCAGGATGTGCCGCAGTGACGCCGGGTCGGTGGCGCGCAAGGCCATCTCCGCCTGGGTCTTGAGGCCGGCGATGGGGGTGCGCAGCTGATGCGCCGCGTCGGCCACGAACCGTTGCTGGGTCGAGAGCACGGCGTCGACCCGTGCGAGCAGCCCGTTGAGCGCGCGCACCAGGGGCTGGACCTCGCGCGGTGCCATGACCTCCTCGAGCGGGCCGAGGTCGCTCGGCTGACGGTTGCTGAGCTGCTCGGCGAAGCGGGTGAGGGGCTGGAGGCCTTGTTCGACGCCCACCCACACCAGCACGGCGCCCAGCAGCACCAGAAAGAGCAGCGGCAGCAGCATGCTGGCGATGAGCTCGAGCGCGAGCGTGTCGCGCTTGCCCACGGTCTCGGCCACTTGTACCACTACCGGAAGCCCGCGGGGGCGATAGGCTGCGACCCGAATCGGCTCCCCGTCCAGAGTCGCGTCGCGGCAGGCGGGGCGCGCGCCCGGTACCGGTCCCATGACCGGGGGGGACAGCCCGGGGTGCCCAGCCACGAGCCTCCCTTCCGGCGTGGTGATCGAATGGAACATGCGATCGCGTTGATCGGACGCAAGCATGTGCAAGGCCTCGGGCGGCAGGTCCGCGACGACGCCCTCGCCACCCTGACGTGCCAGCTGCGACAGAGCCACGGCAGTGTCGGATATCCAGTCGTCGTAGACCTGGTTTGCGAAGCGGAACGCCGCGTAGTAGGCGACAGCTCCGCTGACCAGCAGCAGGCCGAGCATCGGCAGGAACAGGCGGGCGAGCAGCCGTGCCCGCAGTGTCGCTCCCTCAGCCATGCGCCGGGACATTGTCGAGCAGGTAACCCAGGCCGCGGATGGTGCGGATTGCGAGCCCGCAGGGCTCGAGCTTGCGCCGCAACCGATGGATGTAGACCTCGATGGCATTCGGGCCGACGTCCTCATCCCAGCCGGTGAGCGACTCCAGTATCTGTTCCTTGCTCACCACCCGGCCGGCCCGGCGGGCAAGGAGTTCGAGCACACCGAACTCCCGTCCCGACAACTCCATGCGCTGGTCGCCGTGGTACACGGACCGGCCTGTCAGATCGATGAGCAGGTCGCCGAAGCGCAGCCGGCCGGAAAGCGATGGCCGCTGGCGGCGCAGCAGGGCACGCACCCGTGCCTCGAGCTCCGGCAGGTCGAAGGGCTTGACCAGATAGTCGTCCGCCCCGAGGTCCAGACCGGAGACCCGGTCCTGCAGGGCATCCCGGGCGGTCAGAACGAGCACGGGCACCGCGGCGCCGCGGGAGCGCAGGCGCTCCAGAAGCTCGGTCCCGTCCATGCGCGGCAGACCCAGATCCAGGATGAGGAGGTCGTAGGCGAAGCGCCGCAGCGCCTCGTCGGCCTCTTCGCCGTTGGCGGTATGGTCCACTGCGTATCCAGCCGCCCGCATGGCCCGGATGAGACCATCGGCGATTAGCGGGTCGTCCTCGGCGATCAAGAGGCGCATGGCGGTTCAGGATCCGATGCTCGGAACCGAAGGCTACTCCGGCCCCAAGTGCCTCGTCGATAGCGCTCGGAAACGGTGCGCGGCGCGCAGGTGCTGCCATGGCGCGGGGCGGGCGCAGGCGCTGCCATGGTGTTTTCCGGAGCTTGGCGGAGGGGCGTCCACCGTCTGCAAGGTGGGAGGCACCATGTTTGCTCCGAGATGAATGAAGCGGCGGCAGGCTGAGCTGTGGCAACATCGACGCCCTGTCGGGCCCCCGGTGGAGACCGGGACGCCAGGATCGAGAATTTTTCTCCGGAGTCTGGGTTTAGTACATGGTTTTTTGGTATTTTCCATCTTGTTATTCGGCGGCGTGGGCTGCGCCTCCGAGGAGGGGCCGGCGAGCGTTACCGTGGGGTCGGTGACATGACGGGCTGGCAACGGTGGCCCGCGACGCGTGGGAGAGGAGAGGGGATGCGCAAACTGGCGGTAACTGTGGTGTCGGCTTTCTTTGTCGGGCTGTTGTCGCAGCCCGCGATCGCCCTGGAGCTTTCGGCCAATGCCCCCCGGCTGGAGTCCAATGCTGCCATCGTCATCGACCAGGAGCAGGGGTCGGCCCTGTACGCCAAGAATGCACGTGCGGTGATGCCGATCGCCTCCATCACCAAGCTCATGACGGCCATCGTCGTGCTCGATGCGAGGCTCCCGCTGGACGAGCCGCTCGAGGTGACGCACGAGGACCTCGACTTCGTGAAGGGCACGCGGTCCCGTCTCGGCACCGGCACGGTGCTGACGCGTCGCGAGATGCTAAAGCTCGCTCTGATGGCGTCCGAGAACCGGGCGGCCTCTGCGCTCGGCAGGCACTACCCGGGTGGGTTCCCCGCCTTCGTGTCCGCCATGAACCGCAAGGCGCGCGAACTCGGCATGCGCGACACCCGGTTCGTCGACTCCACTGGCCTGAATCCCGATAACGTGTCCACAGCCCAGGATCTCGTGCGTCTGGTCGAGGCCGGGCTGCGCTATCCGGTGATCCGCGACTTCACGACCTCGGAGTCGCATTACGTGGAGGTCGACGAAGGGCGGCGCAGCAAGGTGCTGTCCTACAACAACTCCAACGGGCTGGTCCGGGCACGCAACTGGGATATCGGCCTGTCCAAGACTGGTTACATCTCGGAGGCAGGGCGTTGCCTTGTCATGCAGGCTCAGATCGCCGCCAAGCCGGTGATCATCGTGTTGCTGGATTCATGGGGCAAGATGTCGCGCATCGCCGATGCCAACCGGATCCGGCACTGGCTGGAGGGGGAGACCAGGGTGCGTGAACCGCGGACCGTGAGGGTTCGGAACCAGGCGGCTCCGCGTGCCAGCAAGCTGGGGCGCAACATCCGTCAGGAGACCCGTCGGGTCAACACGCGGCGTGCCTGAGCGCGGTCGCGCAACCTGACGCCGGAAGGCGACAGGGCGCGACCGTCCCACGCGGACTTACCGCCCTGCCTGGTCTTGCTGCGACGAGCACAAGCGCCTCGCTGGGAGAGCGGCGAGTGCAGCAACACCTTTCAAAGTCATCCCCCGGCCTGACGACACGTCCGGGCCAGGAGGCCGTATGACATCCACCTCGACCCCCGATCTTTCGCGCCTGGATCAGGCCGCCGAGCTGCTGGCGCGCTGTCGCCTCGAGCGCCAGCCTCTGGATGCGCTGCCGGGACACCTGCAACCGGTGGATGAGCGCGAGGCCTACGAGATTCAGGAGTTGCTGCACAGCCGCCTGTCCGCGGCCGGCCTCGGCCGGGTGAGCGGGTTCAAGATCGGCTGCACCACGCCGGTGATGCAGGCCTTCCTCAACATCCCTAATCCCTGCGCCGGTGGTGTGTTCGAGCACACCGTGTACCGCTCCCCTGCCGTGATTCGGCACACCGACTTCGTGCGTGT
The DNA here is from genome assembly GCA_044370825.1 of Burkholderiales bacterium. Classification (GTDB taxonomy): domain Bacteria; phylum Pseudomonadota; class Gammaproteobacteria; order Burkholderiales. Next base: position 2,324 of record JBILUV010000188.1, on the reverse strand, counting down.
GGGGGTCGAGTGCGAGATCGTGGCCCGTCTGGGTGCCGATCTGCCCGCCCGCGAGCAGCCCTACAGCCGCGAGGATGTGGCGGCGACCGTTGCAGCGATCATGCCGGGCATGGAAATCGTGGATGCGCGCTACGTCGATTACCGCCGGTTGGACACGCCCACGCTGATTGCCGACGATTTCTTCGATGCAGGCGTGGTGCTCGGACCGGAGACGGTGGACTGGCGCAGCATCGACCTCGCCGCAGTCAACGGGGTGACGCGGATCAACGGCGTCGAGGTCGGTCGCGGGGCAGGCCGGGACGTCATGGGACACCCCCTGCAGGCACTGGTCTGGCTGGCCAACCTGCGCTCCGCTCGCGGGCAATCGCTGCCCGCCGGCAGCTTCGTCTTCCTTGGCAGCGTGGTCGAGACCAAGTGGTTGGCGTGCGGCGATCACGTTTTGATGGACATCGACCGCCTCGGGCGCGTCGAGGCACGGTTCGAGTGAACAGCGCGGCAAGGCTCCAGTTTCTCCTCGGGTGGTCGAAATGTCACTGCAGGCGGAGCGGCCACCCGGCCGCGGGGCTGCCTTTGGTATCATCCGGCGTGTTGCGGTGCCGCAAGCAGGGAGCCCCTGCACCGGCCCGGCGTGCCAGGTCCGACACGTTTGCCGGACCAACCTACACGGGAGACGAGAACATGAACGGATCCGCCATGCTCGGTGTCCTGTTGACCCTGTCGGGGGCGGCATGCGCCATGGAATTGGCATCCGGCGGTGATGAGGGTGGCAGCCCTTCGGTGACGGTGATCGAGCCGGACAGCCCAGCCCCCTTCAACGATCCGCCCGGCGTGCTCAATCGTGTGGAAGAGGGGTTTGCCAGTTTCTACGGCAAGAGCTTCGAGGGGCGCCGCACCGCCAGTGGTCTGCCCTTCAATCCCGGGGCGGCGACCGCCGCGCACAGGAGCCTTCCCTTCGGCACTTCGGTGCGCATCACGAATCTCGAGAACGGCCGCTCTGTCACGGCCACCATCAATGACCGCGGTCCTTACGTGGGCGGGCGCATCGTCGACGTGAGCCAGGCTCTGGCGCGCCAGTTGGGGTTCGTGCGCACCGGAATGGCGCGGGTACAGGTGGAAATCCTCGGCTGGGGTCCGGTGCGCCGCCTGCGGGGTGCAGTGGAGTCGCTCCAGGACGAGAAGGTTGCCCGCCGGCACCGCTGATTCCGGTCGAGGTGCCCCTCCCGGGCGGGGAGTGAACCCCCGAGCTGTGGTCATGGTGCTCGCCATGGCCCTGTGCTTTACAGTCCTGGAAACCACAGCCAAGTGGCTGAGTCGCAGCTATCCGGTCCCCATGGTGGTGTGGGCACGGTACGCCGGCCACGTCCTGTTGATGTTGATCCTGTTCGGGCCGCGCATGCGGCTGGCTCTGGTGCGCACCAGCCAGCCGACCGGCCAGATGTCCCGGGCCACGCTCATGCTCGGCTCCACCATGTGCAACTTCGGGGCTGTGAGCTTCCTGCCTCTGGCCGAAGTCAAGGCGATCAGTTTCGTGTCGCCGCTACTCGTCACCGCGTTCGCGGTCTGGTTGCTCAAGGAGACCGTCACGCGCTCCCGGTGGGTTGCCATCTTCATCGGGTTCGGTGGGACGCTGTTCATCGCGCGGCCTGGCTCGGCGATGTTGAACCCGGCCATCCTGCTCGCGCTCGGGTCGGCATTCTGCTACAGCCTGTACCAGATCCTGACCCGGCGGTTGAGCGGGGATGACAGCCCCATCACCTCGCTGTTCTACACCGCCCTGGTGGGCTTCGTGTTCATGAGCTTCGTGCTGCCCCATGTCTGGAAGTCGCCGGCGCTGGCGGACCTGCCGGTATTCCTGCTGCTGGGCGCGGCCGGCATGGGCGGGCACTACCTGCTCATCAAGGCACTTGAGATCGAGCGCGCCTCGGCCCTGTCGCCCTTCGGCTATTCCCAGTTGCTGTGGGTGGGTTTAGCCGGTTTTCTGATCTTCGGGGATGTGCCAGATCTGCACTCGGTGATCGGCATGGCGGTGATCGTGGCAAGCGGCCTTTACGTCGCCTGGGGCCATCGCTATGCCAAGGACGAGGAGCCCGAGAGCGCGATCGAGTGACAGCCGTCCTCAGCGGCGGCGTTTGCGCAGATAGGCCGGCAGCGGTGTATCAGGCGGGAGCCGCGGATCGGGTTCCAGCAGACCTGCGCGCATCGACAGCGGCAGCACGCCAGCCCAGACCGGCAGCGCATAGTCGGCTTCGTCGTCCATGGGCGGTCCGGTACGCACCTTGGCCGAAGCCTCGTTGATCGGCAGGCGCAGCACCGTCGTGGCCCGC
>JBILUV010000186.1:0-7559 GCA_044370825.1 Burkholderiales bacterium | reverse complement strand
CCGCCGATGGAAGCCGGCACCAGCCGTCTGGCGGTGGTCGTGCAGGGCACCATCTCGCTCGACGAGGCTGCCGACAGATGATCCGCCGCGAGCGCCGGCGGCGCTGGCAAGGGGCGCCGGCGTACCGCACCAGACGCAGGGCGCGGTTTGCCAGGCGGGGACTCAGCGCTCAAGCGACCGGCGTGGCAGGTCGATAGACGGGAACGTTTCCGCACCGTTGCCAGGCCCCTGTGTTCAAGCGCGCCCGCATCACCATCCTGCTGCTCGTCCTTGCCTACGTTGGTGTCAGCGCGTTCACCGCCCGGGCCAGGATCGCGTCATGGGAACGGCCGGTCCGGGTGGCCGTGTTCACCATTGCCGCGGACGACAGCCCGGCGACCCGCGCCCATCTCGAATCGGTGGACACGAACGCCTTCTCCGGGGTGGCGGCTTTCTTCACCGAGGAGGCCGCGCGCCACGGCCTGCCCCTGGCGGTACCGGTGGAGGTCCGTCACGCCGGCAGGATGGAAGCGATGCCGCCGCCGGCACCGGTCAACGGGTCGCGGCTGGACGCGATGCTCTGGAGCCTGCGCCTGCGATGGTGGGTGTGGCGGCACGCCGGCGACGTGTCGCCTGCGCCGCAGGTGCGGCTTTTCGTGCTGCATCATGATCCGGCGCGGGTGAGCACCGTGCCCCACTCGGTGGGGCTGAGCAAGGGACTGGTCGGCGTGGTTCACGTCTTCGCCCATCGCGCGCAGGCCAGCCAGAACGACATCGTCCTCGCGCACGAACTGCTGCACACCCTCGGGGCCGACGACAAGTACGACCCGGCGGCGAATCAGCCCCTCTTTCCGGACGGCTACGCGGAACCCGGCCGGGAGCCGCGACATCCCCAGCGATTCGCGGAGATCATGGCAGGACGCACTCCGCTGTCGGCCTCAGAGTCGGAGATGCCCGCCTCCCTGGCCGATGTGCTCATCGGCGAGCGCACGGCTGCCGAGATAGGCTGGGCGAAGACGCACTGAAGGTCTCGCAGGGGGTCCGCCGGCATGCCGCCGCCACGGCTCCCGAACGTCCGTCCGTACGCCGGCCATGGCGGCCGGCGGTGATTTGCCGCGGCGTCAGGACGTGGCGTCCCAGGTCCAGTCCTCGTAGTTCGCCCGCAGGGCAGTCTTGAGGAACTTGCCGGTCGAGGTGCGCGGGATGGCGGACACGAAGTCGAAGGCGTCCGGGATCGCCCACTTCGCGAACTTGCCGGCGAGGAACTCGCGGATCTCCGACGGAGTGGCACTCGTACCCTCGCGCAGCACCACCACCGCGAGCGGCCGCTCGGCCCACTTCGGATGAGGCACGGCGATGACCGCCGCCTCCGCCACCGCGGGGTGACCCATGATGGCGTTCTCGAGATCGACCGAACTGATCCACTCACCGCCGGACTTGATCAGGTCCTTGGTGCGGTCGGTGATCTTGACGTAGTTCTGGGGCGTCACCGCGGCGACGTCCCCGGTGCGCAGCCAGCCGTCGGCAGTGAAACTGTCCTCCGACTGCGGCAGGTCGTGGTAGCTGCCGGTGATCCAGGGCCCGTGCACCTGGATCTCGCCCACGGCCTGCCCGTCCCAGGGCTGCTCGCCGTCGTCGCCAACGATCCTCAGGTCCACCAGCGGCAGGGTGTAGCCCTGCATGGCGATGGTGGCGAAGCGCGTATCCTCGTCCACCTCACCGACCAGATGATTGACCTGGGAGATGGTGGCCAGGGGCGAGGTCTCGGTCATGCCCCAACCCTGGAGGATGTCGATGCCGTGGCGGGCGAAGCCGCGGATCAGACTCTCCGGCACGGCCGAGCCACCGACCGTGAGACGCAGGTCCGGGTGCAGCCGGTACCGGCCCGGATCACGGTCGAGCATCTGGATCATGCCCAGCCAGATGGTGGGCACGCCGCAGGACACGGTCACCTTCTCGCGCTCGAGCAGGGGCAACAGGTCATCCGGATGCAGATGCGGCCCGGGGAACACCATCTTCGCCCCGAGCATGCAGGCGGCGTAGGGCACGCCCCAGGCGTTGGCGTGGAACATCGGCACCACTGGCAGGATCACGTCGCGGCCGGACAACCCGACCGAATCGGGGATGCACTGCACCAGGGTGTGCAACACCTGCGACCGGTGCGAATAGACCACCCCCTTCGGCCGCCCCGTCGTGCCCGACGTGTAGCACATGGCAATGGGATCGTCCTCGTCCATGTCCGGGTAGTCCCAGTCGCCGGTGGCGGTGGCGAGGAAGGCCTCGTAATCGATGTAGCCCTCGGGCACCGGCTTGCCGGTGAGCGGCACCACGATGACCTTCTCGATGCTGGTATGCGCGCGGAACTTCTCCAGCAGCGGCAGGAGGATGTCGTCCACGATGACGAAGCGGTCCTGCGCATGGTTGGCGATGAAGCCGATCTCCTCGGGAGCGAGGCGCAGGTTCAGGGTGTGCAGCACACCGCCTCCGGCGATGATGCCGAAGTAGGCCTCGTAGTGCGCGTAGTGGTTCCACATGAGGGTGGCGATGCGGTCGCCCTTGCGCATGCCGGCCTTCTGCAAGGCCTCCGCCAGCAGACGCGCCCGGCGATGGAAGTCCGCGTAGGTGGTGCGATGCAGGGTCTTGTCCGGCATGTGCGACACAATCTCCACCGGGCCGAACATGCGGCCGGCGCGCTCCAGGAAATGGGTCAGGGACAGCTTGACCTTCATCATGGTCGAGCGCATCGGTTTTCCTCCCTCTGTGGGCGCTCGCAGGGCGCCTCGTCATGGTTCAGGTTCAGGCGGGCCCGGGACCCGCGGCGCGTCAGGTGCCGGTGACCAGCACCACCTTGCCACTGACCCGCTTGTTCATCACTTCGCTCAGGGCCTCGGCGGCACGCTCCAGCGGATAGGTGGCGTGGATGTGGGGCGACACCACGCCCCTGGAGTACAACGCCATCAGCTCCTCGTTGTTGCGCCGGTTGTTGTCGGGCTCGTTGCGCGTGAACGCACCCCAGAACACGCCGACGATGGCGCAGCCCTTGAGCAGTGCGAGGTTCAGCGGGACCTTGGGGATGTCGCCCGCCGCGAAGCCGACCACGAGGAAGCGACCGTTCCACGCCATGTCACGCAACGCCGGCTCGGAATACGGTCCGCCCACCGGGTCGTAAACCACATCCACCCCCCGGCCGCCGGTGATCTGCTTGACGCGGCTTCGCAGGTCCTCGGTGCCGTAGTTGATCACCTCGTCGGCACCGTTCTGCCGGCACACCGCCAGCTTGGCGTCGCTCGACGCCGCGGCGATCACCTTCGCGCCCATCGCCTTGCCCAGCTGCACCGCGGCGAGGCCGACACCGCCCGAGGCGCCGAGGACCAGCAGCGTCTCGCCGGCCTGCAGGCGGGCCCGGTCCTTCAGGGCGTGATAGGACGTGCCATAGGTGAGGATGAAGGCGGAGGCGGGCACGAATTCCATGTCGTCCGGGATGGGCACCAGGCGGTCGGCGTCGACCGCGATCTCCTCGGCGAAGCCACCCCAGGTGGCGGCGGCGATCACGCGATCGCCCACCCTGGTGGTTGCGACACCCTCGCCCACCGCCTTGACCACGCCCGCCACCTCGCCGCCCGGCGAGAACGGCAGTTCGGGCTTGAACTGGTAGCGCCCCTGGATGATGAGCGTATCCGGAAAATTGACCCCGGCGGCCTTCACCGCCACCACCACCTGGCCCGGGGCGGGCTGCAGAGAGGGAACGTCCTCCACGACCAGTTGGTCGGGCAGGCCCAGCGTCTTGCACAGAACGGCTTTCATCGTGCTCCTCGGGAACGGATGACTTCGCGAAACAAAGGTCCGGGATGAGGCCGCGACACGACCACATCACCTGCGGGAGGCCGGGATCAGCCGCCCTTCAGGATCTTCTCGACCTGGCGCCAGCCCGCCTCGGCCATGGGACGCGCCCGCCGGCCGGACGCGATGGCGTGGGCGCTGGAGGCAGTGCCTTCCACGACGCGGCCCATGATGCCCTGCAGGATGCCGGCCAGCCGGAACATGTTGTAGGCCATGTAGAAATCCCAGTTCGGGATTCCGGCGCGCCCGGTGCGATGGCAGTACATCTCGACATAGCGCGCCTCGTCGGGGATGCCGAGGGCCTCGAAATCCAGTCCGAGCATGCCGCGGAACTCCGCTGGCGTGAGCCGCCACGTCATGCAGTGATAGGCGAAATCCGCGATCGGGTGGCCGAGGGTCGAGAGCTCCCAGTCCAGCACCGCCAGCATGCGTGGCTCGGTGGGGTGGAAGATGGTGTTGTCGAGGCGGTAGTCGCCATGGACCAGGGTGGTTTCCTCGCCGTCCGGGATGTTCTTCGGCAACCACTCGATGAGATTCTCCATGGCCTCGATGCGCTCGGTCTCCGAGGCCCGGTACTGCTTGGTCCAGCGTGCGATCTGGCGTTCGAGGTAGCTCCCGGGGCGTCCGTAGTCGCCAAGCCCCACGGCCTGATAGTCGACCGAGTGCAGGGCGGCGATGACGCGGTTCATCTCGTCGAAGATGGCGCCGCGCTGCTGCGGCGTCATGCCCGGCAGCGCCGGATCCCAGAGCACCCTACCCTGCACGTAGTCCATGACGTAGAACATCGTGCCGATCACACCTTCGTCCTCGCAGAGGACAAAGGGCTGCGCCACCGGGACGTCGGTGCCGTGAAGCGCCGACAGCACCCGGTACTCCCGATCCACGGCATGGGCCGACGGCAGCAGCTTGCCCGGCGGCTTGCGACGCAGCACATACTGCCTGCCCCCCGCGCTGAGCAGGAAGGTGGGGTTGGACTGGCCGCCCTTGAACTGCGACACCGACAGAGGGCCGGTGAACCCGGCCACGTGCGCGGCGAGGTAACGCTCCAGCGCCGCGTCGTCGAACCGGTGCTTGTCCTGCACCGGCATGGTTCCAACGAAATCCTCTTGCATGACGAACCCGCTCCCGTGATCGGGGGAGAATACACGGCGGCCCCCGGCGGCGCCAATGACCCGCCCCCCGGGGCACCGCGAGCCCGCGAGAGGTAGACTCGGTGCACGGAGGGCATGCGATGAAACGATTCGAAGGCAGGACGGCGGTGATCACCGGTGGTGCCAGCGGACTGGGGCTGGCCATGGCGCGGCGATTCGCCCGGGAGGGTGTCCAACTGGTACTGGCAGACGTGCAGGCCGATGCGCTGGAGCGCACGGCCGCGGAATTCGTGGCTGCCGGCACGCCGGTGCTGGCGGTACGCTGCGATGTGTCCCGCGCGGAAGAGGTCGAGCGGCTGCGCGACGAAGCCGTGGCACGTTTCCGGGCGGTGCACATCCTGTGCAACAACGCCGGCGTGGCCCCGGGTGGCCTGGCCTGGGAAAGCACCGTGGCCGACTGGCAGTGGTGCCTGGGCGTCAACGTCTATGGCGTGATCCACGGGCTGCGCAGCTTCGTGCCGCTCATGCTGTCCCAGAACGACGAGGCCCACATCGTCAACACCGCCTCGGTGGCCGGGCTGCTGTCCCCGCCCGGCATGGGCATCTACTGCGTGTCGAAACACGCGGTGGTCACCTTGACGGAGTGCCTGCACCACGATCTCGCCAGCCGCAGCGACAAGGTCAGGGCCTCATTGCTCTGCCCCGCGTACGTGCCCACCGGAATACACGACTCCGAGCGCAACCGGCCGGAGGAGCTGCGCAATGCGGCGCAGGACAAATCCGAACAGGAGCTCGCCCGCGAGGCGGCCCTGCGGCATGCGGTGCAGTCCGGGCGCATCAGCGCCGAACAGGTGGCCGACACCGTGTTCGACGCCGTGCGCGACGAGCGCTTCTACATACTGACGCATCAGAAGATAAAGGGAGCCATCGAAACCCGGATGATGGACATGCTGCTAGAACGCCCCCCGACCGACACGTCAAGGCCGCGCAAGTAACACCGCCTCCGCACGCGACGCCTGCTCGCACCAGCGCTCCAGAGTGATGTCCCCGAGGATTGCATGGTGCGCCTGCCAGGGCGTGCCTTCGAGACCCAGGCGTCCGGCCTGCTGAGCGAGTTCCTGCTCGCGGAACAGGAACTCCCGGAACACCTCGCCCAGGCCAATGCGGCGCGCATCACGCGCCAGAACCCAGCTGTCGCGGCCGCCACGCGCCGCCCATCCGCGTTCCGCCATCCGTGCGAGCAGGTCCTCGGTGTCCTCCCAGGTCAGCCGCGCCGCGCGCGCCAGCTCGGCCAGGGGCACTTCGCCTCCCGTCAGGTGACGCTGGCGCAGGGCGCGCAGCAGCACCAGCGCCTCAAGGTACTTGCCGCCGGGAACACGGTGCCGCGTCCAGGCGCCGGTCCGCACCTGCGGCAGTGCCGCCGTCACCACCGCGCCCGCCAGCACCACCAGCCAGGACAGGAGCACCCAGAGCAGGAATACCGGGAACCCGGCGAAGGCACCGTAGACCAGCTTGTAGTTGCCGAAGGCGCCCATGGTCCCGCCAAAGGCTGCGCGCATGAGCTCGAAGGCGCTGCCGGCCACCAGCGCGCCGGTCAGGGCATCGGCATTGGCGACGCGCCGGTTGGGCACGGCGCGGTAGAGCAGGAACAGCGCTGCCGCGGTGAGCACCCCGGACAGGACGTGCATGATCGCCCGTCGCGAGCCTCGCTCGTCCAGAAGGCCCAGCGAGACCGTCACGAGCCCATACCCCAGGGACACCGCCGCCGCCAACAGCAGCGGCCCGATGGTGAGCACAGCCCAGTAGACCGGCAGGCGGCGCACCAGGGGTGGCGGCCGCCGCACCCGCCAGATGCGGTTGAAGGCGCGGTCAATGGTGGCCATGACCATGACCGCCGTCACGGTCAGCAAGGCGATGCCCAACGCCGTGAGCCGGGAGGCGTTTTCGGCGAACTGCTGGGTGTAACCGGTGATGAGCCGGGTGGCGGCCCCGGGCACGAAGGTGGAGACGACGAAGGCGTTGAGCGACGCTGTGAGCCGCTCGGAAACCGGCAACACCGAGAACACGGTCACGACGATGGTGGCCAGCGGCACCAGCGCGAACAGTGTCGACAGCGTGAGGTTGCCTGCCACCTGACCGAGCGCGTCCTCACGCAGGCGCTGCAGCACGAACCTGGCGATGTCGCGGGCTTCCTGGAGGTGGCTCATGCGCGGGGTATCCGACGGAGGGTGACGCCTATAATAGACCTCCCTTAGACCCGCCCGGCACGACCTCATGCCAGACATTCTGGTCCTCTACTACAGCGGCAGCGGCGCAGTGCGCGACATGGCGCAACTGATCGCCCGCGGCGTCTCCCTGGTCCCCGGCGCGGTGGCGCGGGTGCGCACCGTGCCGCGTGTGTCGACGACATGCGAGGCGGTGGAGCCTGCGATTCCGGACGAGGGTGCGCCCTACGCGAGCACCACCGACCTCGAGGAATGCATCGGGCTGGCGGTGGGCAGCCCGACGCGCTTCGGCAACATGGCCGCACCGATGAAGTACTTCCTGGACGGCACCGCGGCGCTCTGGGCGCGCGGCGCGCTGGCCGGCAAGCCGGCGGCCGTGTTCACGTCGACCACCAGCCTTCACGGCGGCCAGGAAACCACCCTC
>JBILUV010000052.1:0-17346 GCA_044370825.1 Burkholderiales bacterium | reverse complement strand
ACGATCTCCGTGAAGCCGATGCCCTCCACCGTGAAGCGGAAACGGTCGCCGGCCTCGGGGAAGTGGGTGGTGACGAGATTGCCGGTGGACACGATCTCTCCGGCGCGCAGGGTCTCCCCCTGGCTGGAGAGGTGGTTGGCGAGCCACACCACCGGGGCGAAGGGGTGGCCGAGCGCGGCACTGCCGACACCCTCGTCCACCACCACGCCGTTGCGCTCGACCACGGCGCGCACCGAAGCGAGCTCCGGCCAGTGCTCCTGGAACTCGCCCAGCACGATGCCTTCGTTCCACGCGTTGTCGGCCACCAGCGACAGCAGGTCCAGGGGATATGGCGAGTGACGGTCGTCGATGACCTCGAAGGCTGGGGCCACCGCGCCCACGGCCGCCGCGATGTCGTCCATCCCGTAGGCGGCCTTACGGGGAGGCAGGTCATGGCCCATGCGCACGCAGATCTCGAACTCCAGGCCCAGATGCACCAGATCCGACAGCCGCCTGACGATGCCGCTGTGCTGTCGCCGGCTCGCGAGCACGCTGCCCACCAGAGGGTGGTCGATGCCGCACAGCTGCTGCATGCGCACGGAGGTGAGGGCGATCTTGTAGCCCACGCGTGGACCGTGCACCGGAACGAGCCGACGCACCAGCGCCTCCTGGATGGCGTAGGCCCCTGCCAGGTCGGTTGCGCCCCAGTCCCGGGCGAAGGGCACCAGACGGCGCTTTTCCCGATGGTCCGACAGCAGCGCCCGCGCTGCCTCCTCCGCTCTGACCGTCATGCTGTCCTCCGCCGTCCCCGGGCTCTTATCATGCGGGCCATGATAGCCACGGCGCATCGAATTGACGACTGATCCCGCGCTCGACTGGAGCGACGGCGCGCCGCGTTCGCGCCACTTCGGCGACATCTATTTCTCGCGTGATGGCGGACTGGAGGAGACGCGCCACGTCTTCCTGCGTGGCAACCATCTGGAGCAACGCTTCGCCGCCCTCGGGCCAGGCAAGGCCTTCGTCATCGGTGAGACCGGCTTCGGCACGGGTCTGAACTTCCTCTGTGCCTGGCAGATGTTCGACCGGCTCGCGCCGCCCGGGGCAAGGCTGCACTTCGTCAGTACCGAACTCCACCCCCTCTCGGGGGCGGACCTGCGCCGCTGCGCGGCGCTGTGGCCCGAGCTGGCGCCCTGGTACGGCCCGCTGTGCGAGGCCTGGGGACCGTTGCCGCCGGCATTCCACCGCTTCGTCTTTGCCGGTGGCCGCGTCACCCTGACCCTGCTCGCGGGGGATGCAAGGGACGCGCTGCCCGAACTCGAGGCCAGGCTGGATGCATGGTTCCTGGATGGTTTCGCACCCTCACGCAACGCCGGGCTGTGGTCCGAGGCCGTGCTGGGGGAGGTGTCGCGGCTGAGCCGGCCAGGTGCCACCATGGCCACCTACACGGTGGCTGGCGCGGTGCGCCGCGGTCTCGAGCGGGTCGGCTTCCGGGTCGAACGCGTGCCGGGCTTTGGGGCGAAGCGGCACATGCTGCAGGGCGTGTGCGAGCGGCCGATGGTCCCGGTGTGGCGACCCCCCTGGCAACGGACGCCGGCACCTGCGCCGGCCGACGCCGAGGCCGTCGTGGTCGGAGCGGGTCTGGCCGGGACCGCCGCGGCGGCCAGTCTGGCGGCGCGTGGTTTCCGGGTGAGCGTGGTGGATCGCGCGAACACCCTCGCGGCTGGCGCTTCGGGCAATGCGCAAGGCGTCCTGTACGTGAAGCCCTCGGCCCATGACACCCCGTTGACCGCCTTGGTCCTGGCCGGCCTGGGGGTGACGCGGCGCGCGCTTCCGACCCTGCTGCCCGAGGACGGCGTGAGCTGGTCACGGTGCGGCGTGCTGGTGCTCCCAGAGGACGAGGCCGAGGCGATCCGGCAGTCGCGTCTCGCCGCCCTCGGGTGGCCGGAGGGTTTCGTGCGGGCGGTGGACCGTGAGCAGGCCGGTGCCCTGGCGGGACTGCCGATGCCGACGGGCGGGCTGTTCTACGCCGACGCCGGCTGGGTGCACCCGCCGGCGCTGTGTGCGGCGCTGGCAGCGCGGCCGGGGGTGGTGTTCCGCCCCGGGGTGCACGTGCAGTCACTGATGCGCGAGCCCGGAGGGCGCTGGCGCCTGGGCTGCGCAGGCGGGGAGGTGATCATGGCCGACGTTGTGGTAGTGGCTTCTGCCCTGGAGGCGTTGCGCCTCGGGCCGCTGGCCGGCCTGCCACTGAAGGGCATCCGCGGGCAGGTGACGCTGCTGCCGGCGACGCCTGCATCCGCAGCCTTGCGAACGGTGATCTGCGGTGCCAGCTATGCCGCGCCGGCGCGGGCCGGGCATCACTGCTTCGGCGCCACCTTCGACGTGCATGATGCGTCCGACGCCATCCGGTCGACCGACAACGCCGACAACCTGCAGGCGCTGGCCACCCTGGTGCCTTCGCTGCATGCGGCGACCAGGGCTGTTTCACTGGACGCCGCTGAGCTTCCGGCGCGCGCGGGCGTGCGCTGCGTCACTCCCGACTACCTGCCCATTGCCGGCCCCGTAGTCGATGCCGAACGGTTTGGCGAGCGCTTCGGCGCACTGCGACATGACGCGAAGCTGAGGCTGGAGGGCGAGATGCCATGGCAGGAGGGTTTGTACGTGAGCCTGGGGCACGGATCTCGCGGTCTGGTCACCGCGCTGGTGTGCGCCGAACTCATCGCATCCCAGGCTGCGGGCGAGCCTCTACCGCTGCCCGGGCGGGTCGTTTCCGCCTTGGGACAGACACGCTTTCCGGTACGTGCCCTGACGCGGGGCCGGCGGCAGGCCAGACCGCAGCCCTGACGCCGGCGGCCGCGCGCCCGTTTCAGGGCCGCGATCTCCGGCCCTTACTTCGCCGCCACGGGCGGGAAGTAGGGGATGCCGTAGCCGGCCAGAATCGCCTGCAACCTGCCCTGGACACGCAGGTCGCCGATGCGCTGTTCCAGGAATGCCCTCAACTCGGACTCCTTGGCCTGGGTTGCCCAGGTGTTGCTCCACTCGATGGCGTCCTGCGGCTCGATGGTGACCAGGGTGCGGAGCGTCCTGTCGGGGTGGCTGCGACGCGCCTCGGCGAGACTGGTGGAGGGGATCAGCACGACGTCCACCTGACCCTGGGCCATGGCGTCGATGGCACGCCGCGCCTGGGGGAAGCTCTCGTGGGGGATCCCGTGGGCGGCCAGATAGTTCTCGCCCGGAGTGAAGTAGGTGGCGCCGGCGCGGACCTTGGCCGCTGCCAGGGCCTCCAGGCTGCCCGCTTCGAGCTTGGGATCGAAGGTGGCGAAGACGTAGTGCACGCCGAAGGTCGGCGCCATCAGGGTGAGCTTGGACTTCTTCAGGATTTCGTCCGATCCGCCGGTGCCCAGTCCCAGGAAGACATCGCACACACCCTTGCGGATGCTGGTCCGGAAGGCGCGGTTCAGGCCGCCGCGGCCCTCGGTGACGACCCACACGAACTGGGCCTCCCAGCCCTCCGATTCGGCCACTGCCTTGAGCAGGTCGACGTCGAAGCCGCGCGCCACGTCGGTGATCTCGGTGTAGGGGAAGGCATACGGGTCGGCGCAGGCGATGATGCGTTTCATGCCGCGGATGCGGGTGAGGGCGTCGACGTCCTGCAACTCCTCCGGCACGGCCGGCGGTGCGACATCGCGCTGGCCGCTCATGTAGCGCTGGTCACGGAACGGATCGGCAGTGGTGGTCTGGGCCTGGGCAGCAGGAGCGCCAGCCGCCAGGAGCAGCAGGGCGCAGAGCGATGCGCGGGCGAACAGCGCTCGCGGAGCGGAAGGAACCGGCATGAGGAAACCTCTCGGTAGGGACGTTGCAGGGACACCGTTAGGACCGGCCGCCACCGCGGCGGTTCACGACGCCACCGAATCGCCCCGCTTCCGGCACGATCCGCGACAAAATCGGTGATACTCCGCGGCGATGATAACCGACGCGCGGTGCCGGTCCGTTCCCGGCCGGGATGACCGCCGATGGCCGCCGCGTCACCCCGCCACAGGAGACCCGCGATGCAACGACACCACACCCGGGCGGCCGCGCTGCTGCTCTCGGCCCTGGTTTTCACCGCCGAGGCCGGCGAGACGGTCACGGCAGCCGACGAACACACGCTGCTCGGCACGGAATGGGTGCTGGTGGACCTCGCGGGCACCGGCACCAGTGAACAGGGTGAGGCGACGCTGGGCTTTCCCCAGCCCGGCACGCTGGCCGGAAACGCCACATGCAACCGCTACCGCGCGGTCATCGAGTTCGACGATGCCGGCCACACCCGCCTGTCGGCACTGGTCTCCACCCGACGGTTCTGCTCGCCAGACACCAATGCCCAGGAGACCCGTTTCCTGGAAGCCCTGCAGGCGGTGCTGCGCCTGGAGCGCGATGGCGGCGGCCTGCTGCTGCATGCCGTCGGGTTCGATGCGCCGCTGCGGTTCGCGGCGCGGCCGTGACACCGGCCTGCAATCCGTCTTGCTTCTGAGGAGATGCAGATGGCGGTCCGCTCGGATGTCCTGATCATCGGCGCCGGCATGGCCGGGGCCTCGGCGGGTTTCTTCCTGGCGCCCCGGGTCCGCGTCACGTTGCTGGAGCGTGAATCCCAGCCCGGATACCACACGACCGGCCGATCGGCGGCGCTGTTTGCCGAGAGCTATGGCACGCCGCAGGTGCGCGCCCTGACGCTTGCGACCCGGGCCTTTCTGGAACGGCCTCCGGCAGGATTCACCGATCATCCCATCCTGTCGCCGTGCGGCGCCCTGTTCGTCGGGGATGCGAGCCAGCGTGCCGAACTCGACGCTCTCCACGCCGCCCTGGATGGCCTGTGCCCCGGTGTGCGCCGGCTCGACGCAGCCGAGGCGGTGCGAATGGTCCCGGTGCTCGAGCCGGCCTGGGTCGCGGGCGGGGTGCTCGACCCGGTCGCTGCCGACATGGACGTGCACGCGCTGCACCAGGGGTTCCTGCGGGGTGTGCGCGCCGCGGACGGCAGCCTGCACTGCGATGCCGCCGTTTCGCGCATCGAGCGGATCGCCGGTGGCTGGCGTGTCCACTGCGACGGACGCAGCTTCGAGGCGGCGGTCCTGGTGAACGCAGCGGGCGCCTGGTGCGACGAGGTGGCGGCCATGGCCGGCGTTGCCCAGATCGGGCTGGTGCCGAAGCGCCGCACCGCCTTCACCTTCGCCCCACCCGCAGGGGTGGACATCTCCGGGTGGCCAGCGGTCATCGGCGCCGACGAGTCGTTCTACTTCAAGCCCGACGCCGGCCAGCTGCTGGGCTCGCCGGCCAATGCCGATCCAGTGGCGCCCCACGATGTCCAGCCCGAGGAACTCGACGTGGCCACCGGCATCTGGCGCATCGAACAGGCCACCTCGCTTCGGGTGAGGCGGCCTTCGCGCACCTGGGCCGGCCTGCGCAGTTTCGTTGCGGACGGCGATCTGGTCGCTGGTTTCGCGCCCGACGCGGCCGGTTTCTTCTGGTGTGCGGCCCAGGGCGGGTATGGCATCCAGACCAGCGCCGCCATGGGCGAGGCCTGCGCCGCGCTGATCCTGGGCGAGGAACTGCCGCAGCAAATTCGCAGCTTCGGCGTCACCGCGGCCATGCTCTCGCCGCAGCGGCTGACGGCCGGCACCGTTTGCGCTTGAAGCGCTGATCGTCGGATCCGGATCCGGGGCTGGAGGCCATGACGCGAGGGTCTGCCTTTCGCCGACTGGTCGCGGCGGCGATCGTGGGCCTGGCCGCGTTGCCTGGTGGCCTGGCGTCCGCCGCGCCGCAGGGCTGTCGCGACATTGTCGCACCGGAGCAGCGCCTGGAATGTTATGACCAGACCGCCCGGATGACGGAGTCCCCAGTGGCCCGGGACAGCCGGGCGGGCTCGATCCTGTCCGATCTCTGGGACATCAGCGAGGACCAGACGCGCAGGGTGCTCAAAGTCAGGGCGCACCGGGTCAACTACTTCCTGCCGATCCGTCACTCGGCCAGTCCCGATGTCGAGCCATGGTCTCCGACCCTGGGGGGTGCCCGTGTCGATTCCGTGTCCCAGAACGAGGCGAAGTTCCAGATCTCGATCAAGTCGCGCCTGCTGCAGGGTCTGATGGACGACCGTCTCGACGTCTGGCTCGGCTACAGTCAGCAGGCGCACTGGCAGATCTATTCGGAGTCCAGCCCGTTCCGGGAAGTCAACTTCGAGCCGGAAGTGATGGCTGTCTGGCGCACCGCCCAGGACCTGCCGGGGGGCTGGCAATGGCGCTTCGTCAATTTCGGGATGGTGCACCAGTCCAACGGCCGCGGTGGTGCGGCGTCCCGCAGCTGGAACCGCGTCTACGCGCAGTTCGGTCTCGACCACGGACCGGATCTGGCCGTGCTGTTGCGGCCCTGGTGGCGACTGCCGGAGTCGGCCCGCAACGACAACAATCCGGACGTCGTGGACTACCTGGGTCGCATGGATGCGACGCTGATGTACAGAACCGGCGCGTTGGCCCTGGAGCTGACCCTGCGTTCGAACCTCGATCCGGGCCGGCCGGGTGGTGCCCTGCAGTTCAACGGCTACTTGCCGCTGTATCGCGGGCTGAAGGGCTACCTGCAGGTGTTCAGCGGCTACGGGGAATCACTGATCGACTACAACCACCGCCAGACCACCGTGGGGCTGGGCTTCGCGCTGGTGGACTGGATGTAGTGTGGGCGTCTCTCCCGCCCGCGGCCCGATGACGTGTCCCGGCAGGAGCGATTTCGCCAGGGCGGCCGCGGTCAGGCAGGTGTCGCCCGGCCCGACCCACCGCGCCATCCGGCCCTGGTGCCGCGCGGTGCAGGAGGCCGTTGCCCGGCCAGGCCTCAGGGATGCGGAACTTGCGCCGCGCCTCGGACACGAAGTGGGATGAACCCGCACGAGACCTTCTGGCTGCCTGATCGCGAGGCAGCTCTGGCCCAGGCCAGCACCGTGTCGCCGCAGGCCTACGGCCGCACCCGCAACCATCTGGACGGCGCGGTCACGCGCCTGTCTCCCTGGATCACCCACGGATTCGTCACCCTGCCGGAAGTGCTGGACCTCATCCGGGACCGGCACCGTCTTTCCGGACGTGACAAGCTGGTGTTCGAGTTTGCATGGCGCGAGTACTTTCACCACGCCTGGCGGCACCTTGGGGACGGCATCCTCACGGACCGGCGCGCCCCGCCCTCGACCGGGCACTATGCGTCGTCGATGCCCGAGGACGTGCTGGGGGCCAGCACCGGCGTGCCGGTGATCGATGCCACGGTGCGCAGGCTCCACGACACGGGCTATCTGCACAATCACCAGCGCATGTGGCTGGCGTCGTATGTGGTGCACCTGCGCAAGGTCCACTGGCGCGCCGGGGCGGAGTGGATGCTGGCCCATCTGCTGGATGGCGATCTGGCCTCGAACCACCTGTCGTGGCAGTGGTGCGCCGGCACCTACACCGGCAAACCCTACCTGTACGACGCGGCCAATGTCGCCCGGTATGCCCCGGCACTGGCAAGCCCGGGCACGGCGCTGGACCGCAGCTACGAGGCGCTCGACCGGCTGGCCCGGGACGGTGTCGACGTCGGACCCGAGACGGTACGCCCGGACCCGGTGGCTCCGCCGCCTGTTCACGACCTGCCGCCGCAGTTCGCGGGCGAAGCGGTGATGCCGGCGGACGTGGCGGGCCGGCGGGTGGTGCTGGTGCACCCCTGGTCGCTGCGACCGCAGTCCGGCGCGGATCTCGTGATCGGGGTGATCCACGCCCCGTTTCACGCCGGGCGGCCGTGGTCGGCGCGGCGCTGGGCCTTCGTGATAGCGGGCATGGCGCGGGTGGCTTCCCGGATCTGGATCGGAGACCTGAGCGCCCTGCAGCCGGCGCTGGCGGACGCCGCTTCGGTCGAGGCCGAGACAACCCTGAACCCTGGATACCGGGAAGGGCTGGCCGCCGTGGGCGCACGTCTGCGTCCGACGCCGCGCATCACCCCGGACCCGGACCGCCTGCATGCTTCCTTCAGCGCGTTCTGGCACGCGGTCTCCGGCGGGCTCGACGCCCACTGAGCGATGGGGCTTCGGCTGTCGGCCCCGGGCGTTCGCTGGCCCCCCGAGGGGGCGTTTGGCATACTCGGTCGTGATTCCCGTCATCGGACCATCATGCCGCTGCCACCCGACCGCGTTCCCGTTCCCGCCGTTCCCCTGTGGCTCGGAGCGGGCGGCCTCGTGCCCTTCATCGTGCTCTCGGGCGCCCTGTGGGTGACGGCTCCCGACTACCACCCGGTGATCCACGACTGGCTGCGCACCTATGCCGCCGTGATCCTGTCCTTCATCGGTGCCATCCACTGGGGGCTGGCGATGGTGCACCGTGAAATGCAGGAGGCCGACCGCGGCCTGGTGATGGCGTGGAGCGTCGTGCCATCGCTGGTGGCCTGGGGCGGCCTGCTGATGGATCTGCGCGCCGGCATCGCCCTGACCGCCGCCATGTTCGTGGTGCACTACACGATGGACCGCCAGCTCGCGGCGCGTTTCGCCCTGCCGGGCTGGTACATGCCGCTGCGCCGCGGCCTCACCTTCGTCGCCGTGGCCTGCCTGGCCGTCGCGGCCCTGCGCTGAAGCCCGATGGTCGGCCTGGATCAGGTCTCGCGCTTCGTCGCACCCTACCGGGTGGAGCGGGGCAAAGGTTTCCACCTGAAGGATTTCGATCCCGGCGACACCGGCGGGCTGGGTGACGGTTCGAAAGAGGAGGCGAAGGCCTGGCTCGGCCAGACCGTGGCCTGGCTGGCGGCCGAGCAGGACAAGCTGCTCGCCCAGGACCGCTGGGCGGTGCTGCTGGTGTTCCAGGCCATGGACGCTGCCGGCAAGGACAGCACCATCAAGCACGTGCTGTCCGGGCTCAATCCCGCGGGATGTCACGTCACCTCCTTCAAGGCCCCCACGAGTACGGAGCTCGATCACGACTTCCTGTGGCGCTGCAATCTCGCGCTGCCCGAGCGCGGCCGCATCGGCATCTTCAACCGCTCGCACTACGAGGAGGTGCTGGCGGTGCGCGTACACCCCGGGCTGCTGGCGGCGCAGAAGCTGCCGCACCCGCCCGCGCCGGCCACGGTCTGGCAGGAGCGCCTGGAGGACATCGCCGCGTGGGAGCGCTACCTCAGCCGCAACGGCGTCGCCGTCTGCAAGTTTTTCCTGCACGTTTCCCGGGAGGAGCAGCGGCGGCGCTTCCTTGAACGCATCGAGGATCCCGACAAGAACTGGAAGTTCTCGGCCCGTGACGTCCACGAACGGGAGCACTGGGACGCCTACATGGGGGCCTTCGAGGACGCCATCCGCGCGACCGCGGCACCGCATGCGCCCTGGTTCGTGGTGCCGGCCGACAACAAGTGGTTCACGCGCGCGGTGGTGGCAGCCGCCATCGTCGAGCTGGTGGAGAGCCTGGGCCTGGCCTACCCGACGCTGGATGCGACCCAGCGGCAGGAACTGGAGTCGATGCGGGCGCAGCTGCTCGCCGAGCCCGGTGGGCGGCGCGGAGCATGAGCGGCCGCACGCATCGACACCGCAAGTTCGAGCAGCTGGTGCAGCGATGCGACGGCTTCGACGCCATTCCGATGGCGGTTGTCCACCCCTGCGACGACGTCTCTCTGGAGGGTGCCGTGGCGGCGGCAGCGCGCGGTCTGATCGCGCCGGTGCTGGTGGGGCCGGCCGCCCGCATCAGCGCCACCGCGAAGGCGGCCGGGCTGGACATCGGCGGCTTGCCGCTGGTGGATACCCCCCACAGCCATGCCTCGGCGGAGCGCGCGGTGGCGCTGGTGCGCGAAGGCCGCGCCGAGGCCTTGATGAAAGGCAGCCTCCACACCGACGAGCTCATGGCCGCCGTGGTGGACGGCGGCACCGGCCTGCGCACGGCGCGCCGTCTGAGTCACTGCTTCCTGCTGGACGTCCCCTCGCACGACGAACCCCTGATCATCACCGACGCCGCGGTCAACATCGCCCCCTCGCTGCGGGACAAGCGCGACATCGTGCAGAACGCCATCGATCTGGCCACGGTGCTGGAATTCGATGGCGTGCGCGTCGCCATCCTGTCGGCGATGGAGACGGTCAACCCGGAGGTGCCCTCGACGGTGGAGGCGGCGGCGTTGTGCAAGATGGCAGATCGCGGCCAGATCACCGGGGGGGTGCTGGACGGGCCGCTGGCACTGGACAACGCCATCAGCCTCGCAGCGGCCAGGATCAAGCAGATCGCCTCGCCGGTGGCCGGTCGTGCCAACGTGCTCGTGGTGCCGGATCTCGAGGCCGGCAACATGCTCGCCAAGAGCCTGTCCTATCTCGCCGACGCGGATGCCGCGGGCATCGTGCTAGGCGCACGGGTGCCGGTAGTGCTGACCAGCCGCGCCGACCCGTTGATTTCGCGGCTTGCGTCCTGCGCCATCGCCGCCCTGCTGGCGCAGGCGAGGCGCGAGGGTCGGGGCCGGTCGGTGCCATGAGGGTGCACGACATCCGGGAGCCCCGATGCCCGACTCCGGCAATGGAGTTTCCGACCGACCGCCCGCGGTGCGGGTGAGCAGGGACGGCAGGTGTTCCTCGTCCTCAATGCCGGCTCCTCCAGCCTGAAGCACTCCCTGTTCACCGTGCAGGCCGGGGTCCTGCAACTGGCGGAGCGTGGCCTGGCGGAAGACCTTCTGGGGCGTTCCCACCTCGTCGTGCGCGATGCGGGAGGCCGACTGTTCGAGGAGCGGCGTTTCGACACCCCCCTGGGCCACGAGGCGGCCACCGCCGTGCTGCTGGAGCGCTGCCTGTCGCGCGGCGGTCCGGGACTGCGCGGTGTCGGCCACCGTGTTGTGCACGGCGGCACACGACACGCTGCCCCGGTGCGGGTCGATCCGGCGCTGCTGGCCGACCTCGAAGCACTGGTGCCGCTGGCGCCCCTGCACCAGCCGCACAATCTCGCACCGGTGCGGGCGCTGCTGGCACGCGCCCCTGGCCTGCCGCAGGTGGTCTGCTTCGACACCGCCTTCCACCGCAGCCAGCCGGACACCGCCCAGCGCTACGCGCTGCCGCGCCGCATCACCGATCTCGGAATCCACCGTTACGGCTTCCACGGCCTGTCCTACGAGTGGGTGGCAACGCGACTGCCCGCCATCGACCCGGCCGCGGCCGCCGGCAGGACGGTGGTGCTGCATCTGGGCAACGGCTCGAGCATGTGCGCCCTGGCGGCCGGGCGCAGTGTCGCCACCACCATGGGGTTCACCGCGCTGGAGGGCCTGCCCATGGGTACCCGCTGCGGCAGCCTGGACCCGGGCGTGATCCTGTACCTGATGAACAACCTGGGCATGGACGCGCGCGCCCTGGAGCATCTGCTCTACCACGAGTCCGGCCTGCTCGGCGTGTCCGGGGTGGGCTCGGACATGCGCGTGCTCGAGGCGAGCCCGGAGCCGGCAGCGGCGCAGGCCATCGACCTCTACTGTTACCGGATCGGACGCGAACTCGGGTCGCTCGCCGCGGCGCTCGGCGGCCTCGATGCCATCGTGTTCACCGCCGGCATCGGCGAGAACAGCGCGCGGGTGCGCGAGGCGGTGTGCCGTCAGGCGGCGTGGCTGGGCCTGGACTTCGACGCCAACGCCAACCGCCGGAACGGGCCGGCACTGCACGCGTCGGGCAGCCGGGTGCGCGCCTGGGTGGTCCCCACCGACGAGGAGCAGATGATCGCCTGCCATACCGCGGACCTGCTCGGGTAGTGAGCGCAGCCACCGCGCTGCGCGCCGCGGCGCTGTGGTTCCGCGGCGACCCGTTCGAGCTGCCGCCGGATCAGGCGCTCGGACACGACGGCGACGCCCTGCTGGTGATGCGCGACGGCCGCATCGAGGCCTTCGGTCCGGCGGCGGCGCTGTTGCCTGGGCTGGATCCTGCCGTGACGGTGCGTCGTTTTCCGGGCGCTACCCTGCTGCCCGGCTTCATCGACTGCCATGTGCACTTCGCCCAGCTGGGCATCATGGGCGCCGGTGGCCTGCCGCTGCTGGACTGGCTGGAGCGTTGCACCTTCCCGGAGGAGCGCCGCTTCGTCGACCCCGTGGTGGCGCGGGACGTGGCGCGCCTGTTCCTGCAGGAGCTGGCACGCCACGGCACCACCACCGCGGCGGTGTTCGGTACCGTGCACGCGGAGGCCATCGACGTGCTGTTCGGGGAAGCCATGGACAGCGGGCTGCGCGTGATCGCCGGCAAATCGCTGATGGACCGCAATGCCCCCGACAGCCTGCGCGATACGGCACAGCAGGGTTACGAGGAATCCCTCGACCTGATCCGGCGCTGGCATGGCCGCAGGCGCTTGGGCTATGCCATCACGCCCCGTTTCCTGGCCACCAGTTCGCCCGCACAGCTCGAGGCCGTGACTACGCTGCGCCGGACCTTTCCGAGCGTCTGGCTGCAGTCGCATCTGTCGGAGAACCTGGCCGAGGTGGCGTGGATACGCCAGCTTCACCCGGCCAGCCTGGACTACGTGGACGCGATGGAACGCAGCGGGCTGCTTGGCCCGCGTGCCATCCACGGACATGGCATCCATCTGTCACCGCGCGAATGGGCGCGCCTGTCGGCCACGGGCACGGCCATCGCCCATTGCCCGACCTCCAATCTGTTTCTCGGCAGCGGGCTGTTCGATCTGGCGGCCGCGAGGCGGCAGGCCCCGCCGGTGCGCGTCGGCCTCGCGACCGATGTCGGCGCGGGCACCACGCTGTCCATGTTGCGCACCATGGGTGCCGCCTGCGAGGTGGCGCAGCTGCGTGGCCACGCTCTGGCACCGGCTCAGGCGCTGTGGCTCGCCACCGGCGGCGCGGCACGTGCCCTGGATCTCCATGACAGCGTCGGCAATCTGCGCCCGGGGTTGGACGCGGACGTCGTGGTGCTCGATCCGTCCGCCACGCCGTTGCTCGCCTGGGTCGCGAGCCGCGCGACCGATCCAGGGCACTGGCTCGGGGTGATGCAGACCCTGGGCGATGACCGCTGCGTCGCGGCCGTCTATGCGTCGGGCCGCAGGGTCGGCGGCACGGCACAGGGGGGTTGAGCGTGTCGGACCCGGGACGGCGGTGCGATGCCGGGTATCATTCGCCCCGCCGATTCCCTGCCGGAACCCCCTCGCCATGGCCGCGAAAAGACCACGGGCATCCACAAAGCCCGAATTGCAGCAGCTCGGTCAGACCACGCCGCTGCCGGCCACGCCGGAGCAGGCCCTGCTCGAACGCGTGCCCAACCCCCACCCCGACGCGCGCTACATGGCACGCTTTGCGGTGCCGGAGTTCACCTCGCTGTGCCCCATCACCGGGCAACCCGACTTCGCCCATCTGGTGATCGACTACGTGCCGGCGCGCTGGCTCGTGGAGAGCAAGTCGCTCAAGCTCTACCTGGGCGCGTTCCGCAACCACGGCGCTTTCCACGAGGACTGCACGATCTCCATAGGCAAGCGCCTGCGCGAGTTGCTGGCGCCGCGCTGGCTGCGCATCGGCGGCTGGTGGTATCCGCGCGGCGGCATCCCGATCGATGTCTTCTGGCAGACCGCCCGGCCGCCCGTCGGGGTCTGGATCCCCGACCCGGGGGTGCCGCCCTATCGCGGTCGCGGCTGAGTCCTGAACTGGCGCTCGGGTCGTGGAGGTCGACTACATCATCGTCGGCGCCGGCTCCGCCGGATGCGTGCTGGCAAATCGCCTGACGGCGGACGGCAGGCGTCGCGTGCTGCTGCTGGAGGCAGGTCCGCGCGACACCAATCCCTGGATCCACGTGCCCCTTGGCTACGGCCGGCTGTTCGCCACGCCCTCGGTCAACTGGATGTACCAGTCGGAGCCGGAGCCTGCGCTGAACGGGCGTCGCGTCTTCACCCCGCGCGGCAGGGTGCTCGGCGGGTCGAGTTCAATCAACGGCCTGGTGCACGTGCGCGGCCAGCGTGAGGACTTCGATGCGTGGGCGGCCCTGGGCAATCGCGGCTGGGGCTTCGCGGACGTGCTGCCCTGGTTCCGCCGTTCGGAGGATTTCGATGGTGGCGCGGACGCGTGGCACGGCAGCGGCGGTCCGCTGGCGGTGAGCGCCCTACCGGACCGGCATCTCCTGTGCGATGCATTCATCGCGGCGGGCGAGGCCACGGGGGCGCCGCGCAACGATGATTTCAACGGGTCGTCGCAGGAGGGCTTCGGCTACTACCACAGCACCTCGCGTCGCGGGCGGCGGGTGAGCAGTGCGGTGGCCTACCTGCGCCCCGCGCTGCCGAGGCGCAACCTGGAGGTGCGCACCGAAGCGCTCGCGACGCGGGTGCTGTTCGAGGGACGCCGTGCCACGGGGGTAAGCTTCACGCAGGACGGTGCCGGGCAGACGGCGCGGGCGCGCGTGGGTGTGCTCCTCTGTGCCGGGGCCTTCAATTCTCCGCAGTTGCTGCAGTGTTCCGGGGTGGGGCCCGGAGCGCTGCTGCAGTCATTGGGCATCCCGGTGGTGCATGACGCGCCTGGCGTTGGCGAGGATCTTCAGGACCATTTCTACGTCCGCACGGTGTGGAAGTGTGCGCGTCCCCTGACCATAAACGACGCCCTGCGCACACCGCTGGGCAAGCTCGGCACCGCCTTGCGCTATGCGCTGCTGCGTCGCGGGCCGCTCACGGTGAGTGCCGGCTACGCTGGGGCCTTCCTGCGTTCCAGGCCCGGTGTCGAACGCCCCGACATCCAGCTCTACTTCATCAATTTCAGCACCGACCGGATGGGGACCACGCTGCACCCCTTCCCGGGGTTCACGGTATCGATGTCTCCGTTGAGACCGCAGTCGCGCGGGCGGGTTCGCATCGTCACCGCCGATGTCGCGCAACCGCCGGCCATCCACTACAACTATCTCGACACAGAGGACGACCGACGCACCGTGATCGATGGCCTGAGGATGGCGCGTCGCGTTGTGAACACGCCTCCCATGCGGGAGCAGGTGCTGGCGGAGCATGCGCCCGGCCCGGCTGTGTCCACCGATGACGAATGGCTGGACTACGCCCGAACCGTCGGAGGCACGGTGTATCACCCGACCTCGACCTGCCGGATGGGTACCGATGCCATGGCCGTGGTGGATGAGCGGCTGCGCCTGCGCGGGCTGGATGGCCTGCGCGTGGTCGACGCCTCGATCATGCCGGCCGTGGTGTCCGGCAACACCAACGCCGCCTGCGTGATGATCGGCGAGAAGGCCGCCGACATGATCCTCGAGGACGAACGCCACCGCTGAGCAGGCGCGGCGCGATGCGGGTCGAAGGTGCCGTTCTTGCTACACTCCCGGCACCCCCATCCAGCAACACCGGAGTCGTCCCCATGGGTCTGAGCAGGTTCCTCGTCACTGCTGTGCTCGCCGTCCTCGCGTCCGTGTCCTCCGTGTCCGCCGAGGAGCCCGTCAAGGGCGGCACCCTCACCATGGTGGTGCAGCCGGAGCCACCCAGCCTCGTGTCGGCGTTCAACTCCGCCGGGCCCATCGGCGTCGTGTCCACCAAGATCCTCGAGGGCCTGCTGAGCTACGACTACGACATGAACCCGAAGCCGGCGCTGGCCGAGACCTGGAAGGTCGCGCCCGACGGCAAGTCCATCGTTTTCAACCTGCGCAAGGGAGTGAAGTGGCACGACGGCCGCGACTTCACCGCGGCAGACGTGCAGTTCTCGGCCATGAAGGTGTGGAAGGAACTGCACCCGCGCGGCCGCTCCACCTTCGCCAAGCTGCTGACGGTGGACACCCCGTCGTCTCACGTGGCGGTGTTCCGCCTCTCCGAGGCCTCGCCCTACATCATGTCGGCCCTGTCCAGCTACGAGG
The DNA here is from genome assembly GCA_044370825.1 of Burkholderiales bacterium. Classification (GTDB taxonomy): domain Bacteria; phylum Pseudomonadota; class Gammaproteobacteria; order Burkholderiales. Next base: position 1,577 of record JBILUV010000052.1, on the reverse strand, counting down.
GCCAGGTGCTGCCGCGCCATCTGTACGAGGGCACGGACATGGCGCAGAACCCTTACAACAACAAGCCGGTGGGCACCGGGCCGTTCGTGTTCAAGGAGTGGCAGAAGGGCAACTACATCCAGCTCGAGCGCAACCCGAACTACTGGGACCGTGGCAAGCCGCACCTGGATCGCATCGTCCTGCGCATCATCCCCGACGCGTCATCCCGTGCCGCGGCCTTCGAGACCGGCGAGGTGCAGCTCGGGGGCTTCAGCCCGGTGCCGCTCAACGACGTCAGGCGCCTCGAGGCGACCGGCCGCTTCGAGCTCGAGACCAGGGGCTACGAGTATCTCGCGCCGCTGTTCCTGCTCGAGTTCAACCTGAAGAACCGCTACCTGCAGGACAAACGGGTGCGTCAGGCCATCGCTCACGCGCTCAACCGCGACGTGGTGGTCAAGACCATCTGGTTCGGTTTCGGCAAGCCGGCCACGGGTCCGGTGCCCTCCGTGCTCACCCAGTTCTACAGTGCGGCGGTGCCGCAGTTCCCCTTCGATCCGAAGAAGGCCGAGCAGCTGCTCGACGAGGCTGGCTTCAGGCGTGGCGCCGACGGCAGGCGCTTCCGTCTGGTGCACGACTACCTGCCCTACGGTGCCGATTACCAGCGCACGGCGGAGTACCTCAAGCAGGCGCTGGGCAAGGTTGGCATCGACGTGGAGATACGCAGCCAGGACACGGCCGCCTTCCTCAAGCGCGTCTACACCGACAATGACTTCGACGTTTCGAGCAATTTCTTCTATGCCCTGCCGGATCCCACCATCGGCGTGCAGCGCATCTACTGGACGAAGAACATCAAGAAGGGCGTGCCGTTCTCCAATGCCTCGGGATACTCCAACCCGGAGATGGACGCCGTGATCGAGGCGTCTCAGGTGGAGCACGACCGCAGGAAGCGCAAGGACCTCATCGCCCGGCTGCAGGCCATCGCGGCCGAGGACATGCCGGTGCTGGACCTGTTCGAGATCCGGTTCTTCACCCTTGCCAACCGCAAGGTGCGGGACCATACCGATTCGGCCGAGGGCGTCTACGGATCGTTCAAGAACACGTGGCTGCAGAAGTGAAGCCGTCCGTCCGTCGCGCCTGAACGCCGCCCGTCCCGATGCCGGGGTTCGCCATCTTCCTGCTGCGTCGGCTGTTGCAGGCCGTGCCCATTGTCCTGGGTATCGCGGTATTCAACTTCCTCCTGCTGCATCTGGCTCCGGGCGATGCCGCAGACGTGCTCGCGGGTGAGGCGGGCGGCGCCTCGCCGGAATACCTGGCCCGGCTGAAGGCGGACTTCGGGCTCGACCAGCCCCTGCACGTCCAGTTGCTGCGCTACCTCGCCAATGTGGCCACCCTGGATCTGGGTCATTCCTTCCGTCACAACATGTCGGTCACGGCGTTGATCCTGAGCCGGCTGCCGGCCACCCTGCTGCTCATGGTGGCTGCGGTGAGTCTTGCCTTCAGCGCCGGCATCGGGCTGGGGGTGACCGCCGCCCGGCACGTGCGCCGGCCGCTCGACGGGCTCATCAGCGTCGCCGCGCTGCTGGCTTACGCCACGCCTA
>JBILUV010000197.1:0-7038 GCA_044370825.1 Burkholderiales bacterium | reverse complement strand
TTCTGGATCGGTCTGATGATCATCCTGCTGTTCTCGGTGCACCTGGGCTGGCTGCCCTCGGGGGGCATGCAGTCCGTGGGGGCCGATCTGACGGGCTGGTCGGCGGTGATGGACGTGGCAGCCCATCTGGTGCTGCCCACCATCACGCTGGCGCTGTTCTACATGGCGCTCTACACGCGACTGATGCGCGCCTCCATGCTCGAGGTCTACGGTCAGGATTTCGTCACCACGGCGCGCGCCAAGGGGCTGGACGAGCGCCGGGTCGCCTACCGCCACGTGTTCCGCAATGCCTTGCTGCCCATGGTCACCATGCTGGGGTTGCAGGTCGGCGCGCTGCTCGGCGGCTCGGTGCTGGTGGAGACGGTGTTCGGCTGGCCCGGGTTGGGGCGGCTGGCGTTCGAGGCCGTGTTCCAGCGCGACCACAACCTGCTGCTCGGGATCCTGCTGCTGTCCTCGCTGGTGGTGGTGGTGGTGAATGTCGCGGTGGACATGGCCTACGCCCGGCTCGACCCCAGGATAGAACTGCGATGAAGGCCTTTCTCGGCCGCTTCGCCCGCAACCTCCCGGCCGTTGGCGGGGCACTCATCCTGCTCGTCGTGATCGTCATGGCGCTGGTGGCCCCGGTGTTGTACCCGGACAGTCCGTGGGACATGGTGGCCGAGCCCTTTCTCGCGCCCGGCGCGGACGCAGCTCATCCGCTGGGATCCGACATGATGGGGCGCGACCTCGCCGCGGGCATCTTCCACGGTGCCCGGGTGAGCCTGGTGATCGGGGTCGTGGCCACCGCGGTCGCGTTGCTGCTGGGTGTGTCCGTCGGCGCGCTGGCCGGGTATTTCGGCGGCTGGGTGGACAATGCGCTCATGCGGCTGACCGAGCTGTTCCAGACCATTCCGGCCTTCCTGTTCGCCATCGTGCTGGTGGCCATCTTCCAGCCAAGCGTGACCACCATCGTGCTGGCCATCGGTGTGGTGTCCTGGCCGCCGGTGGCGCGCCTGACGCGTGGCGAGTTCCTGAGTCTGCGCAGTCGCGAGTTCGTGCAGGCCTGCATCGCGATGGGCATGGGCGACCTGCGCATCATCGTGCTGCACTGCCTGCCCAATGCCCTGGCGCCCATCGTCGTCACCGGCTCGCTCATGGTGGCCAGCGCCATCCTCACCGAGGCCGGGCTGGCCTTCCTTGGCCTGGGCGATCCGAACGTCATGAGCTGGGGCACCATCATCGGCGCCGGGCGCGAGGTGCTGCGCAGCGCCTGGTACGTGTGCGCCCTGCCCGGTGTGGCGATCCTGCTGACGGTGCTCGCGATCAACCTCGTGGGCGAGGGCGTGAACGACGCCCTCAATCCCAGGCTGAAGAACCGCTGAGCAGCCATGGCCCTGCTCGAGGTTCGGGACCTCAGGACACACTTCCACTCCCGCGCGGGCGTGGCCCGGGCGGTCGACGGTGTCGGCTTCTCGATCGAGGCGGGACAGACCCTGGCCCTGGTGGGGGAGTCCGGCTGCGGCAAGTCGGTGACCGCCTTCTCCATCCTGCGACTGGTGGCCGATCCGCCCGGCCGCATCGTCGGCGGCGAGATCATGTTCGAGGGGCGTGACCTGCTGCGCCTGGACGAAGCTGCCATGCGCGCGGTGCGTGGCGATCGCATCGCCATGATCTTCCAGGAGCCCATGACCTCGCTCAACCCGGTGTTCACCATCGGCGACCAGATCGCCGAGGCGGTCATGCTGCATCGCCGGGTGCCCAGGCGCACGGCCCTGGAACGGGCGCGTGAACTGCTCGAGCAGGTCGGTATCCCTGAGCCGGGCCGCCGACTGCGCGAGTATCCGCACCGGCTGTCGGGGGGCATGCGCCAGCGCGCCATGATTGCCATGGCGCTGGCCTGCGAGCCACGTCTGCTGATTGCGGACGAGCCCACCACCGCGCTGGACGTGACGATCCAGGCGCAGATCCTTGATCTCATCGACGAGCTGAAGACACGTACCGACATGGCGGTGCTGCTGATCACGCACGATCTCGGCGTGGTGGCCCGTCACTCGCAGCACGTGGCGGTGATGTACGCGGGCCGGGTGGTGGAGCAGGCGCCGACCGTGGAGCTGTTCCGCGAACCCCGGCACCCCTACACACGCGGGCTGTTGGGGTCGATTCCGGCCCCTGGTCGCGCCGCCGAGCGGCTCACCGAGATCCCGGGCATGGTGCCGTCCCTGGCAGACATGCCGCCCGGCTGTGCCTTCGCGCCGCGCTGCCCGCTGGCGCAGGCCCGTTGTGGCGCCGCAGCGCCAGCGCTCACAGCCTCCGGGGCCTCGCGCTCGGTCGCCTGTTTCGTCGCTGCCGAGGAGTCCGCCGGTGTCTGAGGGCTTGCTCGAATTCTCCGACCTGCGCGTCCACTATCCGGTGCGCGGCGGCGTGGTCAAGGCGGTGGATGGGGTCAGCTTCCGGGTGGGGGCGGGCGAGACCGTGGGACTGGTCGGCGAGTCGGGCTGCGGCAAGAGCACCCTGGGTCGCAGCGCCATGGGTCTGGTGCCGGTGACCTCCGGTTCCATCCGGCTCGATGGCCAGGAGATCGCGGGACGCTCCCGGGCCGCGCTGCGCCCTCTGCGGCCGACGATGCAGATGATCTTCCAGGACCCCTACGCATCGCTCAATCCGCGCATGTCGGTGGGCCGCATCCTGGAGGAGCCGCTGATCGTGCATCGCCGCGGCGACGCCGCCCAGCGGCGCGAGCGGGTGCGGTGGCTCATGGAAAAGGTGGGCCTGCGACCCGAGGCGGCGGCGCGTCACCCGCACGAGTTCTCGGGGGGGCAGCGGCAGCGCATCGGCATCGCCCGCGCCCTGGCGCTGGCGCCGCGGCTGGTGATCTGCGATGAGCCGGTGTCGGCCCTGGACGTCTCGGTGCGGGCCCAGGTGATCAATCTGCTCATGGACCTGAAGTCCGAGCTCGGGCTGGCCTATCTGTTCATCTCCCACGACCTGTCGGTGGTGGAGCATGTCTCCGACCGCATCGCGGTCATGTACCTCGGCCGGATCGTCGAACTGGCGGATCGCCGCACCCTGTGGACCCGGCCGCTGCACCCGTACACCCGTGCCCTGATCTCCGCCGTTCCCGCGGGATCCCCCGACGCGCCCGCGACGGAGCGCATCCGTCTGGTTGGTGACCTGCCCAGTCCCATCGATCCCCCTTCGGGCTGCACCTTCCGCACGCGGTGTCCGATGGCGGTGCCGGACTGCGCCGTCCGGGCGCCCGGACTGCGGGCGCTCGCGCCGGGGCACGAAGTGGCCTGCCACCGGGTGGGCGAGGTCTGAACGCGAATGCGCTTCCCGCGCAGTGCGGGTGCGCCCGGGGCTCAGAGCTCCGTGTACTTGGTGGCGCGGCCACGGGCGCGGTCCGCAGGATAGCGCTCGGCGTTGATGTCCAGCTTGCGCCGGGCGGCAGCCGCGAGGTCGATGTCGAGGCGGTCGGCGAGGCGCACCAGGTAGAGCAGCACGTCGGCCATCTCGAGGGCGACGCGGTCGCGCTGCCCGGGAGCAAGCTCGGCGTCCTGGCCGGTGGGGAGCCACTGGAAATGCTCTCCCAGTTCGGCAGCCTCGATCATCACGCTCATGGCGAGGTTCTTCGGCGAGTGGAACTGGTCCCAGTCGCGCTCGGCGGCGAAGGCGCGCAGCGCGTCGCGCAGGGTCTCGAGAGTTTCAGGTCCGGTCATGGTGCGTTGGCCTCGGTTATCCTCTACGGCGTGCCCAGGTGACGCCACGCCCCATCATGACGTCGCCCGCCGCAGGCATGCAAATCACCCTGGGAAACAACGCTTGATTCCTGTCCGCGACACCGATCACGTCTGGGTCTTCGACCTGGACAACACCCTGCACGATGCGTCGCCCCACATCTTCCCAAGGATGAATCGGGCCATGACGGAGTACGTTAGCCGTCATCTGGCGGTGGACGAGTCGCGCGCCAACGAACTGCGTGTGCACTACTGGCGCCGTTACGGCGCGACTCTGCTCGGGCTGATGCGCAATCACGGCACCGATCCGCACCACTTCCTCTGGCACACGCATCAGTTTCCGGATCTGCGATCCCTGGTGATCGGCCATCCCGCACTGCGCAGCGTGCTGCTGCGCCTGCCCGGGCGGCGCGTGGTGTTCTCCAATTCGCCTGAACATTACTGCCGCGCCGTGTTGCGGGTACTGGGCATTCTCGACCTGTTCGACGGTGTGTTCACCATCGAGCACACGCGCTTCCGGCCCAAGCCGGACCCCCGAGGCTTCCTGCACCTCCTGCGACGTCACGCGTTGCCGCCCAGGCGCTGCATCATGATCGAGGACAGTGTCGAGAACCTCGTGACCGCGAAGCGGCTGGGCATGCGCACGGTGCTGGTGGGGCGGGCGTCGAGGCGGCCGCTGGGTGTCGACCACGTGGTGGGGTCGGTGGAGCGGCTGCCCGGGCTGTTGTGGCGTCTGCACTGACGTCGGCGAGGTCTTGCCCCGCCGGGGGACCGGGCACGGTGATGGCTTGTTCGGGATGGAGGGATCATTCACGCGAACCAGGTCCGGAGTCTTCATGAGCGACATCATCCTGCATCACTATCCTCCGTCCCCGGTATCCGAGAAGGTTCGCGTTGCGCTCGGCATGAAGGGCCTGGCGTGGCGATCCGTCGAGATTCCGCGGGTGCCGCCCAAGCCTCTGCTCATGCCGCTCACCGGCGGTTACCGGCGTACCCCGGTCATGCAGGTCGGGGCCGACATCTACTGCGACAGCCACGTCATCCTGCGGGAACTGCAGAGGCGACAGCCGGTCCCGGCCCTGGAACCCCAGGGGATTGACGATGGGCTGGGATGGATGGTCAACCGCTGGGCTGATCTCGCGTTCGAGACGGCGGTGCGGCTGTCGCTCGGCGCCAATGCGGCGCAGCTTCCAGAGGCTTTCGCCCGTGACCGCGTACGCCTGTTTCTCGGCCCCGACGGTTCCCTCGACGCCCTCGCGGGAACGATCGGACATCACGCGGCCCAACTGCGGGCCCAGTTCGCCTGGATCGATGGTCAGTTGCGCGCCGGCACTCCGTTCCTCCAGGGCCCGAGTCCTGGGGTCGCCGACGCAGCGTGCTACCACCTGATCTGGTTCCTGCGCGGACGCTGGTCCGGCGGACCGACCCTGCTGGCCGGTTTCCAGGCGCTCGAGGCCTGGGAGGCCAGGGTGCGCGACATCGGCCACGGCAGCCCTTCGCCGATGACGCCCGAGGAGGCCCTTGCGGTCGCCCGCGGCGCGGAGCCGCTCACCCCCGAGTCGGCGGATCCCGCCGACCCGCAGGGGCTGATGCCCGGCCAGATGGTCCGCGTCGTGCCGGACACCGACAGTGGCGAAACCGCGGTGCAGGGAGTGATCCGGCTCCTGGACCACGAGCGCATCGCGCTGTGGCGAGATGACCCCGAGGCGGGGCGGGTGTGTGTCCACTTCCCTCGTGCCGGCTATCGCGTCGAAATCTGACACCCGTCCACGGGCCCGAGGTTTGCTGGGCGATACCGTAACAACCATGGGTATATCCTGATGAGCGGGCGCTCACTACAATGACAGACGTCATAGAAGCCACGGAGGCGCCCATGTCGAGCAAGCGGGGAGAGCGCAAGCTCCAGATTCTGCAGACCCTTGCGGCCATGCTCGAGGAGCCGGCAGGCGAGAAGATCACCACTGCCGCCCTGGCCGCACGTCTGGAGGTGTCGGAGGCCGCGCTATACCGGCATTTCGCCAGCAAGGCCCAGATGTACGAGGGTCTCATCGCCTTCATCGAGCAGACCTTGTTCAGTCTTGTCAACAAGATCATCGCTGAGGAGCCTGGCGGCCTGCGCCAGATCCAGGCCGTAGTGCCGGTGTTGCTGGGCTTCGCGGCCAAGAACCCGGGCATGACCCGGGTGCTGATCGGGGACGCGCTGGTCCACGAGAACGAGCGACTGCAGCAACGGATAAATCAACTGCACGACCGTCTCGAGGCGCAATTGCGGCAGTCCCTTCGGTTCGCGGTCACCCAGGGTGACCTCCCGGAGGACCGCGACGTGACCGCCCAGGCCAATCTGGTCATGGCATTCGTGGTCGGGCGATGGCACCAGTTCGCCAAGAGCCGCTTCAAGCGCAGCCCGGTAGACAGCCTGGACGTGCAACTCGGTCTGCTGTTGTGACGGGATGAAGGGTGCCGGCGGCGCGCGGCGTCGAGACCTCGCCTGGGCACTGACGGCTGCAGTGCCCGGGGTCCTTCTGCTGTTCGCAGCGGGTGAGGGCGCAGACGAGAATCGCGCGAGCGGCTGGCGCGGGCGGGTAGGGCCGGCTGCGTGTCGCGCCGAAGGGGATCGTGAGGACGTCCTGTCCCGGCATGCAGCCAGCGGAATGCCACCGGCCGCGCTGGCTCGGGAGCGTGGCCTGCTGGCGGCGATGCAGAGCGGCGGCGGCGCCCGTCAGACTGTCCGGTCGGTGGTCGCCCGCGCGCTGTCGATGTCCGCGAGTGACCGCTATGCCCTCGATCCCCTGGTGCTCGAGGCAGACCAGCAGATGCTGACACACGCCTTGCAGGTGTCGCCCGGCTTCCGCCGTGCTCTCAATCCGGCGCCGCCCAAGCCGCCTCCGCCGCGAATGCGGCCCCAGCAGTTGTCCACCGATGAGTCTCCCGAGACCACCAACGACCTGCTCGAGGCTTTGCGCGAATCGCCGAAGGGCGAACCAGAACCCGTACGGCGGCCGCCGCCACCCGACCCGTTGCTGGAGGTGGCCCGCTTCGCTGTGGTGTTGCAGGACGATGCGGTGAAGAGCGAGCTGTTCCTGTTGATTTATCAGCGCGAACCGCAGGTGCTTGCAGCGCTGTTCGCCCATCACCGCGGTGACGCGAATTTCCCCGCCCGATTCGAAACGGTGGTGAGGCATAACCTGAGGACGGAACTCCGGGGACGACTGTCGGCCCTGATGGGCCGGGTGCTGGTGACGCTCGCGGCGCGCGGAATTGTGCTCGATGAGCTGGACGCCGCGCCGCTGTCCGGCAGCCAGCCGGCCGTGCCCGCGCTGCGGGA
>JBILUV010000183.1:0-7679 GCA_044370825.1 Burkholderiales bacterium | reverse complement strand
CCCAGGTGCCGGGAACGAGGTCCCGGTCGAGGTCACGCACGCGGAAGATGCCGAGCAGACGCGACTCCGGATCGACCCGCGGCAGCAGCAGGGTGCCCCCACGCCCGAGGATGGCCCGGTTGAGCGGCCCGATGGCGACTTCGGCACCGAACGGGCAGTAACTCAGCACGCATGCACCGAGTTCGACTGCGGGAACAGTGTGCAGCCGTTGGAGGATGGCAGCCGAGGCGGCCTCACGCCACTCCGAAGAAAGCGCGTCCCGCTGCGCCCGGATGCGCCGGCGCAAGCCAGCCTTGGCTGCGGCGGCCGGCGGCTGGGCGCCCATCCGGGCCGCGGGGGATTACTCGCCCTCTTGCTTGAGCAGGCGGTTGACGGCCTCGAGATCCTCGACGGTCAGGCGTCCGACGGCCTGCTTGAGCTTGAGCTGGGCCAGGATGGTGTCGTAGCGAGCCTTGGCCAGATCACGCCTGGCGTTCGCCACCTGCTGCTGGGAGTTGAGCACGTCAACCGAGGTCCGCACGCCGACGTCACGGCCCACCTTGGTCGAGTCCAGAGACACCAGGGAGGACTGCAACGCCTGCTCGAGCGCCTTGCCCTGGGCCAGGCCGGAGGTGACGCCAAGGTAGGCCTGCTGGGTGTTGAGCACTGCCGTGCGGCGAGCCTGCTCGAGATCGTTCTCGGCCCGGGACTTGTTGGCCACTGCCTCACGCACCCGTGAATCGACGGAGCCGCCGAGGTAGAGGGGCAGGCTGGCCTGGAGACCGATCACGGCCTGGCGCACCTCGGTACCGAAACCGAAGGTGCTGGCGTTGGCCCGGGTGTCGTTGTAGCTGGCCACGGCGTCGACCGTTGGCATGTGGCCGCCCTTCTGCTTCTTGACCTCACGCTTGGCGATCTCCACCGAGGCGCGTTGCAGTTCGACCTGCAGGCTGGTGAGCTCGGCCTGGCCGACCCAGGTGTTCATGTCGACGGGATCCGGCCCGGACAACACGATGGGCTCGACCGGCAGCGCCAGCGGGCCAGGGCTCTTGCCGATGATGGCTGCGAGCGCCCGGTTCTTGACCTCGAGTTCGTTGACGGCCGCCACTTCCTGGGCGGTCGACAGATCGAACCGCGCCTGAGCGTCGTTGGTGTCGGTGATGGTGGCAGTGCCGACGATGAAGTTGCGTTTGGCCTGGGCGAGTTGCTCGGCGATGGCGGTCTTCTGGGAGCGGATGAAAACGAGGTTGGCGCGCGCCAGCAGCACGTCGAAGTAGCCCTGGGAGACACGCACCATGAGGTCCTGGGCGGCGGCATTGAGCTGGATCTCGGCCACCTGCGCCTGCAGTTTGCTTTGCTCGAAGGTCTCGTAGTTCTGGGGGCGATAGAGGGGCTGGGTGAGCTGCACGCCGTATGAGCGGGTACCGAAGTCGCGCTGCCCGCCGGCACCCGGGAAGCCGCCGTTGATGAACTTTGCGTCCAGGTTGGTGTAGTTCCAGCCCGCGTTGGCGGTGACCTGGGGCAGCAGCCCGGCCTTGCCTTGCACGACCTTCTCGCGCCCTGCCAGATAGGCCGAGCGCGCGGATGCGAACTGCGCATCGGACACCAGCGCTTCACGATAGACAGAAACCAGGTCGGCTGCCGAGGCAAGGCCCGCGCCCTGGAGGGCGATCAGGGCGACGACGAGTTTGGCTTTGCGGATCATGAGTCGGGTCAGTCCTATGTCAGAGGAATCAAGTCAGTAACGGGCCATGCCGGGCTCCAACTCGCGGGCCCAGGCGTCGATGCCGCCCTGAAGGTTGAAGACGTTCGGGAAGCCGATGCGCTCCAGGTACATGCCCACCTGCATGCTCCGCATGCCGTGGTGGCAGATCACCACCCACTCGCGCGCCGGATCGAGCTCGCCGGCCCGATCGACGACCTGGGACATGGGCAAAGGAACCGAGCCGGCGATCAGGCAGCGCTCGTGCTCCCAGGGTTCGCGCACGTCCAGCAGCGCCGGCCGGTCTCGCGACCTATCGGCCATCCAGGACTGCAGGGCGGCGGGCGGAAGCTGCTGCATCAGAAGACGAAACGCTCGGGCTCACGCATCCGCCGCAACGGTGCAATGGAAGTCTCGAACAAGCCCTCGGCCTGGTGGATGCCGGGGCCGCTGCAGGTCACGAGCCGGGCGGTCATGACCGGCGGCCGTCCGACCACGGCGAGCAGTCGGCCACCCGGCGCGAGCTGGGCCAGGAACTCCTCCGGCACCTCCTCGACGGAGCCGGTCAGCAGGATGGCGTCATAGGGGGCATGCGACGGCCAGCCCTGCGCGGCATTGCCGGTCTCGATGGTGACGTTGGTGATGCCGGCGGCCGCAAGCCTGCGCCGCGCGGCTTCACAGAACTCGGGCACGATGTCGACGCTATGTATGTGGGCCGCAAGCCGCGCCAGCAGCGCCGTCTGGTAACCCGATCCGGTACCGACCTCGAGCACGCGGTCGGTAGGCCGCAGGGCCAGGGATTGGGCGAGGCGTGCCTCCAGCTTCGGACACAGCATGGCCTCGCCATGCCCGATGGGTATTTCCATGTCGGCGAAGGCGAGCCCGCGATGGGCAACCGGGACGAAGTCCTCCCGCCGCTCCTCCGACAGCAGGTCGAGCACCCGTTGATCGAGCACTTCCCAGGTACGCACCTGGCTCTCGATCATGTTGGCCCGAGCCAATTCGATGTCCATGTTGCTACCAGTTCACGAGATCAATGCGGGACCGTACAGAGCGCGGCCATACCGACACCCCCCTGCCCGGCGGAATGCAGCCGACCGGAGGGTTCCGAACCCTGCGGAGCTGCATGCGGACGGAATACACCAACGGCGCAGGCGACTTGACGACATCATCGACAAGACCTCCCTTCACTTGAGGAATTATGGCACAGGACCCCGCGACGGCGGGAGGCGCGGTCGGGCCGGTTTGCGCCTGCGCCGCCGCTTGCGGTAGTCTCGGCCACGACACAGGGGTACGGGTGGCCCGAGAGGGCTGGTGCCCGGATCGGAGCGGCGTACAGCGTCGCCCGCGGAAATCCGCGCACACCCGGTGAGAAAGTCCCTTCGAACCTGATCCGGCCAACACCGGCGTAGGAAGATGTCACAGCCCGATTACGCACGCCCGCCTTCGCGCATCCCCAACGTCCTGTCCATCGCCGGCATCGACCCGTCAGGCGGCGCCGGCCTGCTGGCCGACATCAAGACCGTCTCAGCCCTCGGCGCCTACGGCTGCGGCGTGGTGGCGGCGCTGACGGCGCAGAACACGCGGGCCGTCACGGGCATCCATGAGGTGGCGCCCGCCTTCCTGCGCCAGCAGCTCGACACGCTGTTCGACGACGTCCGGGTGGACGCGGTCAAGATCGGCATGCTGGCCAGTGCCCCGCTGATCGACACCGTCGCGGACGTGCTCGCGCGGGTCCGGCCGCGGTTCGTCGTGCTCGACCCGGTGATGGTCGCCAAGAGTGGCGACCGCCTGCTGCGCGCAGACGCGGTGGCGGCCCTGAAAACCCGGCTGCTGCCCCTGGCCACGCTGGTGACGCCGAACCTGCCGGAAGCGACGGACCTGCTGGGGCATGAAGTCGCCGACACGCCGGAGGCGATGCGCGCCGCGGCCGGGGCATTGCATGCCGCCGGCGCGGGCGCGGTGCTGGTCAAGGGCGGCCACGGCCGTTCCGAGACGCTCACCGACGTGCTGTTCGACGGGTTCACGTGCACGGAATACTCGGCCCGACGGGTCCAGACCCGCAACACCCACGGCACGGGCTGCACCTTCTCGTCGGCCATCGCAGCCCTTCTGCCGCAGCGCGAGACCCTGGCAGCGGCGGTGGCCGACGCCCACGCCTACGTCGCCGGAGCCATCCGTGCCGCCGATACCCTGGCGGTAGGCAGCGGCCACGGCCCTCTGAACCACTTCTTCCCGTGGTGGCCGCAGCAGAGGGCGGGGTGAGCCGTCCCCCGCACGCCCGGTCTGGCGGCACCGCGCAAGACCCGATCGATCACATGCAGCCGGCGCATGTCCGCGCCGGCCACCCGCTCAGGCGGTGAACGGAGGCAAGCCATGAACGCACCGAAGGAATTCCTCGCATCCCAGGCCCACGTGGACGACGCCGCGATCCAGCCGCTGCCGCGTTCGCGCAAGATCCACGTGACCGGTTCGCGCAGTGACATGCGCGTGCCGATGCGCGAGATCTCCCAGTCGGACACCCCGGCATCCTTCGGCGCCGAGACGAACCCGCCGGTGGTGGTGTACGACACCTCCGGCCCCTACACCGACCCGGACGCACGCATCGACATTCGCAACGGCCTGCCCGCCCTGCGCGCCGCCTGGATCGAGGAGCGCGGCGACACCGAGGTGCTGGACGGCCCCACCTCAGGTTACGGGCGCGAGCGTCTGGCCGACCCGTCGCTGGCGCACCTGCGCTTCAACCTGCACCGCCTGCCGCGGCGCGCGCGCACGGGCGCGAACGTCACCCAGATGCACTACGCCCGGCGCGGCATCGTCACGCCAGAGATGGAGTTCATCGCCATCCGCGAGAACCAGCGCCTCGAGGCCTATTCGGAACTGCTGCGCCGGCAGCATGATGGCCAGGCCTTCGGTGCCCGCCTGCCGCGCGAAATCACGCCGGAATTCGTGCGCGACGAGGTGGCGCGCGGGCGCGCCATCATCCCGGCCAACATCAATCACCCCGAGTCCGAGCCCATGATCATCGGGCGCAACTTCCTGGTGAAGATCAACGCCAACATCGGCAACTCCGCCGTCACGTCGTCCATCGGCGAGGAGGTGGAGAAGATGACGTGGTCGATCCGCTGGGGCGGTGACACCGTGATGGACCTGTCCACGGGCAAGCACATCCACGAGACGCGCGAATGGATCGTGCGCAACTCGCCGGTACCGATCGGGACGGTCCCGATCTATCAGGCGCTGGAGAAGGTCGACGGCCGCGCCGAGGAGCTCACCTGGGAGATCTTCCGCGACACCCTGATCGAGCAGGCGGAACAGGGGGTGGACTACTTCACCATCCATGCCGGGGTGCGCCTGCCTTTCATCCCCATGACGGCGAAGCGCATGACCGGCATCGTGTCGCGCGGCGGATCCATCATGGCCAAGTGGTGCCTGGCCCATCACAAGGAGTCCTTCCTGTACACGCACTTCGAAGAGATCTGCGAAGTCATGAAGGCCTACGATGTTTCCTTCTCGCTGGGAGACGGCCTGCGCCCCGGTTCCATCCACGACGCCAACGACGAGGCACAGCTGAGCGAACTGCGCACCCTGGGCGAGCTGACCCAGATCGCCTGGCGCCACGACTGCCAGGTGATGATCGAGGGCCCGGGTCATGTGCCGATGCACATGATCAAGGAGAACATGGACCTGCAGCTGGAGCTCTGCCACGAGGCCCCGTTCTACACCCTCGGGCCGCTGACCACCGACATCGCTCCCGGCTACGACCACATCACCTCGGCCATCGGAGCCGCCATGATCGGCTGGTACGGCACGGCGATGCTGTGCTACGTGACCCCGAAGGAGCACCTCGGCCTGCCCGACAAAAAGGACGTCAAGGACGGCATCATCGCCTACAAGATCGCCGCGCACGCCGCCGACCTGGCCAAGGGTCACCCGGGCGCGCAGGTGCGCGACAACGCACTGTCCAAGGCGCGCTTCGAGTTTCGCTGGGAGGACCAGTTCAATCTTGGCCTGGATCCGGACACCGCCAAGGAGTTCCACGACGAGACCCTGCCCCAGCAGGGAGCCAAGCTGGCCCACTTCTGCTCCATGTGCGGTCCGCACTTCTGCTCCATGAAGATCACCCAGGACGTGCGCGACTTCGCCCGCAGCCAGGGCATCGGCGAGGCGGAGGCGCTGGAGAAGGGCATGGAGGTGAAGGCGGTGGAGTTCGTCAGGCAAGGCGGCGAGATCTACCGCAAGGCCTGAGCATGCCGGGCTGGCGGCAGGACTCCGCTGCCGACGAGCTCATGGCTGCGACGACGCAATCCGGTGCGCTGGCGATGTCGCGGCAGGGCATGGTCCCGCGACTATAATCCGCCCCGCCATGGATGCCGTCGTTCTGTTCAAAGCGCTGGTCCTCGGGATCGTCGAAGGGCTCACGGAATTCCTCCCGATCTCGAGCACCGGGCACCTCATCATCGCCGAGCAGCTGCTTGCCTTCACCGGCGAGAAGGCCAAGGTGTTCGCCATCTTCATCCAGCTGGGCGCCATTCTGGCCATCTGCTGGGAGTACCGGCGCCGGCTGGCCACGGCGGTCGGCGGCCTGGCAACCGACCGCCGGCAGCAGCGCTTCGCACTCAACCTGGTCGTCGCCTTCCTGCCGGCGGCCGTGCTGGGCCTGGCCTTCGGCAAGCACATCAAGGCACACCTGTTCCAGCCGCTGCCGGTGGCCACCGCCTTCATCGTCGGCGGGCTTGTGATCCTGTGGGTGGAGCGACGCCAGCGACGAGCAGTGGTGCACGATGTGGACGACATGCAGCTCTCCGACGCTCTCAAGGTCGGGCTGGCCCAGGCCTTCGCACTGATCCCCGGCACCTCACGCTCCGGCGCCACCATCATCGGCGGCATGATCTTCGGTCTGTCGCGACGGGCGGCGACGGAGTTCTCGTTCTTCCTCGCCATCCCGACGCTGAGCGCGGCTGCCGTGTACGACCTCTGGAAACACCGCGGGCTGCTGGTGTCCGATGACGTGACCGTCTTCGGCATCGGCTTTGTGGCGGCTTTCGCCAGCGCCCTGCTGGCGGTGCGGGCGCTGATCCGCTACGTCGCCCAGCACGATTTCGCCGTCTTCGCCTGGTACCGGATCGTGTTCGGCGCGCTGGTGCTGCTCACGTCGACCACCGGTTGGATCAACTGGGTAGCCGACTGAAGCCGGCCCTGCCGCCAGGCAGGGCCTTGCGGGGGGATCAGCTCTGGACCCAGGGCAGGCCGGCCAGCCGCCAGCCGCCCACCGCGTTGCGATGGCCCGAGGTGTCCTTGTCACCCTCGAAGCCCTCGAGGATGTTGTACACCTCCGTATAGCCCTCCGCCTTGGCCGCCATGGCGGCACCATGGGAACGGCCACCGCTGCGGCACAGGAACATCACCAGTGACTCCGGATCCACCTGCTGGGTCAGCGCAGCCAGGAAGTCCGGGTTGGGCTGCCCGCCCGGGTAGGTTTGCCATTCGATTTCCACACTGCCAGGGACGCGGCCGACCCAGTCCCACTCGGCGCGTGTGCGTACGTCCACCAGCTTCGCGCCGGGCGCCAGGCTCAACAGCTCATGCGCCTCCGCCGGGGTGATCGCACCGTTGTAGGGCACACCCAGCGTGCGGGCGCGTTGTTGGGCGTTATCCAGGATTTCGGTCAGTCGGCCCATGGGCATCTCCTGCTAGAAGTCGTGATGGACGGCTTCAGCCGCCGGTTTCGGGAAGGTGAAACGCACGATATTGGTGCAATCACCCGCGTTTATGCTCGACCGTGGTGCGCGCACCGCGCCAGCCGAACCCCTAAGGAATTGTGGCACAATGCTTTTTTGCCATGAAGCCGTGGCATGGAATCTGCACCGCCATCTTTGTCCAGGGGTGAGCGCCGGCTCTGCCCCGACTCGATCAATATCAATATCAATATCAATCCCAGCGTTAGGAGAACTCAGGATGTCCCCAGCCGACGTCATCAACATGGTCAAGGACAACG
>JBILUV010000184.1:0-7679 GCA_044370825.1 Burkholderiales bacterium | reverse complement strand
CAACCGGCTGCGGACCGCGGCGCGCCAGCGGTCCACGGCCGCGAGCGGATCGTCCGCCTCGAGGCCCTCGCGCACGAAGGGTTCGCCGGTGCGCACATGGCCGGTGGCGCGGATGCCGCGCTCCAGCAGCCAGGCCTCGACGTCGAAGCCATGCGGGTTCCAGGTGCCGTGCGGCCGCTTCAGGCGCGCGGTGAAGACGATGCGCTCACCGGCGTCCACCGGCGGCAGCGAGGCCGGCACGGGCTCGACGGCGTCGTCGGCGAGGCTCACCTGGATGCGCGCAGGGACGTGGGCCCCGGGGGTCAGGACATGCCGCACCTGCACACCGAAGCGCCAGCCGGTCGGCGTGCGCTCCGGCATGCCGCGCACCGTGCCCGCGATCCGCAGGTCCTGCCCCTCCCAGTGGGCTGGCAGTTCGTCTGCCAGGCGCCACGAAGCCTGCAGCGCCGCCCAGCCGAATCCGGCGCACAGGCAGGCCAGCAGCAGCGACAGCCGGCCCAGCGCGCGCACGCTGTCGGAGCGCGACCCCCGCCAGTGGCGCCAGCCCGCCAGCAAGGGCAGCAGCAGGAACAGCACCCCCAGCGATGGCAGCCCCGCCTGCTGTTGCAGCAGCCATGCCCCGAAGGCGAACAGCGCGCCGGGTAGCACTGCGTGCGGGCCCCGTCAGGATTCCCGGTAGAGCGGCCTGGATCCGGCGCGACGCGTCGGCGGGGCGGTGCAGGCGAGCATGTGGATCACCCTGGGCGACAAGGGTCAGGCGGGCTGCAGCCGCCCCTCGTCGAGGCGCAACTGCCTGCCCATGCGCGCGGCGATGTCGAGATCGTGGGTGACGATCACCAGACTCGTGCCGAGATCACGGTTGAGGGCCAGCATCAGGTCGAGCACGCCCTCGGCGTTACGTCGGTCGAGGTTGCCGGTGGGCTCGTCGGCCAACAGGCAGGCCGGCCGGGTGACCAGGGCGCGGGCCAGGGCGGCACGCTGGCGCTCGCCGCCGGACAACTCCCCGGGCACGTGCTGCAGGCGGGCGCCGAGGCCGACGCGCTCCAGCATCTCCCGCGCCGCACGGTTGGCCTCGGCCTCGGGCGCGCGCCGGATGTAGAGCGGCATGGCGACGTTCTCGAGGGCTGTGAACTCGGGAAGCAGGTGGTGGAACTGGTAGACGAAGCCCAGGGCGCGGTTGCGCAGGGCTCCCAGCGCCGCCGGCGACAGGCTGGCCACGGCCTGCCCCATGAGCCACACCTCACCGGCACTCGGCGCATCCAGCCCGCCCAGCAGGTGCAGCAGCGTGCTCTTTCCCGAGCCGGACGCGCCGACGATGGCGACGGTCTCGCCGCGCCGGACCTCGAGGTCGACACCGCTGAGCACCTCCACCGGCGCGGCGCCTTCGGCGTAGGTCTTGGCGAGGGCGCGGCACTGGATGACGGGCGTGGCTTCGGCTTCACTCATAGCGCAGGGCGGTGGCGGGGTTGATCCGGGCGGCGCGGATGCTGGGATAGAGCGTCGCCAGGAGACTCAGGGCGAAGGACACGACCGCGATGACGGCCACGTCCTGGAGCTGCAGGTCCGAGGGCAGCTGGTTGATGTAGTAGACATCACGGGCCAGGAACTGCACCCCCAGGCTGCGCTCGATGAAGGGCACGACGGTGTCGATGTTCAGGGCGAGCAACACGCCGCCGACCAGACCTGCAAGGGTGCCGGCGACGCCGATCACCCCGCCGTGCACGACGAAGATGCGCAGGATGTCGTGCGGCGAGGCGCCGAGCGTTCTCAGGATGGCGATGTCGGCCTGCTTCTCGGTCACGGCCATCACCAGGGTGGACACGATGTTGAATGCCGCCACCGCGACGATCAGGGTGAGGATGACGAACATCACGCGCTTCTCGATCTGCACCGCGCGGAAGAAATTGCCGTGGCTGCGCGACCAGTCGCTGACCACCACGCCGGCGGGCATCAGCGGCGTCAGCGCCCTGGCGACCTGCGGCGCCTCGAACAGGTCGGCCAGCCTGAGCCGCACCCCGGTGACGTCCTCGCCCATGCGGTAGAGCTTCTGGGCGTCGGCCAGATGCACCAGCGCCAGACCGGCATCGAACTCGTACATGCCGACTTCGAACACGCCGACCACCCGAAACTGCTTCACCCTGGGCAGCACGCCCGCCGCCGTGACCTGCCCCTGGGGTGCGATGACGGTGACCTTGTCCTGCAGGCGGGCTCCCAGATCGCGCGCGAGCTCGGCACCGAGCACGATGCCGAACTCCCCCGGCCTCAACGCATCGAGGCGGCCAGCGACCATGCGGCGCCCAAGGTCGGCCACGGCATCCTCCCGGTCAGGCAGCACGCCGCGGATCACGCTGCCCTGCACCGTCCTCTCTCCCGAAAGCAGTCCCTGGGCGTTCACGTACGGCGATGCCGCCAGCACCCCCGGCTGTCCCGTCACGCGTTGCACCACCGCCTCCCAGGCAGGCAAGCGCTCGTCTGGCCCCTCGACCAGGACATGCGCCGCCACCCCCAGGATGCGGGCCCGCAATTCCTCCTGGAAACCGTTCATCACCGACAGCACGACAATCAGCGCCGCGACCCCGAGCGCGATCCCCGCCATGGCGGCGGACGAGACAAACGAGATGAAATGGTTCCGCCGCTTCGCCCGCGTGTAGCGCAGGCCGACGAAATACTCGAACGGAAGCACGAGCCACCCAAGGCAAGGAATGCCTGGATTGTGCCAGACCCCATCGCCCCCACCACACTTGGGGTCGGACCACTTTAACTCAATGAAAAATATAATTTAAATTAGATAAAACAGAGCTTTTTGACACTTAGAAGGCCATTTTCGGGGGCAAAATCATGCGCCTGGGAACCTTTAGGCCCGAGCCCCTTCATGAGGAAGGGCGTCGCGATTTCACCCGCAAAAATGACCCGCCAAGCACTGAAACACCCCATTTCCTAGGGATGTTTTCATTACTTTCATCACGTTACCTTGGTCCGACCCCAGATGCGTGCGCTTCAAATTGTTGTCCCCGGCCTGTTCTGGCCGGATTTCAAGGACGCCAGGCCCTACACTGGCCTTGCGCTGCCCGGTCTGGAGCGTTTGCTGGCGCGGGCACGCATCCGGACGCAGACAGTGGCTGGCGTGGAGGGCTGGTGGATGGCGGCTTGGGGCTTCGGGCCGCAACCGGGGCCGGTGGCGGCGTTTCTTGCGCAGGCGGCAGGCCTTAACGCCGGCCGGCGGGCGTGGATGTGCGCCGACCCGGTGGGACTGCAGGCACAGGGCGTGGAGTTGTTTCTGACCGCCGGGTCTCGCCTGGGGATCTCCCGGTCAGAGGCGGATGGGTTCCTGGAGACCTTGAACCGCTTCTTCGCCGCCGACGATCTCGCCTTCCACACCGTCGCGCCGGACCGCTGGGTGGTCGAACTCGCGGAAGCACCCGCCATGACCACCACCCCCCTGTCGGCCGCCCATGGTCGCGCCATCGATGCCTTGCTGCCGCGCGGCGAGGGTGCGCGGGACTGGATCCGCCGCCTCAACGAGGCGCAGATGCTGCTGCACGACCATCCGGTGAACGCAC
The DNA here is from genome assembly GCA_044370825.1 of Burkholderiales bacterium. Lineage (GTDB taxonomy): Bacteria > Pseudomonadota > Gammaproteobacteria > Burkholderiales. The sequence goes on along the minus strand of JBILUV010000184.1, from coordinate 4,119 downwards.
AGCGCGAGGCCGCGGGGCGGCCCGCGGTGAACAGCGTCTGGTTCTGGGGCGCGGGACGCCTGTCGCTCCCATTGAGCAAGCCGGCCACACGCATCTACACGGACGAGGCGTTGGGCTCCGCGCTCGCCCGGGCCGCCGACGTTCCGGTCGAGCCCCTGCCGGATGCGCCGCAGACCGTGCTGGGTGCGGCCTCCCGGGAAGCGGTGCTGCTGGAGTTCTCCGCCTGCACCCGGGCCGCCGAGGCGGGCGATGTCGAGGCCTGGCGCGCAGCACTCGAGTCGCTCGACCTGCACTGCCTGTCGCCCGCACTGACCGCGCTTTCGGCCGGCATGATCGACCGGGTGGTGCTGACCGGCATCACCGGCCGGCGATGCCTGGAGGCGCGGATCTCACGCCTGGATCTCTTGCGCTTCTGGCGACGCCGGCAGGCATTCGGCCCCGAGCTGCACGCCAGGTTGGTCCACCAGGCCAGCGGATGATGGCGAGTCGCAACCCCCGGCTGGCCGCGCAGCCCGCAGCCCGACTTCCCCTGCCGGGGTAAACTGGCAGGCCTTTCGCCGGCTTGACACGCCAACGTCATCACCATGCCCACCGTCATAGAGCGTCCAGTGCCCGAGACCGCCCTGGGCCGGCTGCGCGCGGCGGGCGTCCACCCGGTGCTGGCGCGGGTGTTCGCGGCTCGCGGCATCGACGATCCGGACCACCTCGCGCCGGCCCTCGCCCACCTGCTGCCGCACACTGCCCTCACCAATGCCGAGCACATGGCCGAGGTGCTCGCCGATGCCATCGCTCAGCGTCGGCGGCTGCTCATCGTCGGCGACTACGACGCCGACGGAGCGACCGCCTCGGCCGTGGGCTACCTCGCGCTGCGCCGCTTCGGTGCCGTGGTCGAGACCCTGGTGCCGAACCGCTTCGAGTTCGGCTACGGCCTGACGCCCGAGATCGTGCGCATCGCTGCGGAGCGGCGGCCCGACATGATCATCACCGTGGACAACGGCATCGCCAGCCTCGAGGGTGTGGACGAGGCGCGCCGTCTCGGCATCGAGGTGCTGGTGACCGACCACCACCTTCCCGGCGCGGAGCTGCCGCGCGCCCGGGTGATCGTCAACCCCAACCAGCGCGACTGCGCTTTCCCCAGCAAGCACCTGGCGGGTGTCGGCGTGATGTTCTACGTCATGACCGCCCTGCGCGCCGAACTGCGGCGCCGGGGCGTATTCACCGATGGCCAGGAACCGAACCTCGCCGAGTTGCTCGACCTCGTGGCCCTCGGCACGGTGGCCGACGTCGTGCGACTGGACCGCAACAATCGCATCCTCGTGGCCCATGGGCTCAAGCGCATGCGCGCCCGCCGGGCCAGACCGGGCATCCAGGCCCTGGCCAGCGCCGCCGGCCGCGACCTGTCACGTGCCACCTGCCTCGACCTCGGCTTCACGCTCGGCCCGCGCCTGAACGCCGCCGGGCGCCTGGAGGACATGGCCCAGGGCATCGAGTGTCTCGTGACCGCCGACGCCGACCGCGCCACCGCCCTGGCCCAACGCCTCGACGCCCTGAACCGCGAGCGCCGCGGCATCGAGTCGGACATGCAGGCCTCGGCCCTGGCATCCCTTGAGAACGTCGAGGCCACCACGAGTGTGGGTCTGGTGCTGCACGACCCGTCCTGGCACCCCGGGGTGGTGGGGTTGCTCGCCTCCCGCCTCAGGGAGCGCTTTCACCGCCCGACGCTGTGCTTCGCGGCCAGCACCGCCGGCGAACTGAAGGGGTCGGGGCGGTCGATTCCAGCCCTGCATCTGCGCGACGCCCTCGACCTGGTGGACCGCCGGCATCCCGGCCTCATGCTGCGCTTCGGCGGCCACGCCGCGGCCGCCGGCGTGAGCATCGGCGAGGGCTCGCTGCCCGCCTTCCGCGCCGCCTTCGAGGCGGTGGCCGCGTCGCTGCTGTCGCCGGCCGACCTGCAGCGTGTCATCGAGACCGATGGCTGCCTCGATCCTTCGCTGCTGGGCCTGGGTCTGGCACAGAGCATCCGCGACGAAGTCTGGGGCCAGGGCTTCGCAGCACCACTGTTCGCCGACGATTTCCGGGTGCGCACCCAGCGCGTGGTGGGCAACGCCCACACGAAGCTGGAACTCATCCCCGACGACGGCCTGCGCACCGGCACGCCGGTGAGTGCGATGCTGTTCCGCCACGACCAGCCCCTCCCGCCCCGGATCCGCGCCGCCTATCAGCTGGATGTCAACGAATGGAATGGCGAGCGCAGCGTGCAGCTCACCCTCGAGCACTGGGAGCCGGCCGCGTGAGCACGGACTGGCTCGACATCCCCGGGCGGCCGCAGCTCGAGGCCTACATGATCAGCCTGGCCATCGGGCTGCTGATGGGAGCGGAGCGTGAGCGGCGACCGAACCCCACGGCGGGCCTGCGCACTTTCGCCCTCATCGCCCTGCTCGCCTCGACCTTGTCGCTGGTGGCCCAGCGTACCGATGTGGTCTGGTTGCCGGCAGTCGGCCTGCTGCTGACGGGCGCATCCCTGATTGCCGTCACGCTGCGCGACCACGACGCGGAGGACCCCGGCACCACTACCATCGTCGCCGCGCTGCTGTGTTACGCGCTCGCTACCCTGGTATGGGCCGGCGAGCCCCAGCTTGCCATGGCGGGCGCCATCGGTGCCACGGTGCTGATGTACTTCAAGTCCGAACTGCGCGGCGTGATGCTGCGCTTCGAGCGCGACGAGCTGGTGTCCATCCTCCAGTTCGCGGTGCTCTCCGTGGTGATCCTTCCGCTGCTGCCCGATCGCGACCTCGGGCCCTATGGAGCGCTGAATCCGCGCCACATCTGGCTCATGGTGGTGCTGATCTCCGGCGTCAGCCTGGCGGGCTGGCTGGCGCTGCGTGTCGTCGGCCCGCGCCATGGCACCTGGGTGCTGGGCCTGCTGGGCGGACTGGTGTCGAGTACCGCCACGACGCTCGCCTACGCACGCCATGGTCGCGGCTCGCAGGACGGAGGCCGCATCGCCGCCCCGGTGATCGTGATCGCCAACCTCGTTGTACTGGTGCGTCTGGCTCTGCTGGTGGCGGTGGTTTCGCCCGACCTGATGATCTCGGTGGGCCCCATTCTTGCCGGCGGCTTCGTCCTCGGCGCGATCGCAATGGCGACCCTCTGGCACCGTCTCGGCGCGGGCAACTCGCCCCCGGTGCCGGTGATACGCAACCCCACCGCCCTGCGCGAATCACTGTTCTTCGGCGCCATGTACGCCGCGGTGGTTCTGGCCGCCGCCTGGCTGCGCGATCAGGCCGGCGCCTCCGGGCTGTATGCCGTGGCGCTGGTCTCGGGGCTCACCGATGTCGACGCCATCACCCTGTCTTCGCTGCGGCTGAACCAGCTCGGCCAGGCCTCGGAGGCCATGGTCCAGGGTGCAGTCGTTGCGTCGCTCCTGGCCAACACCGGCTTCAAGCTGGCGCTGACCATCTTCGTGGGTGACCGCCGGCTCGCCCTGCGCTGCGCGTGGCCGATGGCGGCGACCGCAACAGGTCTGCTCGTCGGTCTGGCGCTGGCCTGAGGCATCCCGCGCCGGGACGGCATCCCCTCCGACACGCTAAACTCGGTGTTCAACTTTTCTTCGCGAGAAATCATGGAAGCCGAACAGATCAACGCCATCGCCACGCACATCCAGGACCTCGGCGCCCGCGCCCAGGAACTGCGGAGGTATCTTTGACTTCGATACCCGCAAGGCACGCCTGAGCGAAGTCGAACGTCTGACCGAAGACCCGGCCATCTGGAACGACCCGCAGCGCGCCCAGGATCTGGGCAAGGAGCGCAAGACGCTCGAAGCGGTGGTGCTCACGCTGGAGAAGATCGGCGCCAGCCTCGCCGACAACCAGGAACTGTTCGAGCTTGCCCGTGCCGAGAGCGATGACGACACCCTGATCGCGGTGTCGGAGGACGTGGGCGCGGTGGAGAAGCTGGTGGCGGACCTCGAGTTCCGCCGCATGTTCTCCAACCCGATGGACCCGAACAACTGCTTCATCGACATCCAGACCGGCGCCGGCGGCACCGAAGCCCAGGACTGGGCGTCCATGCTCGAGCGCATGTACCTCAAGTTCTGCGAGCGCCGCGGCTTCACAGTGG
>JBILUV010000182.1:0-7705 GCA_044370825.1 Burkholderiales bacterium | reverse complement strand
CTGCACAATGGACAAGGGAGAATGAAGTGGGCGCAAAACGCGCACTGGGACGCTCGGGCATCCAGGTCTCGCCGCTGGCCTTCGGCGGCAATGTGCTGGGCTGGACCGCCGACGAGGCTCGGTCCTTCGAACTGCTGGATGCCTTCGTCGCGGCCGGCTTCGACTTCATCGACACGGCCGACATGTACTCGCGCTGGGTGCCCGGGCATCGGGGCGGCGAGTCCGAGACCGTGCTCGGCAACTGGATGCGGCTGCGCGGCAACCGCGATCGCGTCGTCATCGCGACCAAGGCGGGCATGGAGATGGGCCCCGACGCCAAGGGCCTGTCGCGCGCGCACCTCATGCGCTCGGTTGAGGACTCACTGCGCCGCCTGCAGACCGATCACATCGACCTCTACCAGGCGCACGTCGACGACGCCGACACGCCGATGGAGGAGACGCTCGCGGCCTACGACGCCATGATCCGCGCCGGCAAGGTCCGCGCCATCGGCGCGTCGAACTTCAAGGCCGACCGGCTGGAGGCGGCGCTGGCCGTGAGCGCCGCGCGCGGGCTGCCGGCGTACGTGTCGCTGCAGCCGCACTACAACCTGCTTGAGCGCAACGGCTACGAGGACACGCTCGAAGCGGTGTGCCTGCGCCACGGCCTCGCGGTGGTGCCCTACTTCCCCCTGGCCTCGGGCTTCCTGACGGGCAAGTACCACTCCGAGGCCGACCTCGGCAAGAGCCCGCGCGGCGCCTGGATCGGCAAGTATCTGGACGCGCGCGGCCACCGCGTGCTGGCCGCACTGGATGAGGTCGCGGCGGCACACAACACCACCCCTGGAGCCGTCGCACTGGCATGGCTGCTGGCGCGGCCCTCGATCACGGCACCCATCGCCAGCGCCACCTCGGTGGAGCAGTTGCACCAGATCCTCCAGGGAGCCAGCCTGCGTCTGGACCCCGCCGAAGTCGCGCGTCTGAACGAAGCCTCTGCAACCTGACCCCGCACGGGAGACCACGCGTCATGCCTGCCCTCACGCCGGACGAGATCGAGCACTATCGCGAACACGGTTACGTGATCCCGCGTACCCGTCTCCCGGACGACTTGCTGGCGCGGCTGCGCGCCGGTCTGGACGCGCTGCTCTCGCGCTACACGGACGTCGCGCCCGAGGATCTCGCCAACCCGCACATGCTGCCGCCCACGGAGGGCGCCGGGGTGAATCCGTTCATGGCGACTGCGCGGAGTCCGGTGGTGCTCGACGCCGTGGAAGACCTGCTCGGCCCGGACCTCGTGCTGTGGATCACCCGCGTGCTGTGCAAGCCCGCCGGCAAGGGGCGCGAGGTGCCATGGCATCAGGACGGGGAATACTGGCCGATGCGCCCACTTGCCACGTGCTCGGCGTGGATCGCCATCGACCCCGTCTCAACAGCCAACGGATGCATGCGCTTCATCCCGGGCTCGCATCGGCGTGACGAGCTGTACCGTCACCACGTGAGCGACCGGAAGGATCTGGTGCTCAACCTCGAGCTCGACCAGGACCAGTTCGACGAGTCCCGTGCGGTCAATGTCGAGCTCGAGCCCGGACAGTTCTCCCTGCACGACGTGCGCCTCATCCACGGCTCCGCGGCCAACACCTCCGGCCAGCGCCGCGCCGCACTCATCCTGCGCTACATGCCCGCCAGCTCGCACTACGACCGCTCGCTGGCGCGCAACCGGCGCCACAACAGCCCGTTCGACATCCACGACCAGCCGCTCTGGCTGATGCGCGGCCACGACACCAGCGGCCGCAATGACTTCGCGCATGGCCACGCGCAATGGCACGAGCGCTACGCGGCCGGGCTTGGGATGGGGGCGGATGGCGCGGACGGGTGATGCGTCGGGGTCGCCGGCTGTGACGGCCACGTCCTGGACCACACGACCGATGCCTTCCGCCGATTCGAGCCCGCCGGCCCGGGCTTGACCGCGTCGGTCTTCGCCAGGTGTGCGCATTCCGGAAAGTCCGATGCATTCACGCGGATCACGTGGCCATTGCAGAGGGACGGTGCCGAGGCGGAAGGAGAAGTCAAGATGGGGCCGTCACAACCGTGCGACCCGATCACACTGCCCCTAAAGCCCAGGTTTCTCCCGCGCTCCATCCACCGCCTCCGCCGCGCGCTGCGACATCACCAGGATCAGCTTCATCGTCGCCCGCGTGGCGCCGACGAACAGCTTGCGTGCGACGCGCTCGTCCAGCTGGGCGAAATCGACCTCGGTGAGGATGACGCAGGGCGCCGAGCGGCCCTTGAAGCGGTAGACCGACTCGATCAGCACCTCGCCGTCGCTGTATTCCGGGTTGCCCAGCAGGTCGTAGCGCCCCGTGGCGGCGCGCAGCCGGTGCGGCCCGAGCTGGGTGAGCGCGGCGAGCGCCGAGTTCTCGCGGCCACGGAAGGTGATGACCCCGATCATGGAGCGCTTGAACCCGAGCCCCACCGCCTGGGTGATGGCGCGCTTGGTGGCATCCAGCAGCTCGGCGTGAGAGCCGTAGCGCAGCACCTCCACCTCGGAAGTCGTCACCGGGCTCGCACCCGAGACGCCCTGCCCGACGCCAACGCTGTCCTGCAGCCAGCGCAGGATGTCACCGGGGCTGCGGTAGTTGGTCTCGGCGCGCAGGCCCACCCAGCCGGTGAGGTCGACCGGATCGCGGTCGTAGAGATTCTGCAGCGGATCCTCCAGCCACCACGCCCGCCCCTCCGGCCGCAGCAGGCGCAGCAGCGGGTCACGCCACGCCGGCGGGAAGTCCTGACCCTCGTCGACGATGAGCTCGTCCACCTTCTCGTCGGCGGCCGGCACCACCGCCGCGAACGCCCGCTCCAGCGCCTCGAAGGCCCCCGGACGGGAGAACTCCGGCACGTGGCCGTGGCGCCGCGCCACGCGCTCGCACAGCTGATGATAGGTGCCGACCTCCCCGCCGGCAGGCACCACGGCTGCCATGTGGTCGGCCAGCGGCCGGTTGTAGCAGACGTACAGCGGCCGGCGCCCCGCCGCCACGGCGTCGCGGAAGACCGCCAGCGCGAGCTGGGTCTTGCCCGAACCGGCCGTGCCTGTGATGCGCAGCCGGAAGGGCTGGCACTCGATGCGCCTGGCCCAGTGCGTCAGGCCGCCAGACAGCCGCGTGTACAAGGCCTCGGCCTGATCGGCGATGGCCCCGATCTCGGGCGTGAGTTCGAGCAGGTCGCGCAGGAAGCGGTGCACCCGTGGCGCCGCCGGGGTGACCGGCTCGTCGAGCGGCAGCACGGCCGCGATGGCATGGGCCAGACGGTCGCGACGGCTGGCGTCGACGATGCGGCTGCCCTCGATGCCGGCCACCGCGGGCTGGCGCACCAGATAATCCGGGCAGTAGAGCAAGGTCTCGACCGGGAGATCCTCGCCGTCGTGGGCGGCGGCATAGCGGCTGCGCAGCGCCTCTGCGTGCGCCGCCAGCCGCGCCGCCAGACGGATGGGGCCGGACTGGTGGGACTTCACCAGGCCCTCGGGCGTCTCCTTCAGGAACCCGGTCTTGAGTTCGATCAGCAGCACCCGCCCGGAGGGCGCGACCACGGCAAAGTCGATCTCGCCGTAGAGCGACTGTCCGTCCTGCAGACGGGTCCAGTGCACGCCGTGGTAGACGGTGCAGGCATCCGGCAGCGCACGGGCGAGACGGTCCAGAGTCTCGACGCGGCGCTGCGCGGGACCGGCGAGGTCACGGATCTGCCAGCCGTCGGGAACGATTCGGGCCATGGGGTGCGGATGAAGTCAGCGGGTGAGCGCGGCAGGTGCGGCACCGCCCGGGTTTGACGCCACCACCGCTGCAGGGTTCGTCCGGTGCGTTGTACCGGTCCGCGCGTCCGGCGCGAGTCCGATGAGCAGCGGATCGTGGTCTGAAGCCCGCCAGGGGCCTGCAGCCTCCGCCTGCACGAATCCATTCCGATGATCGAGGGCCTCGGGCTCGTCGGCATTGATGTGCCAGTGACCCGCGCCCGTGACACGGGCCGCCAGCGCCTCTGTGGCGAAGGCGTGATCCAGGGCACCGGCCACGCCCTCGTACAGGTACGAGTAGGCCGGAGCCGCCCCGCCGCCGACGGCGATGGCGCGCAGTCCGGCTTCCGCCAGGATGCGCAGCGGCGCCTCGCCCTCGTAGGCGTTGAAGTCGCCGGCGACCAGGACGTCGGGATCCCCACTCGCCCGCATGGCGCGCTCGACGAAACGTGCCACGGCCCGGGCCTGGGCGCGGCGTCGTTCACCGTAGCACCCCTGCCCATCGCCCTGATCCTGATCCGGACCCGCCGCGCGGTCGCAGCTCTTGGACTTGAAGTGCACCGCGACGGCGGTGAACACCTCGCCATCACTGGCGCGGAAGGCCTGGGCCAGCGGCGGGCGGCTGTGCGCCCGGTCGGCGTCGGCCAGGGGCTCGCCGACGGGCGAGATGGCACCCGCGCGGTAGAGCATCGCCACCTGGATGGCATCCGATCCCGCGCCTTCGCGCGGCGCCTCCACCACCCGGTAGGTCCCGCGGTTGCCCTCGTTCAGCGCCCCGGCCAGATGCCGCAGGCTGTAGCCGCCATCCCGCTGCAGCTCCGACAGGATCAGCAGGTCCGCATCCAGCGCCAGCAACATCCGGCGCAGCCTGTCGCGCTGCCGGGCGAACTCGGCGGCGTTGCGCGCACCGCGGCAGTCGCGCAGCCGTCCGGAGGGCAGGCAACCGGCCGAGCCCTCCCCCTGCGCGCTGTCACCATCGGCGAAGGTGGTGAAGTAGTTGAGCAGGTTGACCGCGGCCACCCGCACCCCGCCACCGACCTGGGGCGGCGAGGCGGGACGGGCGTTCACCCGGCGCACCGGCACGGGCCCGAGCGGCTGCAACCGCCAGCCGACATCCGCAGGCTGGCGGTTGCCGAGCGACACACGGCCAGAGTCGAGGATGCCGACCAGGGGGCCGACCTCGTCACCGATGCGCAGCGTGCCGTCGGGACCGAGATGCGGCAGCCTGTCGCCATCTTCTGCGCGCAAGGCGGAGGCGCGCGCGTCGTCCAGCACCAGAGCCCCGGTGAGCGGCGCCGGAGGCTCGCCGGCCCGGAAGCGCCGTGCCTGCGGCGCCAGCAGGATCTGCCCATACCGCCCGAGGAGCCGGTGCTCGTGCACTGTCAGCGGCTCGGCGATGCGCACCAGCATGCCTTCGAGGCGCTCGAGGTCACCGGTGCGCAACCGCTCCGCCGTCAGCGTGACCGGTGCCACCGTGCCGCGACCGAGGTGTCGCAGGATGCGCGGCTGCACGAGTTCGGTCAGGGTGGCCGCACCGGCCACAGGTGCATGTTCCTTGACCATGCCGGAGATCTCGATGCGCTCGCCGACCTCGACCGTGACACTCTCCTGACCGGTGTAGACGAACAGGCCATCCGACGTGGCCTCATCACCATCGCCGGCCTCGTCCTGCACCGTGAAGCCGCGCAGTCCCGGCAACGCGGCCGTGACGACCCCGCGGGTGGTGACACGCTGTCCGGTGAAGGGGCTGGCCTCCGCAGAACCCTGGATGGCAGGGATGGGCACGGCGGTCGCCCCCACCCCACCCGGCAGTGGCTCGGCGGCGCCCGCGAGGGTCAGGACACCCAGGCAAAAGAGCCAGGGACTCAGATGGCCACGACGGGACGATCGGCGGGCTGGTGAAGATTGCATGCGTAGGCGCGTGTGGTGCGGAAGGGCAGTGCGCCCCGGCGGGCCAGTGTGGCGCAGGCCCGCGAATTCCGCCATAGTCGGCGAGACGCGGCGGCAGACGTCACAAGAGCCGCGAACCGCCATGGAGGACGACACGCTGTGACCAGGATGCTCGAATTGAAGGGACGCACGCTCGCCACCGGCCTGCAGTTCCCGGAAGGACCGGTGGCCATGCCCGACGGCTCGGTGGTGCTGGTGGAGATCGCGCGCGGCACGCTGTCGCGGGTGCATCCCGACGGGCGCGTGAGCGTGATCGCGCAGACCGGCGGCGGGCCCAATGGGGCGGCCGTCGGGCCGGACGGCTGCTTCTACATCTGCAACAACGGGGGCTTCAACTGGACGCGCGAGGCCGACGGGCTGTTCCGCCCGCATGGCCGGGCAGACGCCTACATCGGCGGCCGCATCCAGCGCGTCGACCCCGCCACGGGTCGCGTCGATGACCTCTATGCCGAGTGTGACGGCGTGCCGCTCAAGGGCCCGAACGACATCGTGCTCGACGGTCACGGCGGCATGTGGTTCACCGACCTGGGCAAGGTCTACGGTCGTGTCATGGACCGCGGCGCGGTGTACTACGCCCGCCTCGACGGCAGCCTCATCCGCGAGGCGGTGTTCCCGATGATCACGCCCAACGGCATCGGGCTGTCGCCGGACGGCGTCACCCTGTATGTGGCCGAGACCGAGCCGGCACGGCTGTGGTCCTTCCGCATCACCGGCGAAGGCACGGTACACAAGGACCCCTTCCCCTCCCCGCACGGTGGCGCGCTCGTCGCCGGCCTGGGGGGGTACCAGCGCTTCGATTCGCTGAAGGTCGAGGCCGGCGGCAATGTCGCGGTGGCGACGCTTATCAACGGTGGCATCAGCGTGATCTCGCCTGCGGGCGAACTGGTCGAGTTCCATCGCGCGCCGGAACCCTATTGCACCAACATCGCCTTCGGCGGCCCGGGCCTGGGCAAGGCCTACATTACCCTGTCGGGCTTCGGCACGCTGCTGGAGGTGGACTGGCCACGCGCCGGTCTGCCCCTGTGCGGCCAGGTCGTGCCAACCACCTGAAGCACATCGGGGTCAAGCACATCGGGGTCAGGTCAAGCACATCGGGGTCAGGTCTTGCCTTTTGCCTGCCCAGCCCACCAAAGCACATCGGGGTCAGGTCTTGCCTTTTGCCTGCCCAGCCCACCAAAACCGCCGTACACCGCCCCCGGCGCGGTCGAAATCATCGCGCTTCGAACGTGCTGGGTGCGTGGCGGCCCGCCACGGTGCAGTCTGATCGTGCCCACCGCCTGAGGAATTCGCCATGAACGAGAACAGACAAAATATCCGCGATCGACTTCTTGCGCTCGACACCACCACGGTGTCGGACGTGCTCGAGCAGGTCGGCCTGCGCGATCAGGCACTCTCGACTACGCTGCTACCTCTGGACCGCGCCCAGGCCAAGCTCGCCGGATTCGCTTACACGGTACGTGGTCAGATGATGCCCTACGAAGGTCCGGGCGACCCCGACAAGATGACGGCGATTGATGGCATGCACCCGGGTGTGGTCTCGGTCTGGGCCGGAGACGCCGAAGGCATGGCCTGCTTCGGCGAGCTGCTCGCCCTCGCGATGAAGGTTCGCGGCTGCCTCGGCGCGGTGGTAAGCGGAGGCGTGCGGGACGCCGACTGGATTGCCCGGCACGGCATGCCGGTCTACGCGAAGTACCGGTCTCCGGTGCAATCCATCGGTCGCTGGAAGGTCACCGCCTGCGAGGTGCCTGTCATCATGCCCGGCGCGACCGCACGCCGCGTCGAGGTCCGACCAGGCGACTTCCTGCTGGGCGATGGCGATGGAGTGGTCGTCGTCCCCTCCGCCCACATCGGCTTCGTGCTCGACGAAGCCGAGAAGATCACCACCCGCGAAACCCGCATCCGCAACGAAATCCGCGACGGGGCGAGGCTGGATGTGGTGCTTGGTCGATACGGACGAACGTAACAAACGCCCAGGGTCAGGTCTTGCCTTTTGCCCCCCGT
>JBILUV010000180.1:0-7737 GCA_044370825.1 Burkholderiales bacterium | reverse complement strand
TCTTCATCGGCCTGCTGCGCGCCGCGACCTCGCGCGGCGCCTCCGACGCGGCCTTCGCCGGCTTCACCACCCGCGCTCGGCGGGTGCGCCCCGACGCCACCGACTACCAGTCGCGCATGCTGCGCGGCGTGACCATGACCCACCGCGAGTGGCTGGCGCTCAACGACGCCCGCCACCGCATGCGCCTGGCCTGGACGGAGTTCTTCCGCGACTGGGACGTGCTGCTCTGCCCCGCCGGCGCCACCACCGCCTTCCCGCACAACCAGACCGGGGAGCGCTGGGAGCGCATGGTGAGCGTCAACGGCCGTCCCCAGCCCTCCACCACCCAGATGTTCTGGGCCGGCATGTCCGGCATGGTCTACCTCCCCTCGACCGTCGCCCCGGCCGGGCTCGCCGCCGACGGCCTTCCCGTGGGCGTGCAGATCATCGGCCCGCAATGGGCCGACCTCACCTGCATCGCCTTCGCGAAGATGCTGGAGAAAGACTTCGGCGGCTTCACGCCGCCGCCCGGCTGCGCCTGATCCTGCTCGTTTCAGCCACCCTCGCCCGTGCCCGAGGGCGAGGGGCCGCGAACGTCCCCGTCCGCCTCACCCGAAATCGCCGCCTGGCGCTCCCCCCCCGCCCACGGGTGGTGATTCCCTCTTCTCGAGCCGGCTTTCTGCCCGCGTGCCGCCCCAGGGGGAGCTCGTATTGCGCATCGTCCGGGATACCACGCCCGACCGTCACGTCACGTTTCCGTTAGCACTTTTTCGCATATCCAACCGAAAAACCATTCGTTCACCCGAGGATCGCCAGTCGATAGAGTTCGAGCCTCGTTCAAACCACCCGCCCATGGCGGCAGACCACAAAGAACATCATGAAAAAACCCGATTTCGAATTCGCCCCCGCTGGTGAAGGTTCTCCCACCATCGATTCCCGCCGTCGTTTCCTGTGCGGCTGCGGAGCGTGCGGACTCGCCATCTCGGCTGCGGGTCTGGCGCAACTGGGTGCAGCCACCCGGGCAGAAGCCGCCGCCGGCGGCAAGGTCCTGCGCGTGGGCCATCTGCCGGCTGGCTGCGTCCAGCACCTGCTGCTTGCGAAGGCGCGCGACCTGTTCGAGAAGGCTGGCCTGAACGTCGTGCTCACGCAGTTCAACGGCCCATCCGAATCGCTGCAGGCCCTGGTGGCGGACAAGCTGGACCTGATCCACGGCCCTTGGACCACCACGGTAGCGGCCTATGCGGAAGGCACGCGTGACCTGCGCATCATCGGCGGGTCCGGCCAGGCCGGCATCGAGCTGGTGGCGCGCAAGGGCTCGGTGAAGAATGTGCAGGAGTTTCTCGCCGCCGCGGGCAAGGGCCTGCGCGTCGGTACGCTTCGCCTCGACACGCTCGAGCTCGTCGGCTACGGCACCATGTCCAAGGGTGGCAAGTCCTACGCCGACTACAAGATGACCTTCTTCCCCAGCATGGTCGGCATGGGGGAAGCCCTGTCGAGCGGCGCCGTGGACGTGTGCACTCTCGCCCAGCCCTACGCGGAGACCGTGGTGCGTGCCTCCGGCGGCACCTACCTCGCCGACTCCAACACCGTCTGGGGCCCCGAGGCCGCGGACTGCGTGGTCACCGCCAAGGAAGCCACCAGCAAGTCGCAGGCAGACGCGCTGCGCACCTACCTGCGCGTGCTCTCCGAGTCCGCGCGCTGGGCCGCCGCCAACTACGATGCGGCGGTGGATACGCTGCAGCCGATCTACGGCGCGGCCCGCCCCATCCTCGCGGCCGCCCTGCGCCGGCAGGTGCCCAACCCGGTGATCAGCACCGCCGGTGTCCAGGGGTTGCGCACCGGGGTCAAGTACCTGATCGAACTGGGCTACTTCAAGGACGTCTCGATCGACAGCGTCCTCGACCTGCGGCATCAGCCTGCCTGATCCGGACCGACTCATGGAGCTTGCACTTCCTGGGTCGGCAGCCTCCCTCGCCCCGGCCGCGCCAGCGCGCGCGACCGGGGACGGCGAGGCGGCCATTGCTGTCGCTGGATCGCGGCATCCCCGTGCATCCGTACCGGGCGCCGGCAGCGTATGGCGCAGCCGGCTCGGCGGTGCGTTCGTTTCGACCCTCTGGTTCGTCCTGGCCTGGGCCACCCTGCTGGGAGCCTGGGAACTGGCTTCTTTCGCCGGCTGGCTGAACCCCAGCATCCTGCCTCCGCCGAGCGAAACCCTGCCGTACGCGCTGGCCGGTGAGGTACGCATCGGTTTCGGCCAACAACGCATGGGATTGAGCGACGCCGTGCTCGTCACCCTCGGCCGAGTGGGGCTCGGGATGACCGGCGGGCTGCTGGCCGCGCTGGTGCTGGCGATCGGCATCATCGAGATCGGCGTGCTGCGGCGACTGGTGCTCCCGATCGTGCAGTCCCTCGCCCCCATCGCCCCGGTGGCGTGGATCCCGTTCACCATCGTGCTGGTCGGCATCGGGGGGCCGGCGGCGGTGTTCATCGTCTTCATGGCGGTCTTCGGCACGCTGACGCTCTCCTTCGTGTCCGCCCTGGAGCACATCGCGCCGGAATACCTCGCGATCGCGCGCAACCTGCGCACCTCCCGGCTGCGCCTGTGGTGGTACGTGCGCTTTCCCGCGATCCTGCCGGGCGCGCTGACCGCGCTGCGCATGGCGTTCTTCGGCGCGTGGATGGCCGCCCTGGCCGGCGAGATGGCCGGCATCAACTCCGGGCTCGGCTACATGATCGTGATGGCCCAGCAGATGTACAACATGAAGGTGGTCATGATCGGCATCCTGGCGATCGGGGTCATCGGTTTTACCGTCGACCGACTTCTGCTGGTTCTCAACCGCGCCCTGGCTGGCGCCCTGGAAGGAAATCGCGACCATGCCCGGCGTTCGCATTGAGTTCACCGGCGTGTCCCGCCGCTACGGCGGCGTGGAGCGGCTGCGCGTGGATGACCTGGCGCTGGAAGCGGGCAGCTTCAACGTCCTGCTCGGGCGCAGCGGCTGCGGCAAGACCTCGCTGCTCGAGATCACGGCCGGCCTGTCGCCCGCGGACAGCGGCGCGGTACGTCTGGACGGCAGCGAACTGCGAGGGCCAGCGCCGGACAGCGCGCTGGTGTTCCAGCACCACAACCTGTTCCCCTGGATGAGCGCCGAGGGCAACGTCGCCTTCGCGCTGCGCAACGCGGGCGTCCCCGACAAGCAGGCGCGTGCACGCGCTCTCGAACTGCTCGCCGACGTCGGGCTGCAGGACTTCGCCCTCGAGCGGCCCGCTCGGCTCTCGGGCGGCATGCGCCAGCGCGTCGCGCTCGCACGCACGCTGGCGCTCGAGCCGCGGCTGTTGCTGCTCGACGAGCCCTTCTCGGCGCTGGATGCCCAGACCCGGCGCCTGATGCAACGCACCTTGCTGTCGGTGTGGAAGCGCACCGGCGCGACCGTGCTCATGGTGACCCACGACCTCGACGAGGCAGTGCTGCTCGCCGACCGCATCGTGCTCATGGGCAGCCAGCCGCAAGGCCACATCCGGCAAGTCCTCGACCTGCCCTTCGAACGCCCGCGCAGCCCGGACGACCCGGTGGTGCGCGCTCTCACGGCCCGCCTCGACAGCTTCCTGGAACACGAAGCCCTAGTCGCTGAGCACGCCGCCTGACTCCCAGACATCACCCGAGGAACAACATCATGCCCGACACCACGATTACCGAACCGCTGCTCAACGGCCTGTCGCCGCAGCGTTCCCGCGAAGTGCAACAGCGCATCCGCGAGGATGGCGACGGCGACGTCGCGCGCCCGCTCTACAGCGCCGCGGTCGAATGGACCTCGGGCTACCACACCGTTTCGCATCTCGCCGGTGGCCGAACCATCGAAGGTGACGAACCCGCGGCCTATGGCGGTCAGGCCCGGGGCGCCTCTCCCCAGGACCTCCTGCTCACTGCCGTGGGCAACTGCATCGCGGCGACCTGCATCGGCGGCCTCTCGGCCCAGTCGGTCACGGTCCGCTCCCTGAAGATCAACGTGTCGGGCCGCGTCAATTTCAAGGCCGCCTACGGCGTCGCCCCTGGCGCACCCGGCTTCGAGGGCGTCGACGTGAAGATCGAGATCGACACCGACCAGCCGCCCGCCCGCATCGACGCGCTGCTCGAGAAACTGCTGCCGACGGCGCCCATTCCCGACACCATCCTGCGCCCGGTCCCGCTGTCGGTCTCGGTCAGCCATGGAGGCGCGGGCGCATGAGCCACGCGGTGCATGACGTGCTCGTGGTCGGCGGTGGGCCTGCCGGCCTGTCGGCCGCCTTCGACCTGGTGCGTGCCGGCCGTACCCCTCTGGTGCTGGAACGCACGCGCTCCGTGGGTGACGTGTGGCGCCATCACTACGACGGCTTGCGCCTCAATACCGGACGGGTGCTGTCCCGTCTCGCCGGGGAATCCATTCCCCGGAAGGCGGGCGGCTGGCCAGGCCGCGATGATTTCGTGCGGCATCTGGAAGGTTTTCCCGCACGTGGCGGCTTCGAGGTCGTCACCGGAATCGAGGCGCAGCGCGTCACGCGGGGAACCTCGGGTCAATGGGAAGTGCATGCCGCGGACGGGCGGGTGTTCCGCGCGGGGACCGTGGTCGTGGCCACGGGCGGCTCCCGGGTACCGGTGGTGCCGGCCTGGAACGGTCTGGACACCTTCCGTGGACGGATCCTCCACGCCTCGGCCTTCCGCAGCGCTGCCGAGTACCGCGGCCAGCGCGTGCTGGTGATCGGCAGTGGCAACTCCGCCGCGGAAATCGCCAGCCGCCTCACCGAACATGCGGCGGAAGTGACCTGCGCCGTGCGCACGCCACCGCATCTCCTGCCCAAGAGCCTGCTGGGTATCCCGATGGCGGGCTGGGGTCTGCTGCTTCGCCACCTCCCGGCGGCCTGGACGGACGCCATGATGCTCGCACTGCAGCGCTTCACCTTCGGCGATCTCGGTTTCCGCGGACTGCCCCTGCCGAAGACCCGCTTGTCGGTGAAGTTCGGCGAAACGAACGTCGTACCGACCTTGTATGAAGGCTTCGCGCGAGACGTGAAGGCCGGTCGCATCCGCATCGTCGGCGAATTGCGCTGCTTCGAAGGCAACGAGGTCGTGGTGGATGCGTCGGTGGCCGCCAGCGATGGCACGTCCACGACGACGCGATTGCGCCCTGACGTTGTGGTTGCCGGAACGGGCTACCGCAGCGGACTGCGCGAACTCATCGACGTGCCAGGCCTGATTGACGAACACGACCGGCCCAGGGTCACCGGTGCCGCCCAGCATCCATCGGCGCCCGGCCTGTTCTTCATCGGTCAGTCCAACCCGCTGACCGGGCAGTTGCGCGAGATCCGGCTGGAGGCGGCCACTATCAGCCAGGCGCTGCGCCGCCGGAAGGCCCCCGCATCGGCGTCGCCCGTGGCCGGCGCGCGGGCGAACGCGTGACGGCACCGACTTCTTGGAGTCGTGCCGCGCTGCCCGTCTGACGCGCCCGCGGGTCCGGTGGGCTGATCACGGTATTTCCTTGATCAGCCGGCCGTTCGCTGGCTGCACCGGACGGGCATTCATCTCGTAGAGCCGGCCGAAGATCTCGAGCTGATTGCGCGACATCTGGACAGGGGTGCGCATGACGATCCAGCGCACCCCCTCCGTGCATGGGGGCTCGGTGAGCGAACCCATGAACGTGTAGTAGCCGCGCAACTTCGGCAGGAGCTGGGAGGCGTCGATCTTCACCGCCCCGGCCTGCTCCACCATTCCCGCGTCCAGCGGAATGCTGTTCCAGAGCGTCTTGATGAAGGGATGCTCGTCCCCCGCCATGAACACCACGGCCACCGCCAGCCACTGACCGTCCGCCGAACGGTGCATGAGATGCGCGGACATGTCGAAGCGGCGGCCGTTGATGCGCTCCTCCGACGGCCGGTGGAAGTGGAACCCCACGAGTTCGTAGGGCGTGCCTCCGATGGACAACTGGCTGCCGGCCTCGTAGGGGACCTCCAGCGTACGCCCGTTGTTGTGCACCTTCAGCGCGGAGGGCTTGTAGTTGAAGACCAGGGGCTCCTGCTGGCTGCGCACACCGTCGCGGATGTCGATGGGTGACTGGCGTTTGCCTTCCCCGCAGGCGGCGTACTCCGGGGACAGCTTGTGCCAGTGGGTGGCGCCGGCCGGCCCGTCGTAGGTCCAGGCGGTCTTCGCCGGCTTCGCCTCCTCGGTCTTGGCCGTCGCCTTGCCGGCGCTGGCCCCTGCCTTCGCCTTGGCGACCGGCTTCTCCTTCGCGGGTGCAGGAGCTGCGGGCTGCGCAACCGTATCGCCTTCCTCCGCACCCTCGGACTGCGGTGGTGCGCCCTTGGCCTCCACCGGTTTACGCGTCGCGCCGGCGTCGGCCTTGGCAGCATCGGTGGCTGCGTCGCCCGACGGTTTGCCATCCGCCCTGGCATCCGACTTACCCGAGCCCTTGGCATCGGCAGCGGCGGCCGGCTTCGCCTCGCCACCGTTGGCGCCTTTCACGGGCTTCGTCGCGCCCTTGGCCACGTCGGCCTCCGGGACCTTGGGCTTCACCGCGCAGGCCAGCTCCAGCGCACGCTCCCTGGGACTGTCCGGCACCACGACCTCGGGCAGTTCGGACCCTTCCACGTTCTGCCGGGAGACCAGCACGCCGTCAGCCTGCGAGAACGCACGCACGAGCGGCACCGCGGTGCGGGTGACACAGTCGTAGCGCATGAGCGTCCGGACGGTCCTGTAGGCGACATCGCCGCCAGCCGGCACCCGCTCGCCGGGCGCGTAATTGCGACGATCCCAGGCCATGGCGATATCGCCCTGCCGCACCACGCCGGCGCGGTCCAGCTCCAGCTGGCCACCGCCGGGCATGGGGATGGGCACCCAGTCGGCCGCGGTGGCCGCGGAGACCGACAAGACCAGGGACAGGACGAGGCTGCGGCGCATTGGAATCGAGGTCGGACATATCATGCAGGGCTTAACGGCGTCGTGGACCGACCATTGAGCCTCGCCGACGACCATGGCGGCTGGCGGGAAAGCTCCCTTAGAATCGGCGGCTTGCCGCTGTCCGGGCGGCCAAAGGCTCATCGAGGTGGTTGTGATGGAAGAACAGCAGCTCTACAACGTCAACGTGGTCTCCCAGGACGTGCTCGCCACGCCCGAGGAGATCAAGCGCCGCATCCCGCTCGCCGGCCGCGCGGAGCGCACGGTGCTGGAAGGCCGCGTCACCACCGAGCGCATCCTCGACCGCCGGGACCACCGGCTGCTGGTGGTGGTCGGCCCCTGCTCCATCCACGACCCCGTCGCTGCCTTCGACTACGCCCGCCGGCTCAAGGCCCTGGCCGACGAGGTGGGAGACACCCTGTTCATCGTCATGCGCGTGTACTTCGAGAAGCCCCGCACCACCACGGGGTGGAAGGGCCTGATCAACGACCCGCACATGAACGACTCCTTCGACATCGAGCACGGCCTGCTGCTGGCGAGGAAGGTGCTGCTCGACATCAACGAACTCGGTCTGCCGGCAGGCACCGAGGCCCTGGACCCCATCAGCCCGCAATACCTCGGCGATCTGGTGACGTGGAGCGCCATCGGCGCCCGCACCACCGAATCCCAGACCCACCGGGAAATGGCCAGCGGTCTGTCCACGCCGGTGGGCTTCAAGAACGGGACCGACGGCGGCCTCCAGGTCGCCATCAACGCCCTGCTGTCGGTGTCGCGCCCCCACAGCTTCCTCGGCATCAACCCGCTGGGCGAGGTATCGATCATCCGCACCACCGGCA
>JBILUV010000179.1:0-7778 GCA_044370825.1 Burkholderiales bacterium | reverse complement strand
GACCGCCACGTCGGCCACCGGCACCTGCCAGGGCCCGACCAGCTGGTCGCGCGCCGTCAGGCCGCCGACGCTGCGGTCGCCGATGGTGATCAGGAAGGCCTTGCCTGCCACGGCGGGAAAACGCAGCACCCGCAGCAGCGCGGCCTGCAGGTCCAGCGCACCCGCCCGGAACGCGGGCAGTCGCGGCCGGTGGCGCCGCACGTCGCGGTGCATGCGCGGCGGTTTGCCGAGCAGCACGCCCAGGTCCATGTCCGCAGGGCGATTGCCGAACAGCGGATCCTCGACCAGCAGGCGCTGTTCGGTGGTGGCGGTGCCGACGACCGCGAACGGACAGCGCTCGCGCGCGCAGATGGCCTCGAAGGTCGCGAGCCGGGCCGCGTCGACGGCGAGCACGTAACGCTCCTGCGCCTCGTTGGACCAGATCTGCATCGGCGACATGCCCGGTTCCTCGGAGGGAATGCGGCGCAGATCGAAACGCCCGCCGCGCCCGGACCCGTGCACCAGCTCCGGCAGCGCGTTGGACAGGCCGCCGGCACCGACGTCGTGGATCGACAGGATCGGATTGTCGCCACCGAGCGCCCAGCAGCGGTCGATCACCTCCTGGCAGCGGCGCTGGATCTCGGGGTTGCCGCGCTGCACCGAGTCGAAATCCAGGGCCTCCGTGTTGGTGCCGGTGGCCATGCTCGACGCCGCGCCACCACCGAGGCCGATGAGCATGCCCGGCCCCCCCAGCTGCACCAGTGCCGCCCCGGGAGGGATGTCGAGCTTCTCCACCTGATCCGCACGGATGTTGCCCAGGCCACCGGCGATCATGATGGGCTTGTGGTAGCCGCGCACCCGGCCAGCCACCCGTTGCTCGAAGGTGCGGAAGTAGCCGGTGAGATTCGGCCGCCCGAACTCGTTGTTGAAGGCCGCCCCGCCGATCGGTCCGTCGATCATGATGTCCAGGGCGGAGGCAATGCGTCCGGGCTTGCCCGGCTGAAAGTCCTCCCAGGGCTGAGGCAACCCGGGTATACGCAGGTGCGAGGTGGAGAAGCCGGTGAGCCCCGCCTTCGGCCGGGCGCCCCGGCCAGTCGCGCCCTCGTCGCGGATCTCGCCGCCAGAGCCGGTGGCGGCCCCGGCAAACGGCGAGATGGCCGTCGGATGGTTGTGCGTCTCGACCTTCATCAGGATGTGGGTCGACTCGTCGTGGCGGCGGTACACGCCATCGGCATCGGGCCGAAAGCGCGGCACCGCGGCCCCCTGCATCACTGCTGCGTTGTCGGAGTAGGCCACGACCGTGTGGGCCGGCTGCAACGCGTGGGTGTTGCGGATCATCTGGAACAGCGACAGGGGTTGCGCCTCGCCATCCACCGACCAGGAGGCATTGAAGATCTTGTGGCGGCAATGCTCCGAGTTCGCCTGCGCGAACATCATCAGTTCCACATCGGTCGGATCGCGCCCCTCGGCCCGGAAGGCTTCGAGCAGGTAGTCGATCTCGTCGTCCGACAGGGCCAGCCCCATGTCGCGGTTGGCCGCGGCCAGCGCGGCGCGCCCTCCGCCGAGCACGTCCACCGTGGCGAGCGGCGCCGGTGCCACGCGCTCGAACAGCCGGGCGGCGTCATCGAAGGCATCCAGCACCGTCTCGGTCATGCGGTCGTGCAACAGCGCGCCCACGGCGCCACGCGCGGCGTCTTGGCGGGACACGCCGGTGATCGTGAACGCGATGCCCCGCTCCACCCGGAGAACATGGCCGAGTCCGCAGTTGCGGACGATTTCCGTGGCCTTGGAAGACCACGGCGAGATCGTGCCGAGGCGCGGCACGACAAGGGACAGCGTGCCGCGCGCCTGTCGCCCGGCCTCGCGCGGCCCGTAGGTGAGCAGGCGTTCCAGCCGGCGGGACTCCTGCTCGGACAACGGGCGCTCGACCAGCACCAGGTGGTGGTGGATCGCGGACAGGCCCCTGATGCCGGGATCGGCACGACGCAGGGAATCGAGCAGGCGCTGATGGCGGAATCGCGACAGGGCGTTGCGCCCTGGGAGTTGCAGCAACTGGGGCATGGCGGTCTGGCATTCTCCAAAATGCGAGTATAGCGGCGCACCGGCCCGCTCCGATGACAAGGTGATGCGCCCCGGTGGTAACTTGCGCCAACGCAATCCTTTCCGAGGCATCGCCGTCATGCACCCTACCCGCCGTCCAGGCCCGCGACCGGTCTGCCCCGTCGCGGCCATACGTGCCATCGAAGCCGCGGCCTTCGCGCAGGTCCCGCCGCCCGACCTGATGGAGCGTGCCGGCGCGGCCGCGGCGGCCTGTGCGCAGGCGCTGGCGGGCGGGCCACGCCGGGTGATGGTGGTCGCGGGGCCGGGCAACAATGGCGGCGACGCCCTGGTCGCTGCGCGTCACCTTCGAGCCGCCTGGCGGGATGTCACGGTGGCCTTCTGCGGCCGGGCCGAGGCCCTGCCTGCCGATGCGGCGGCGGCTCTGGCAGCCTGGCGCCACGCGGGAGGCGAAGTGCTGCCCGAACTGCCCGACCGCCTGGACCACGATCTGGTCATCGACGGACTGTTCGGCATCGGCCTCGCCCGCGACCTTGGCGGGACACCGGCGCGCTGGGTCGCCCGCATCAACGCCGCGCGCCGGCCAGTGCTCGCCCTCGACATCCCCAGCGGGCTGCACGCCGACACAGGGCGCATCCTCGGCGACAGCATCCGCGCCGACCACACGCTGAGCTTCATCGCCCTCAAGCCCGGGTTGCTGACCCGCGCCGGGCCCGACGTGTGCGGCACGATCCAGGTCGACACCCTCGGCCTGGACACACGCGCGGCCGGGCGGGACATCGGCCACGTCATCGAGGACGAGGACATCGCGGAGGCGATCCCGCGCCGTGCCCGCGACAGCCACAAGGGCACCTACGGGACACTCGTGGTGGTCGGCGGGGCACCGGGCATGGCCGGTGCCGCCCTGCTCGCCGCGCGCGCCGCCCTGCTCGCCGGCACCGGTCGGGTCCACGTGGCACAGCTCGATCCCGAGGGCGTGCGCGTCGACCCGATGCAGCCCGAGCTGATGCTGCACCGCGGACCGGGCACGGCGGCGCTCGATGCCGCCACCGCCGTGTGTGCCGGCCCCGGGCTGGGTGCGGGCGCGGAAGCGGCGCTAGCTCTGGCGATGTGCATCGCGCGACCAGTGCCGCTGCTGCTGGACGCCGACGCCCTCAACCTTCTGGCCCGGGATGCCGGTGCCGAGGCGGGTGTGCGTGCCCGCGTCGCACCCACGGTGCTGACCCCGCATCCGGCGGAGGCGGCGCGGCTGCTCGGCTGCGACACCGCCGCGGTGCAGGACGATCGCCTGGCCGCCGCGCTTGCCCTGGCACGGCGCTACCGCGCCACCGTGCTGCTCAAGGGCGCCGGCAGCATCTGCGCCGCGGCCGACGGAAGCTGGCACATCAATGTCTCAGGCAATCCCGGGATGGCGGTGGCCGGCATGGGCGACGTGCTGTCGGGTATCGTCGGCGCCCTGCTGGCCCAGAGCTGCGCACCGGCACTCGCCCTGCGCGCCGGCGTGAGGCTCCACGGCCTCGCCGGCGACGCCGTGGCGTCGGCCCGGCAGGGGGTGGTCGGGATCAGTGCCAGCGAGGTGGGACTGGCGGCGCGGGACGTGGCCAATCGCGTTGTCGCGCTCGCGCATGCGGGTTCCGCGTCGCGGCAGCCCTGATATTTTCCGTAAACGGCACCATGTTGTCGTGCTCATGGGTGAACATGATCATGTGCTTTTCCGGAACGGCGCTCTAGTGACTGATATTTCACATTATCCGGTGGCACGAGCCTGGACCACGCGATCCGGTTGATATGTCAAATGTTGCCCGATCGGCAAAAGTCATGTTCGGCGATCCCGTCTAATTTGCGCACCGCAACATCCGTATAGTTCCCCCATCGGATCCACATCGCGATCCATCTGAAGAAAGGGGTGACACATGACTGGACGTACTCTTGCGGCCTGGCTTCTCGGTTCCTGGCTGCTGGTCCTCGCCACTGGCGCCGCGATCTCGGCGGACCGCACCGGGCAGACGGTCCCGACCGTGGTCGAGCAGGTAGAGATTTACGCACCCTGATGCGCGATGCCAGCCCGCCGAGCCGGTGGCCGGCAGGCGGCAGCAGCAGCACGTGTTCGGTTTTTCCGTGGTTTCAGTGCAGTCGTACGCAGTGAGGTTTTGCATCGCAGTGGCTTGACAGCGGACCGGGGCTCTCTCCTCCCTCCTCCTTGCCCGGTTCGCATATTTCCAACGGTGGCTTCGGCCACCGTTTTTTTGCCCGTGCCGCCCCCACATGGTCGGCTGGGCAAGGCGGTTCCAGGGTAAGCTTCCCGGCTGGGCGTCAGCGGCATCGTCGCCCCCTCTCGTCACAACATCCCAAATCCCAGTTCGCAGGCCATGGCTCAATACGTCTACACCATGAATCGCGTGGGCAAAGTCGTTCCGCCCAAGCGTCACATCCTCAAGGACATCTCCCTGTCGTTCTTCCCTGGCGCCAAGATCGGCGTTCTGGGCGTGAACGGCTCGGGCAAGTCGACCCTCCTTCGCATCATGGCCGGGGTGGACACGGAGATCGAGGGCGAGGCCGTCCCTATGCCCGGCATCAAGATCGGTTACCTGCCCCAGGAGCCCCGCCTCGATCCCGAGCACACTGTCCGCCAGGAGGTCGAGGCCGGGCTGGGCGAGGTGATGCAGGCGAAACAGAAGCTCGACGAGATCTACGCCGCCTACGCGGAACCGGATGCCGACTTCGACAGGCTGGCGGCAGACCAGGCGAAGTACGAGGCCATCCTGGCCACGGCCGGCAACGACACCGAGCATCAGCTGGAGATCGCCGCAGACGCCCTGCGCCTGCCCCCTTGGGAAGCGAAGATCGGACATCTGTCTGGTGGCGAGAAGCGCCGCGTCGCGCTGTGTCAGCTGCTGCTGTCCAAGCCCGACATGCTGTTGCTGGACGAGCCCACCAACCACCTCGATGCCGAGAGCGTCGAGTGGCTCGAGCAGTTCCTGCAGCGCTTCCCCGGCACAGTGGTTGGCGTCACCCACGATCGCTACTTTCTCGACAACGCCTGCGAGTGGATCCTGGAACTCGACCGAGGCCACGGCATTCCCTGGAAGGGCAACTACAGCTCCTGGCTGGAACAGAAGGAGGCGCGTCTGGAGCAGGAGGCGCGCACCGAGGTCGCCCGCCTCAAGGCGATGAAGCAGGAGCTCGAATGGGTGCGCCAGAACCCCAAGGGCCGCCAGGCCAAGAGCAAGGCGCGCATCGCACGCTTCGAGGAGCTGTCGTCCTACGATTACCAGAAGCGCAACGAAACCCAGGAGATCTTCATCCCGGTGGCCGAACGCCTCGGGGATCAGGTGATCGAGTTCCGCGGCGTCAGCAAGGGCTTCGGTGACCGTCTGCTGATCGACGAGCTCAGCTTCTCCGTTCCGCCGGGTGCCATCGTCGGCATCATCGGCCCCAACGGCGCCGGCAAATCGACTCTGTTTCGCATGATCCTGGGGCAGGAAAAACCCGACAGCGGCGAGGTGGTGATCGGTCAGACCGCGCAACTGGCCTTTGTCGACCAGTCGCGCGATGCCCTCGACGGGACCAAGACCGTGTGGGAGGAGATCTCCGGCGGGCGAGACATCATCAACGTCGGCAAGTTCGAGATGCCCTCGCGCGCCTACATCGGCCGATTCAATTTCAAGGGCTCTGACCAGCAGAAGAACGTCGGCCAGCTCTCCGGCGGCGAACGCGGACGGCTGCACCTGGCCAAGACGCTGCTGCGCGGCGGCAACGTGCTGATGCTCGACGAGCCGTCCAATGACCTCGACGTCGAAACCCTGCGCGCCCTGGAGGAGGCTCTGCTGGAGTTCGCGGGCAGCGTGATGGTGATCTCCCACGATCGCTGGTTCCTCGACCGCATCGCCACCCATATCCTGGCTGCCGAGGGCGACTCGCAATGGGTGTTCTTCAACGGCAACTACCAGGAATACGAAGCCGACAAGCGCAAGCGCCTGGGCGAGGAAGGCGCCAAGCCGAAGCGGCTGCGCTACAAGCCCTTGACGGCGTGATCACCGGTCCGGCTCGCCGGGCTCCGACGCCGGGGCCCCGGGGAGCCGGACTGCCCCCCCTTGGGAGACGTTTCATCCCATGTCGTCCGCGTCGGCCACCAGCGCCGCGAGCCAGCGCCCGCGCAACGCACCCAGGCACAACCAGGCAAGCAGCACGGTCCCCAGGGCACCCAGCCCGAGCAGCCCCCAGTCGGTGCTGTCCAGGACCTCCCAGCGCCGGTAGCTCTCTCCACGGAACAGCATCGAGTCGCGCAGTTCCAGCAGCGACGCGGCGACCATGACCGCCAGCACCCCCACGCTGCCCAGCGCCACCCACCCGAACAGGTTCACCAGCCACACCGTGGCGAGTCCGAAGCACAGCGTCAGCAACGGCAGGAACAGCCCGGCATCGAATTCCTCCGCCACGGCGAACAACGGCAGGCACCCCAGAACGACGAGGACACTGCGGCCGAGGTAGGCAGGCAGGGGCGAGGCCTGGCGCACACGAGCGGCGGTGCCACGGCTCGCCATGCAGCGCGACACCTCGGCCTTCACCCGCGCGTAGTTGTCCGGGGTGCACTGCACCAACAGCAGGGTGCGCCATCCGTTGCGGAACACGACGCTGTGGCGCCGGTCGTCGAAGCGGGCGCGGAACGCACCCTTCCAGGACACCTGCTCCGTCTCGCGTGACAGGCCGATGAGCCCGCTGCCCACCAGCTGACCCCGGCCGCTGAGCACCCCCAGCACCACGGCGGCACGGTGGCTGCCCCTTGCCACCCGATCCACCAGCTCGCAGCGCAGCCCGGCACCAGACAGGGTGTAGCGCACCCGCATGCTGCCGCGGAATAGCAGGGCCATGATCACCAGGCCCAGCACCCAGAGCCCGGCGGCGCAGGCGGCCACCGTCCCGGCCATCGGCAGCAGCACCGCCCACTCGCCCTGGACCACGAACACGACGCCCAGGATCAGGCCCATCAGACTGGCCGTCGCCAGCATCGCACCGGCCCACTGGCGCTGCATGGTGGCGCTGAACAGGGGCAGCGCGCTCTCCCAGCTCAGACGCCTCGCGTCGTTCCCGGCTTCGGTCACCGCACGCCCCGTCATTTTTTGAACAGGTCGCGCAGGGACTTCAGCGACTTGCGCAGTTCCTCCACAGATTTGCGCAAATCGTCCTTCGCATCCGGCGTCGCGGGTGTCGGGGGTGGTGCGGGTGCCGCGCTGGCTGCGGCGGGCGGCTGCAGCGTGGCCGGAGGTGTGGCGGGCGCCGCCGCCGCCGCGGGTACCGCCGGTGCGGCGGGTGCTGCGACTGCCGGCCCGACAAACTGACCCTCGATACGCACGAACCCGGCGCCCTGCGAGTGCGTGTTCTGCGACCAGGACTCCGGCGCCGAGTCGACCACTTCGTAGCGGCCCGGCGGCAACACCACGTTGGGCGTAGCCGTCCAGTAGACGTTCCGAGCCCCTCCCTGGCCGGGCGACCCCGCGGCTGGCCAGGGGCCGTGGATGACACCCGTGGCGTCGCGCAGGGCGATGGTTCCAGGGGATGCTCCCCGGCCGCCGTTCCAGTGATGGGTGCGCAAGGACAGAACCCGGGTGGTCTGCTCCAGGCTCAGCACGCTCGGTCGCGTCGGTTTGCTGTTCACCGCATGGACGTTGTCGATGTCCAGAAGCATCACGGCAGCTCCCGCGGCGCCCGCCGCTGCCGGCGCTGCCGCCTGCCCGGGCGCC
>JBILUV010000158.1:0-8214 GCA_044370825.1 Burkholderiales bacterium | reverse complement strand
GTGCGGTTTCCTCGGAGAGGCCGTGGACCCGATGCGGAACGCCCGGTGTGCCGTCCGTGAACCAGTCGCGGCTGACGGCGGTCCCACAGGAGTGTCTGTTCACCCGGCGCGGCACGCAGCCATGAAACCGGGTCCGGCCCACCTATAATCACCACATGAATTCCAGAGAATCCGTGCCCATTCCAGACGTTCAAGCCCTGCAGGACACTCGCCGCCTGGCCATCGACAAGGTGGGCATCAAGTCCCTGCGTCATCCCGTGCGGGTGCGCGACCGCAGTGGCGGCGTCCAGCACACCGTGGCCGTCTTCAACATGTACGTGCACCTCCCGCATCACTTCAAGGGCACGCACATGTCGCGCTTCGTCGAAATCCTCAACGAGCACGAGTCCGAGATAGCTGTCGACTCTTTCGAGCCGATGCTGCGGCACATGGTCACCCGTCTCGAGGCCGAGTCGGGCTACGTGGAGATGAGTTTCCCCTTCTTCGTCGACAAGGCGGCGCCGGTGTCCGGGGTGCGCAGCCTCATGGACTATCAGGTCACCTTCGTGGGCGAGATCGACCGCGGGCGCTACCAGTTCCGCATGTCGGTCGTGGTCCCGGTCACCAGCCTGTGTCCATGCTCCAAGAAGATCTCCGACTACGGCGCCCACAACCAGCGCTCCCACGTGACCATCAG
The DNA here is from genome assembly GCA_044370825.1 of Burkholderiales bacterium. GTDB lineage: Bacteria > Pseudomonadota > Gammaproteobacteria > Burkholderiales. Next base: position 7,538 of record JBILUV010000158.1, on the reverse strand, counting down.
CACCGTCACGCGTGAACTGGTCTGGATCGAGGAACTGATCAGGGTCGCCGAGGAGCAGGCCTCGAGCGAGCTCTACGGCCTGCTCAAGCGGCCGGACGAGAAGTACGTGACCGAGCGTGCCTACGACAACCCCAAGTTTGTCGAGGACCTCGTGCGCGACGTGGCGACGGTGCTCAACGCGGATCCGCGCATCGAGGCCTACGTGGTCGAGGCCGAGAACTTCGAGGCCATCCACAACCACTCGGCCTACGCGCTCATCGAGCACGACAAGCGGACCTCCGCCGCCGGGTGAACCCGGCCGGGCGCGGTGGTTGCGCCCCGGGCCCTCAGAAGCGGCGGGTCAGTGTCAGCTGCTGGCCGCTGTGCCTCATGTCGACGCGGTTGAGAAAGCTCATGCCCAGCAGGGCGAAGGGCATGTCGTTGCTCTCGTGCACAAGGCCGTCGACGTTCCTGAGCGTGATCGCGCCCAGGCGCACCTCGCCCAGCTTGACGTGGTAGACCGGCGCCAGGCCGTTGGCAGTGTTGCTCATGCCGCGCTCTCCCGACAGGTACTGGATACCGAGGCGCCTGGCGTCGGATTGCCCGATGGAGACCATGCTGGCGCCCGTATCCACCATGAAGCGGATCGGACCGCCGTTGATGCTGCCCTCGGCATAGTAGTGGCCGGCCATATCGGCATTCAGGACGACGCTGGGCTGGCTACTGGTGGCATAGTTGCCCGAGATCACCTGCGAGCCCACGCCGAGGCTGCGGCGCTTGCCATCGATTTCCATGACCGCGGCTTCCGAGGTGGCAGACACCAGCCGCACCGCCCCGACCTTCTGGCCCACCGAGATGAGGGTGGGGCGGCCGCCGTCGATGCGCACCAGCGCCTTGTCGCTGAACAGACCCACCACCTGCACTTCCGTGGCCCCGACCCCGTCGGCTGCGGCGCTTAACAGGAGCGCCAGGAGCCGCCATACTGCGACGACAGGCTGGTTGCTCCGGCGTTTCCGACAGGTCTTCATGAAGCCCATTGCCATCTTTCGTCACTCTCCTACGGAAGGTCCGGGTCACCTGGCGGTGGTCCTGGACCGGCGGCACATCCCCTGGGAACTGGTCGCCCTGGATGCCGGTGCAGCGGTGCCCGGCGCACCCGACGGGTTCGCCGGCCTCGTTTTCATGGGCGGGCCGATGAGCGTCAACGACGACCTGCCGTGGATCCCGCCGGTGCTCCGACTCATCCGGCAGGCCGTGGCGGCGGATGTCCCGGTGCTGGGCCATTGCCTGGGCGGTCAGCTGGTGTCAAAGGCCCTCGGTGGCGTGGTCGCGGCCAATCCGGTAAAGGAGATCGGCTGGGGCAGGGTGGAAGTTGAGGAAAATCCGGCGGCGCGGGACTGGTTTGGCCAGGAAATGGCGTCGTTCCTGTCCTTCCACTGGCACGGCGAGACCTTCACCCTGCCTGACGGGGCGGTGCGCATCATGCGCAGCGCTCATTGCGCCAACCAGGGTTTCGTCCTCGGGAAGCACCTGGGCATGCAGTGCCACGTGGAGATGACACGCGAGATGGTCGATGCCTGGTGCCGCAACGGTCAGGAGGAGATCGATGCGAGCCCGGGTCCCGCGGTGCAGAGCCCGGCACAGATGCACGAGGATCTCGATGCCAGGCTGGCAGCCTTGAACGCGGTCGCCGAGCGGCTCTACGACAAGTGGCTGGCGGGCGTGGCGCGGTAAGCGCCATGACGGATGTGACCGTGCTTTCAGCGCGCGAGCGCGCCATGGCGCGCCTGCTGGTGGCGGCGCAATTCGCGCTGCTGGGGGTGTGGCTGCTGTCCGGGGCAGCGCTCGCCGTCGGCCAGCCGGCGCAACTGGTGCAGCTTGCTGCGCTGTTGCTCGCGGTCTGGGCCATGGCGGTCATGACCGGCGCCCAGCGCCGCCTGTTCCGCATCTCGCCCGACCCCACCGGGCATCGCCTGCTGGTGCGGGCCGGCCCCTATCGCTGGATCCGCCACCCGATGTACGCGGCGATCCTGCTGCTGGTGGCGCCGCCCGTGCTGCAGCGGGCGGATGCACCGGGGCTGCTGCTGCTGGCGGCACTTGCCGCCGTGCTCGTCACCAAACTCACGCTGGAGGAGCGCCTGCTGGCGCGTCGCTTCGCCGATTACGCCGACTATCGCCGCGAGAGCTGGCGGCTGTTCCCCCCGGTCTACTGACCCGACCCGGGCGCCCCGGGGCAGGGGCTGAAACGGGCGTCGCGGGGCATGCCGCGCGGCCTCAGTCGCGAAAGTTCTCGAACTGCAGCGGGAAGTCCGTGATGGACTTCTTCACCAGCGCGATGGTCTCCTGCAGGGTGTCGCGCTTGGCCCCGGTGACGCGCACGCTGTCGCCCTGGATGGCTGCCGTCACCTTGAGCTTGCTGTCCTTGATGAGGCGCACGATCTTCTTCGCCAGTTCGGTCTCGACGCCGGTCTTGACCGTGATGAGCTGCTTCACCTTGTTGCCGCTGATCTTCTCTACCCCGCCGAGATCGAGGCAGCGGATATCCACGCCGCGCTTGGCCAGCTTGGTGGTTAGCACATCCCTGACCTGCTCGAGCTTGAAGTCGTCATCGGCGAAGGCGGTGAGGGCGGTGTCGGACTGCTCGACGCGGGCGTCCGAGCCCTTGAAGTCGAAGCGGTTGCCGATTTCCTTGTTGGCCTGGTCCAGCGCATTCCGGACCTCGACCTGGTCCACTTCCGAAACGATGTCGAAGGAAGGCATGTCGTGTCTCCTCGGTCGGGAGGTTGAAGGACGGCGCGGCTGACCGTATCAGGCGCGCGCCACCAGCGGGATGGTGAAACACTGGATCGGCTCGCCGGTGCCGTCGTCGAACTCCGCGGCTGCGCGTACCGCGTGGCGGGCGATGGAATCGGCCTCCAGTTCCGGTCGGTCGTAGACCGAGTACAGGGCGCCCAGGGCATAGTCGCTGCCGCTGCCGTAAGCGTAGAAGCGCGAGAACTCCTGCACCGTCCGCTGCCCGGAGACGCCGAAGATGCCATGCTCGTTGGCGATCAGGGCGTCGATGCGGGTGGATTCCACCGCCTCTTCCTTGTCCTCTTCGGCCTGCAGGAAGTAGCGCTCCTTGAGGTCGGCGTGCATTCGGTTCCAGGTACGGAAGATCTCGCCCACCGAACCGAGCTCGGGGGGGTCTTCGAGGCTGTCGAAGTAGTCGGCGAGGATGTGCTTGAACGTGGCGTTACCGGTGATCGCGAGGTAGCTGCCGGCGACATGCAGGATCTTCTCGTGGTTCACCACGTAGGTGGCCGATTCCTTGACCGGGCCCCACTTGGTGAGGGTGTCGGCGGCGATGGCCGCCACGCCATTCTTGCGCACCACGGCCACCGTCGTCATGGCCGTGGTGCCCCCGGGGCTGCGGGTGTCCGCTCAGCCGAAGTGACAGACATAGTCCAGGGTTTCGAGGGTTTCGATCTCGAACGAGGCGTTGCCGGGCACGCTGAAGCTCTGACCGCCCTCGTAGGTGACCCAGTCGGCGGCGCCGGGCAGCTTCACCCGGCAGCGTCCGGCGTTGAGTTCCATCACCTCGGGCGCGCCCGTGTTGAAGGTGAGCCGGCTCGGGAGGATCACCCCGACGGACTTGCGCGTGCCGTCGGCCAGCACCACGGTGTGGCTGATGCACTTGCCGTCGAAGTAGACGTTGGCTTTCTTGATGACCGACACGTTGTCGAACCTGTCCATGGCGTGGTCCTCAGCGGGCGGCGCGGCGGCGAGCCGGCTTGCGCAGGTTGGCGGCGATGCGCATGCGCAGCGCGTTGAGCTTGATGAAGCCAGCCGCGTCGGCCTGGTTGTAGGCGCCCTTGTCGTCGTCGAAGGTGGCGATCTTAGGGTCGAACAGCGAGTCCTTCGAGGTACGGCCGACGCACATGATGGTGCCCTTGTAGAGTTTCAGACGCACCTTGCCGTTGACAGAGGCCTGGGAGGCGTCGATGAGCCCCTGCAGCAGCACGCGCTCCGGGCTGAACCAGTAGCCGTTGTAGATCATGCGGGCGTAGCGTGGCATGAGGTCGTCCTTGAGCGCGAGCACCTCGCGATCCAGGGTGATCGACTCCATGGCGCGGTGAGCCTTGAGCATGATGGTGCCGCCAGGGGTCTCGTAGCAGCCGCGGGACTTCATGCCGACATAGCGGTTCTCGACCATGTCGAGGCGGCCGATGCCGTGCTTGCCGCCAAGGGTGTTGAGCGTGGCCAGCACCTTGGCCGGGGTCATCTTCTTGCCGTTGACCGCCACGATGTCGCCCTTGGCGTACTCGAGCTCGAGGATCTCGGGCCGGTTGGGGGCCTTCTCCGGCGACACCGTGATTCGCCACATGGATTCCTCGGGTGCGAAGTCCGGATCCTCGAGGATGCCACCCTCGTAGGAAATGTGAAGCAGGTTGGCATCCATGGAGTACGGAGCGCCGCCCTTGCGCTTCTTGAAGTCCACCGGTATGCCGTGCTTGTCGGCGTAGGCCAGCAGTTTCTCCCGGGAGAGCAGGTCCCATTCGCGCCAGGGCGCGATGATCTTGACGTTGGGCATGAGGGCGTAGGCGCCGAGTTCGAACCGGACCTGGTCGTTGCCCTTGCCGGTAGCGCCGTGCGACACGGCGTCGGCGCCGACCTTGCGCGCCACTTCGACCATGTTCTTGGCGATCAGCGGCCGCGCGATCGAGGTGCCGAGCAGGTACTCACCCTCGTAGACGGTGTTGGCGCGGAACATCGGGAACACGAAGTCGCGCACGAATTCCTCGCGCAGATCCTCGATGAAGATGTTCTGCCTCGGGATGCCCATCTGCAGGGCCTTCTTGCGGGCGGGCTCGAGTTCCTCGCCCTGGCCGATGTCGGCCGTGAAGGTCACGACCTCGCACTTGTAGACGTCCTGCAGCCACTTGAGGATGACGGAGGTGTCGAGCCCGCCCGAATAGGCGAGTACCACTTTCTTGATGGCGCTCATGTTCGCTTGGTCGTGATGTGGTTGATGCGGATCAGGTGCGGTTGGGGTCGGCCGGTTCTTCGGACTGGAACACGCCGTCGACCCAGGTGCCCCGGGTCACGCGGCCCTCGGGCGTGCGGAACGTGCCATTGCCGTGGGGTTTGCCGTTCTTCCACTCGCCCTTGAAGATGCTGCCATCAGGGGCGTAGAAGGTACCCTCGCCGTGCTGGCGGCTCCTGGAGAACTGGCCTTCGTAGCGGCCGCCGTCCACCATGGTCTGGACGCCGTCACCCTCGGCATAACCGTCGTGCATCGCGCCTTCGTACTTCTCGTCGGCGATGCCGGACTGGAAGAACTGGAGCACGCCCTTGCCCTCGGCCAGGCCTTCCTTGCAGCCGCCGCTCCAGGTGACGGTCTCCTCGGGTCTTGGGGATGGGTTGACGATGCGGCAGCCGTTCTGGTCGACGATGTAGCGCGCGCGCTCGTCGTCGGCGGTGACGGCGGTGGAAATCAGCAGCAAGGCGGCGGCGAACAGGTGCATCAGGCGGAACGCTTTCATGGGTGCATCTCCTTGGTTTCGGGGCAGGCCGTCAGGGACAGGGCAGATGCCCGGCCCGCAGGCCCTGGCATCAGACAATTCCGACGAGCAGATATTCCAACAATGCCTTCTGGGTGTGCATGCGGTTGGCCGCCTCCTCCCAGACCACGCTCTGCGCACCGTCGATCACCTCGGCGCTCACCTCCTCGCCGCGATGCGCCGGCAGGCAGTGCATGAACAGCGCTCCGGGCGCGGCCACCCGCATCATCTCGGCATCAACCTGCCAGTCCTGGAAGGCACGGCGTCGGGCCTCGTTCTCGGCCTCGAAGCCCATGCTGGTCCAGACGTCGGTGGTCACCAGATCGGCGCCCCGGGCCGCTTCCATCGGGTCGGCGAACTGCTCGTAGTGGTCCGTGCCGTACAGACCGGCGCGCTCGGGCTCGACCTCATAGCCGGGTGGGGTGGAGACGTGGACGTTGAAGCCGAGGATCTCGGCCGCCTGCAGCCACGTATTGCAGACGTTGTTGGAGTCGCCGATCCAGGCGACTGTCGCGCCCTCGATGGGGCCGCGGTGCTCGACGTAGGTGAAGATGTCGGCCAGGATCTGGCAGGGATGATATTCGTTGGTCAGCCCGTTGATCACGGGCACGCGTGAGTTGCGCGCGAAGCGCTCGATGATCTCCTGCTCGAAGGTGCGGATCATCACCGCGTCGCACATGCGCGAGATCACCTGGGCCGCATCCTCCACCGGTTCGCCCCGTCCGAGCTGGGTGTCGCGGGTGTTGAGGTAGATGGCGGTGCCGCCCAGCTGGTGCATGCCGGCCTCGAACGACAGCCGGGTTCGGGTGGATGCTTTCTCGAAGATCATCACCAGGGTGCGATCCTGCAAGGGCCAGTAGCGCTCGTAGCGCTCGAAACGCTCCTTCATCCACCGCGTCCTGTCGAACAGGTGCAGGATGGTGTCGCGGTCCAGATCCTTGAACTGCAGATAGTGCTTGGGGGTCGACATGATTCCGGATGCCTTCACGCTGCGCCCTCGCGATCAGAGAGCGACCGGGACGGGTTTGGGATCGCGGTGGGCAGCCTGGCTTGCGGGCCGAACTGCCCAGGGCACATTTAGGCCCGCTGCGTTCGCGGCCCGTACGCTACTGGAGGCGGCCAGCGAGGGCGGCCGTCCGGCCGAGGTGCGCGTAGGGATGGACCGGCGTCGCAGCCACCCTGACGCGGCGTACGGGCGGCCGTGCCGACTGCCAGTCACCGGGAGACGCCCGTACCGCCGGCTAAAACAAAACGCCGCCGGGATCACCTCCTCGGCGGCGTGCTGCGGGCCGGGCTTCGCCTCAGGCCATCGCCTTGACTGCGCTCGACAGCCTGCTCTTGTAGCGGGAAGCCGCGTTGGCATGGAACATACCTTTGCGGGTGATCGAATCGATGGTGCCCTGCGCCGCCTGGAAAACCGCCTGGGCCGCGGCCTTGTCACCGGCGAGGATCGCCTTGCGGACGCTCTTGATCGCGGTGCGCATCTCCGAGCGGAGGCTGGCATTGTGCTGACGCCGCGTCTCGGACTGACGGGCGCGTTTGCGGGCTTGTGCCGAATTGGCCATGGGAGTGCTGTCCTTGGGACATTCAGGAAAAGTGCGCGATACTAGCGGCCTTTGCCGCGTCGCGCAAGGCAAGCCCCGGCCCGCCGGAGGCGGGCAGTTGCGGCGGTCACGTTCCCCGCACACCCTCTCGTGAACCTTCTAAAGGCGCTTGCCACGGTCAGCAGCATGACCCTGCTGTCGCGGATTCTCGGTTTTGTCCGCGACGCCGTCATTGCCCGGGCTTTCGGTGCCGGCCTGGCGACCGACGCCTTCTTCGTCGCCTTCAAGCTGCCGAATCTGCTGCGACGCATCTTCGCCGAGGGGGCGTTCTCCCAGGCCTTCGTGCCAGTGCTGGCCGAGTACCGCAGCCGGCGGGGCGAGGCGGCCACCCGTGAACTGGTCGATCACGTCGCCACCTTCCTGGCGCTGGCCCTGCTGCTCGTGACGATCGCCGGGGTCGTGGCCGCGCCGG
>JBILUV010000055.1:0-16800 GCA_044370825.1 Burkholderiales bacterium | reverse complement strand
ATCGTCTACGTCACCGCGCCCGGCTTCTCCGCCCAGCCGGACAAACTCGGCGTCACCGTGGGCCTGCTGCGTGTGACCTTCCCGTACATCCTGTTCATCTCGCTTTCCTCGCTCGCGGGGGCGGTGCTCAACACCTGGAGCCGGTTTTCGGTGCCGGCTTTCACGCCGACCCTGCTCAACGTCGCCTTCATCGTCTTCTCGCTGTTTCTCGCGCCCTATTTCGACCCGCCGGTCATGGCTCTGGCCTGGGCGGTGTTCTTGGGCGGCGTGATGCAACTGGCCTTCCAACTGCCCTTCCTGGCGCGCATCGGCATGCTGCCCAGGTGGCGTCCGAGCTGGCGGGACGAGGGAGTGCGTCGCATCCTGCGCCTCATGGGCCCGGCCATATTCGGAGTCTCGATCAGTCAGATCTCCCTGCTCATCAACGGAGTGTTCGCCTCGTTTCTGCGCACCGGTTCCGTCTCCTGGCTGTACTACGCCGACCGGCTCATGGAGTTTCCTGCCGGTGTTCGGGGGGCTGCGCTCGGCACCATCCTGCTGCCGTGTCTTTCGCGCAGCCACGCCTCGGGGGCGCCCGAGGAATACTCGCGCCTGCTGGACTGGGGCCTCCGGCTCACCCTGCTGCTGGCGGCGCCGGCGGCGCTGGCGCTTGCCATGCTGGCGGTGCCGCTGATCGCGACCCTGTTCAAGCACGGCGCCTTCGGCGTCGAGGACGTCGAGATGACGCGCCGCGCATTGGTCGCCTACAGCATCGGGCTCGTCGGCATGATCCTGGTGAAGGTGCTCGCGCCGGGTTTCTATGCCCGACAGAACATCCGTACCCCGGTCAGGATCGGCATCGTCACGCTTGTCGTCACGCAACTGATGAATCTCGCCTTCGTCTGGCCCCTGGGCCACGCCGGGCTCGCCCTGGCCATCGGACTGGGCGCCTGCCTGAACGCGGGCCTTCTCTACGTCAATCTGCGCCGCCACGCCATCTACCGCCCGCAGCCGGGCTGGCCCCTGTTCGTCCTGCGCCTGATGGCCGCCACGCTGGCCATGGGAGCGGTGTTGTGGCTGACCGCGGGCGAGGTGTCGTTCTGGCTCGATGCTTCCGCGATGGCGCGGGTGGTCCGCCTGACCAGGGTCGTCGCTGCCGGGGCGGCGACCTACTTCGCCGCCCTGTTCGTGCTCGGCATCAGGCCGCGCGATTTCCACAAGCGCGCGGCCTGAGCGGCGCTGTTCGTCTCCGCTGCAGGGCGCCGCGGGGATATCCGGGCTAAAATCGCGTCTTTCCCCGTGGCACGACAGTCTTTCAGATGCGGCTCTTCCGGGGCATTCCCGGGCGTGCGGACACGCCCGTCGCCCTCACCATCGGTAATTTCGACGGCGTGCACCTGGGCCACGAGGCCATGGTGCGCCGCCTGCGCGAGGCCGCGCGTCAGCGCGGCCTGCCGGCGGCCGTGATGACCTTCGAGCCGCATCCGCGGGAGTTCTTCTCGCCCGGAGATGCGCCGGCGCGCCTGTCGCCACTGCGCGAGAAGCTCGAATGCCTGCAGGCCCTGGGGGTCGAGCGCGTCTACGTGTGTCGGTTCGACGCAGGCTTCGCGAGCCAGCCGCCCGAAACCTTCGCGCGGGACGTGCTGGCCCGCCGATTGTCCGTGCGCTGGCTGCTCACGGGCGACGATTTCCGCTTCGGCGCCCGCCGTGCCGGCGACGTCCGGCTGCTGGGCGCACTGGCGCCGGCCCTGGGCATGGAGGTGGAGAGCATGCATTCGGTGCTCGTCGACGGGCTGCGTGCCTCCAGCACTTCCGTGCGCGAGGCGCTGGCGGAAGGCGCGCTGGAGCGCGCCACCCGACTGCTCGGTCGTCCCTATGCCATCAGCGGCCGGGTGGTCGGTGGCGACAGGATCGGACGCGAGCTCGGTTTTCCGACAGCCAACGTGCGCATGAGCCTGAACCGCCCGCCCCTGTTCGGCATCTATGCGGTTTCGGTGCACGGGCTCGGCCAGACGCCCTTGAAGGGCGCGGCGAGCCTCGGTGTGCGGCCCACCGTCACGACCGCCGGCAGGCCGACCCTCGAGGTCTTCCTGCTGGACTTCGACGAATCGATCTATGGCCGGCGTATCCGCGTCGACTTCCTGCAAAAACTGCGGGACGAGGAGAAGTATTCCTCGCTCGAGGCCCTGAAGGCCCAGATCGACCGGGACGTCTGCGCCACGCGCGCCTTCTTCGCTGGGCAATCCGTGGTTGCCGGCGCCTGAACTCCTTCCATATCTGACCGACATGGCCGACTACAAGAGCACGCTCAATCTCCCCGACACCCCCTTTCCCATGCGCGGCGATCTCGCCAAGCGCGAACCGGGCTGGGTGCGGCAGTGGCAGGAGAAGGGTCTGTATCAGCGCATCCGCGAGAAGGCTGCAGGGCGTCCAAAATTCATCCTCCACGACGGGCCCCCCTATGCCAACGGCGACATCCACATCGGTCACGCGGTCAACAAGATCCTGAAGGACGTCATCGTCAAGAGCCGGACGCTGTCGGGCTTCGATGCGCCCTACGTTCCCGGCTGGGACTGCCACGGCCTGCCGATCGAGCATCAGGTCGAGAAGCAGCATGGCCGCGGCGTCGAGGCCAACGCTTTCCGGGCACTCTGCCGCGAGTACGCCGCTTCCCAGATCGCGCGCCAGAAGGCGGACTTCATCCGTCTGGGGGTGCTCGGTGAATGGGACAATCCCTACCTGACCATGGACCCGCGCGTCGAGGCGGACATCATCCGGTCGCTGGCACGGATGCAGGCCCGTGGGTACCTGTACCAGGGCGCCAAGCCGGTGCACTGGTGCCTGGACTGCCGGTCTGCGCTGGCCGAGGCGGAGGTCGAGTACGACAACCGCACCTCGCCCGCTTTCGACGTGGCCTTCCCCGCCAAGGACCACTCCGAGCTCGCCCAGCCCTTCGGTTTCACCCACCTGCCGCTGCCGTCCTACCTGGTGATCTGGACCACCACGCCGTGGACGCTGCCGGCCAACCAGGCGGTGGCGGTGAATCCGGAGCTCGAATACGCCCTAGTGCGCGGGCCCACGTACTTTCTGGTCCTGGCCCGGGATCTCGTGGCCTCGAGCATGCAGCGCTATGGCGTGACCGACTACGAGATCGTCGCCACGGTGAGCGGCGACCGGCTGGAGCGCTGCGAGGTGTGGCACCCCTTCCAGCCGCGACGTGTCCCGGTGATCCTGGGCGACCATGTCACCCTCGACGCGGGTACCGGGCTGGTGCACACAGCGCCGGCCCACGGCGTGGAGGACTTCGTCGCCGGCCAGAAATACGACCTGCCGATCGACAATCCCGTCGGTTCCGACGGGCGCTTCCGCGAAGGCATGACCCTGGTCGGGGGGCAGACGGTCTGGGAGGGGAACAAGAGCGTCATCGGGGCGCTGGAAGAGAAGACCCTGCTGCTCAGCAACGTCGCCTACGAGCATAGTTATCCCCATTGCTGGCGCCACAAGACCCCGGTGATCTTCCGCGCCACCCACCAGTGGTTCGTCGGCATGGATCAGCAGGGGCCCGAGGGCGGGACCTTGCGTCAGGTGGCGCACGCCGCAGTGGAGGCCACCGAGTTTTTCCCCGGCTGGGGACAGGCACGCCTGGAGGCCATGATCCGCAACCGGCCCGACTGGTGCGTCTCGCGCCAGCGCAGTTGGGGGGTGCCCATGGCGCTGGTGGTGCACAAGGAGACCGGTGCGCCGCATCCGCGGCTGCAGGAACTGATGGAGCAGGTGGCGCTGCTGGTCGAGCAGGGCGGCATCGAGGCCTGGTTCGCGCTCGACGCGACCGAATTGCTTGGCGACGAAGCCGCGGAGTACGAGAAGGTCCCCGACACCCTCGACGTGTGGTTCGACTCCGGTACCACGCACGTGAGCGTCCTGGATCGCCGGCCCGACCTCGTCAAGCCTGCCGACTTGTACCTCGAGGGTTCGGACCAGCACCGGGGCTGGTTCCAGTCGTCCCTGTTGACGGGATGCGCCATCGACGGTCGCGCGCCTTATCGGCAGCTGCTCACCCACGGTTTCGTGGTCGACGGGCAGGGCCGCAAGATGAGCAAGTCGCTCGGCAACACCATCGTGCCGCAGAAGGTGGCCGACAGCCTGGGCGCGGAGATCCTCCGTCTGTGGGTGGCCGCCACCGACTACTCCGGCGAGTTGTCCATCTCGGACGAGATCCTCAAGCGCGTGGTCGAGAGCTATCGCCGGATCCGCAACACGCTGCGCTTCCTGCTGGCCAACATCTCGGACTTCGACCCGGCGCGCGACCTGCTGCCACCCGGCCAGTGGGTGGAGATCGACCGCTATGCCCTGGCCATGACGCGGGAACTCCAGGCCGAGGTTACTGCGGCCTACGAGCGCTACGAGTTTCACGCCGTGGTGCACCGGCTCCAGACCTTCTGCTCCGAGGATCTCGGCGGCTTCTACCTCGACATCCTCAAGGACCGTCTCTACACCACGCCAGCGGGTGGCGCTGCCCGCCGCTCCGCGCAGTCCCTCTTGTGGCACCTGACGCAGGCGCTGCTGCGCCTCATGGCGCCGGTGCTGTCGTTCACGGCGGAGGAGGCCTGGGCGGTGGTCACCGGCGGCCAGGACGACAGCGTGTTCCTGCATCTCTGGCACGACCTGCCCGCGCTGGGAGACGAGTCGGAGCTGGTGCAGCGCTGGTCGACATTGCGCGAGGTGCGCGCCGAGGTGCTCAGGCGCATCGAGGAGGTCCGGGTCGCCGGCGGCGTCGGTTCGTCCCTGCAGGCGGAGGTGGATCTGTCCCTGCACGGTCATCGCCACGCCGCCTGCGCCGCGGTGGGCGACGACCTGCGCTTCGTGCTGATCACCTCGCGTGCCGGTCTGGCCGAGGTGGACGCGGCCGATGAGGAGCACATCGAGGTGCAGCCGAGCGTCCACGCCAAGTGCGGCCGCTGCTGGCATTACCGCGAGGACGTTGGCGCCGATGCCGCCCACCCGGATCTGTGCGGCCGCTGCGTCACCAATCTGCACGGCGGTGGGGAGGCGCGTGCCTGTGCTTGAGACCGGGCGATGGTTCGCGCTGGCTGCCGCCGTGTGCGGACTCGACCAGTGGACCAAGCATCTGGCGCAGCAGCACCTGGTGTTCGGTCAGCCCGTGCCGGTCACACCCTTCTTCGACCTGGTGCTGGTGTTCAATCCCGGCGCGGCCTTCAGTTTCCTGTCCTCGGCCTCGGGCTGGCAGCGTGAGTTGTTCATCGTCATCGCCCTGGCGGCGTCGGCCTTCATGAGTCACCTCATCGTGCGCCATCGCGCGCGACGGCTGTTCGCCGGCGCGCTCGGCCTGATACTCGGTGGCGCGATCGGAAACGTGATCGACCGCTTCGTGCTGCACGCCGTGGTGGACTTCGTGCATCTGCACGTCGGCCCTCATTCCTGGCCGGCCTTCAACGTGGCCGATGCCTCGATAACGTGTGGCGCCGTTCTCATGGTCCTCGACAGCCTGCTCGACCGGAGCGGGCGGCAGCCCGACGCCCCTTTCATTCCCCCTGGAGGCCGGACATGAAGATCCTGCTCGCCAATCCACGCGGCTTCTGCGCGGGCGTGGACCGTGCCATCGAGATCGTGGAGCGTGCCCTGGCGCTGCACGGCGCGCCCATCTATGTGCGGCACGAGGTGGTGCACAACCGCTTCGTGGTCGATGACCTGCGCGCCAAGGGAGCCGTGTTCGTGGACGAACTGGCGGACGTGCCGGCCGGGGCCACGTTGGTGTTCAGCGCCCACGGTGTGTCGCGAGCGGTGCGCGAGGAGGCGCAGGGGCTCGGCCTGCAGGTGTTCGACGCGACCTGCCCCCTGGTCACAAAGGTGCACGTCGAGGTGGCCAGGATGCGCGAGCAGGGGCGGGAGATCGTCATGATCGGCCACCGTGGCCATCCGGAGGTCGAGGGCACCATGGGGCAGGCCGCTGGCGGCATGCATCTGGTCGAGACCGTCGAGGAAGTGGCGCGACTCCAGGTGGCTAACCCGGACCGGCTGGCCTACGTCACGCAGACGACGCTGTCGGTGGACGACGCGCGCGTCGTGATCGATGCCCTCGTTAGGCGTTTTCCGGGGATTGTCGGGCCGAAGAAAGACGATATCTGCTACGCCACCCAGAACCGCCAGGATGCCGTCAAGGCGCTGGTGCGTGAGGCCGACATGGTGATCGTGGTCGGCTCACCCAACAGTTCCAACTCCAACCGCCTGTGCGAGGTCGCCAGACTGTCTGGCCGGCCGGCGCATCTGGTAGACGACGCCGCCCAGATGCGTGAGGAGTGGTTCGCCGGGGTCGAGGTCGTCGGCATCACGGCCGGCGCCTCGGCTCCCGAGGTGCTGGTCTGGAACGTGATCGAGTGGCTCAAGGAGCACGGCGCCACGGAGGTCGGCGAACTGGCTGGCGTGATCGAGGACGTCACCTTCCCGCTGCCAAAATCCCTGGCGGCCTGACCCATCTTCACACCGATCCACAGGGCACGGGCTGCCCGGTGGATCGGTCAGGCAGGCGGGGAGTGCGTCGGCCGCCGCGATCCGACTGACCGATGCGGTTGCTCAGGGGTCCTGCGCATCGGTCACTTCGCGCCACGATACCCTGCGTCCGGTGGTGCCGCTCGGCCGGACGGGGAGGTCGCCGATGTTGGTCGTGGCATCGCCGCCGCGCGTGAGGATTCTGATCCGCCCGCCCGCCTCGATGGCCACCGGCCGGCTCACCAGGAAACTCCCGATCCGCCTGCCTGCCGATGTGGCGCCCGGTACGCGTCCTCCCGTGGCGTAGTCCACGTTGTACTGCCAGCTGCTGCCCCCGGGGTTGCACGCGTCCATCTTGTTGGGGATGTTGGTGTTGATGGTCAGCACGCCGCTGGACAGCATCGGCTGCGTGTCGGCCCGCTCACCGGTGTCCGGCAGATCGAAATACCAGCCCGCACTGGTGCCCCAGTTCACGGCCACGCTGGTGATGTTGATCGTGTCGCTGGTCTTGGTGACGGTCTGCTGGACCATCGCGCCGCGACCCGTTATGAGGCTGGTGGTCGGGGATGTGTGCGCCGGATCGTCCCGCAGGGCGTAGACCGAGTTGGTGCGGCGGGATACCGAGGTGTTCTCGGTCGGGCTGCTGAGAACGTCGCTGTCGCCCAGTGTCTGGCCGGTACCCACGAACACCACGCGCCGGCCCTGGATCACGCCGAGATCGGGCTCCGCAGTGACGGGCTGCGCCTGCCCGCCCGAAGTCTTCAGGGCCGCGAGTTTCGCCACGTACCACGATGCAGTCGTGTCGCCGGACAGGTCGAAGCGCCAGACGTTGCCGAGCAGGTCGCCGCCATAGACGGCTTCGACAGTCGGGTCGATCTGTGGCCGCTGCGCGAACGGCGACAGGGCGGCGAGACCACTGGGCGCTGTCGCCGTGCCGACGCCGGTGGAGAGCGTGCGGATGATCTTCCCGTTGCGCGGGTCGAGGATCCAGACGCGGCCGATGCCGTCGCCACCGCTCGAGTCCGCCCCGGTGCCGTTGTTGTAGCCCGAGGTCACGACCACCACCCAGCCGGCCGCTCGCGTCTTGACGATGAGTGGTCGGCCGTAGCTGTAGCCGACGTTGGCGCGTGCCGTCGGGTCGTCGACGTCCGTCTGCGCGTTCGGGAACTCCCATGGGATCTTTCTGGCGACCGCGGCCTCGTCAGGGGCTTCTGGCTCGGTCACGTCCAGGGCGAAATAGCCGAAACCGCCCTTGCGCAGCCCGCCCACCAGCAGGGTGCGCCAGTCCGGCGAGGTGGATGCCGTGGTGCCGCCCGAACTGCCCAGTGTGACCGTCACCGCGGTGGGGTCGTTGGGGTCGGAGATGCCGCCGCCCGTCACCGAGGTTGCCGCCCCGGCGAAGTCGACATCGCCCATGGTTGGTGTTCCGTCCACGTAGTACTTGTGGCTGAAGGTGGAGCGTTCCGAGAGCTGGCGCAGCTTCCCGACCACCAGTCCCGGAACGTAGGCCCAGAGCTCCCGACCGTCCAGTGCGCTGAAGGCGTGCAGCATGCCGTCATTGGCCCCCTGATAGACCACGCCCGCGCGCGTTGCCTTGGCCGTCTTGAAATCCTGATACCCCGGTTCGAAGTAGGAGAAGACCGGCTTTTCGACTACCACGGGCTCGGCGTGCACGATGTCGCCGAGCACGGCCATGTCGTCCGGGACGCGGTTGTTCGGATAGACGTAGGCACCGCTCGACACCTGGAAGGCGCCGGTGTCGGGATCGACCGTCGGCTTGGGTCCGCGCACCCGGAATTTCGTTCCCTCGTGCCAGCGCTCGCCGCGTATGAACTCCAGCACATCCGGATCGGCGGCGGTGACCCCGTTGACCGTGGAGGTCAGCCCGGACTGCTGGGTGGAGCTCAGGCTGTCCCAGCGGAACGGAATTCCGGCCGTGCCGTTGTAGGTCGCGATCACCCGGGTGCCGGGCGGGCGCCTGGCCAGCTGTTTCTGCGGCGACGGGCTCCACAGGGCGGCGGAGTTGATCGTTCCGACGGTGCTGTCCACCTCGTACTTGTTGAGGTCGCCCGACCAGAACCCGGGGTTGTAGCTGGAGGCGTAGCTGTAGTTGCTGCCGGCCTCGATGTGCGGATTCGAGATCCCGACCGCTGCGCCAGCCGAGGTCTTGGCGGAGACGACGTTGACGATGTCGCTCATCGCCGCGCGGGTCTCGTCCGGGGAATTCGCCGACAACATCAGGCCGCGGCCGTTGATCGTCGCGTGCCAGAGTTCGTCGATGGTGGAGGGGTTCTGGGCCACGTACCCGGATCCGTTGCGCGCGTTGGGCCAGAGCCACTGCGGAGTGGTGGACGCGAAGGGGTTCTGATTGGCCTGGATGTTTTGCGCCGTGTCGGTCTTGCCGAACACCAGGCCCTGAACGCCGAAGCCCAGGGCGTAGGTGTTCATGTGCAGGTAGTCGTTGCGATCGGCGTTCGGCGAGGCGTCAGTCAGATTCACCGGCACCTGCCTCTTGGCCAGGTCGGGGCGCAGGTTGGTCGAATAAAAGCGCATCGCCACATCGGCCAGCGTGTCGGACTCGCTGTCCGCATAGGGGTGTGCCGGCGCCACGGTGACCGCCGGCAGGGGGTCCGTTGGTGGCGGCGGCATCGTGCCCGGGGGCTGGGCGGTGGTGTAGTTCAGACTCGTGTTGGTGGCAGCATAGGGCGCGGTGAAGCGGTTCGTGGTGGAGGCATCGGCATTGCCGTAGCTGGCGCTGGGTGCCTCCGAAGAAGCGAAGCCGTCCGTGATCACCAGCGCAGCGTTTGATTGGCAGGAGGCGTTGATGGGAGCTCCCGCGTCCGTGCGGCGAAACTCGTTGCCGGCGAATTCCAGCGCCAGGCGCGTCGGAGTCGAACCCGCACCCTTGATCCGGTAGAGGTCGCCGAGCAGTCTTCGCGCATTGGCCGTGTCTGCCGAGCTGCTGAAGTCGCGCATGGTCACGGCGCTGCGGGCGTTGAAGGTGAAGTAACCGGCGCGCAGGGTCCTGATGTCATGGAAGGCCTCGCTCATGGCCCCCGCCACCGTCTGGTGCCGACGGCGGTGGTACGCAAACCAGTTCGCGAAGTTGGTCATCTCCTCGGCATAGGTGCAGGTGGCGCCGGCGCAGTCGGTGCGGGTCGTGGCCTTCGGGTAACTGGTCGTCGTGGGCGTGATCTCGACGCGGCGGATCCTGCGGCCGTCCGGTCCGTAGGCCTCGTCTGCTGCCAGGGTCCCGGTCGCGGTCGACAGCACCCAGTAGGTCGTTGGCCGATAGGGAATCTGGACATCCACGCGTCGGCTGGTGCCGCCGATGCTGAGGGTGCCGGTGACGCCGTAGGCCGAGGCAAAGCGGCAATAGGCGGCGGTATCGGACGTGGTTGGGACGAGGCAGCGGTCGTCGCTGAGTCCGGCGCTCCAGGCCCCGCAGGAAGTCGTGCTCCCGATCGAACTGACGGAGCAGATGCGATAGCGCGCACCGCCGGGCAGGATCATGCCCGGATCCATCACGAAGCTGCGGTCCGTGGCCGTCGTGTCCGTGGTGGAGATGATGCTGGTCAGATCGAACGTCAGCGCCGTGCCCGTGGTGCCGGATGACTTGAGTACCGGGTGGGCGCGCACGGCGGTCCACGACGCGGCCGCGTTGTCGAAGCTGGGCAGCGTGATCGTGGTCGAGCCGTCGTTGAAGGGGCGCCAGGGAGCATAGGTGATGGCCGGGTTGTAGAACTGGCCGTTGTACAGGGAACTCCGGGTCCAGCCTAATTCCCGCGTCGGGGCGACGGCGTGGCCCCAGGTTTCATGGCCGGTGTAAGCCCGTCCGTCGCAGTTCGCGCCGCATTGAGGCATCGGAAACAGGTAGCTGAACGGCCGCCATGTGCTGTTGGGGCTGGAAGTGGCGTTGAAATTGATCGGTCCGCGCGGCGGATTGGTGCTGAAGGGCGCCGCGCACCCGCTTGATCCCGGCTCGCATCCGCCACCTGCCCAGGTGTCCGTCACACCTCCGCCGCTGCGCGTGCCAGCCCAGCCGATGAACGAGCGGCTGGCCATGTTCCACCACAGGATGCCGCTGCTGCTGGTCTGGCCCCGGCTCGGTGTGATCTCCCAGTCCATAGACCCGGAGTCGTCGACCACGAGGATCAGGTTCGGATTAACGCTGCTGCGAGACGACACCGGAATGTCCGCGAGGTCGGTGGCGGCCTGCAGCGTCCGGACCGGGTGACTCAGGAGGATGCCGAACATCAGGGCCAGCGCCCATCGCGTCAGTGCAATCGATCGATGTGTCGTGTGCATTCGGTGTGTCCTTCCATGCAGGCGGCAGCTCCGGTGGCCCTCGTCTTCACAGCGTGATCACGGACTGGGAGAACACCACCGTGTTGCGGGGTCCCTCCACGCGCACGGTCACCCGATAGGCCACCGCCAGCGCATTGGCGCTGGGTGTGATCACCCCCATCTTGTAGCTTTGATAGAACTGGCCGGTGGGCACCACGGTGCAGCGTCGTTCGATCTCGGCCGTGGTGCCGACATTGGTGGAGCACAAGCGCTCCACCACCCAACGCACCGTGTTGCCCGACACCGCCACCCCGGGCACGGCGGCCCAGTCCACGTCGGGCAGCCCGTCTGCCGGCGCGGCATCCGGCAGGATGGTCGATGAATAGCGACCGGCTGTCGTGATGGTGCTGGTCGCGGGCGCCGCGGCGAAACCGCCCGCCCCGGAGATCGCGACGAAGGCCGACTCGACCCCGGTGTCGACCGCGTGCACCGCCGCCTGCCGGAACGCCATGTTTCCCGAGATCATGGTGCCGGTATCGGTGGACCGGACCAGGGCCACACCGGCCAGGCTGAGCGCCACCAGCACGATCAGAGCGATCACGAGCACGACACCAGACTGCCCCCTTGGCGACCCGGGACCAGCCCGATTCACGCGCGAAATCCGGGCAAGGTGGCTGTGCCAGGCTGAGCCAGGCATGGCCATGAGGACCCCTGTCGGACGGCATGGCAGGGGGGGCATCATTGGAATTGCCACATGACGTTGCGCAGCGGGACGATGGTGTCGTAGACCCGGTAGCGATGGCGTTTCCAGTTCGGGTTGCCCGACAGGTCGATGATCGGCGCGGGATCCGCGGCCGTGTCCTTCCATGCGCAGGGGCCCCTGGCGCTGGAGCCTGAGGCGTTGGTGCAACTTGTTCCCGAGCCCTGAACCTCGTTCTTCTCCTGCAGCTGGCTGCGCGCCACCACCGCTATCCGTATGGCCTTGATGCGTCCCTGGTCCTGAAAAGCGGGATTGGCCCAGCTGCCGGAGGCGTCGACCCAGTCGGTCACCTGCTGCGTGGTTTCCGCGGCGGAGATGCCATACTGGGCCTGCAGGTTGACGATGCCGTCGGCCAGATCGGCTGCAGGAGTTCCCGCCGTCAGGTCGCGCGCCTGAAGGCGCCCACCGAAATTCAGGTCCAGGGCCACGGTATAGAGGACCCGGCGCATTCGCCCCATGTTGCTCACGGCGGACATGACCAGTGACTGACGGGTATTGATGTACCCGCCTGCCGGGAGCAGTGCCGCCAGATCCCCCGCGGGTGGATTGGCGGGGGCCATATCGGTCGGTTCCACACGCAAGGCGAGAAACTGGGGGTTGCCCGCATCAGTCCGCACGCTGCTGATCTGTAGCCGGGTGCAGGCGAGCCCGGAGCGGCCCACGAGAATGTGCTCACCCGCACGGAAGGCGTTGTTGCCGGTGTTGTTGTCGACCACGACCTCGGGGACGGAGCCCGTAAACGTGGTCTGCACCTGGGCAGGGGTCGCCCCGAAGCCGGAGGTGCTGTGGGTGAGGGTGATGGAATCAGAACCGTTGCTGGCGCCGTTGGTGAGGACGGCAGGCATGAAGGCATTGATCGTCTCTGCCCCCGCCGCGGTCCATTGGCGGTAGCCGTTGCACAGCGGCGAGCCCGCGTAGTACAGGCCGAAGCCCGCGAGGCGGATGTCGCGTTCGATCGAGGCGATGGCCATCAGGCCGTTTTCCTGAGCGTCGTTGGCCTGAGTGGTGGTCCGCTTGTTTGCCTCGAAGGCATTGAAGGACTGGAACACCACGATCATGCCGACGAGCCCGATCACCATGCCGACCATGACGTCGATCAGGCTGAAACCGGCGCTGACGAGAGCGGGACGCAGTTCCCGGGATGCGCATGCCATGGCCTCAGCCGCTCAGTTGCGTGGTAACCACGTGGTTATGCATGCCAGAACGGGACTCCCAGCAGATCCTGACCGTGACGCGTCGCGTCGCAGCGTCGATGGTGATCGACTGGCGCGTACCGTCCGCTCGCGGCAGCAGGGCGCTGACGTTGGCAAGCCAGGCCTGGACGTTCGCATTGCCCGAGGCGGAGCCGCCAGGTGAGCACACTGCTCCGTTCGGTCGGTGCGAGTACTGCGCAATGTTGGCCCGGTCGGCCCAGACGAACCCGAGGATCTGACTCGCCAGGAAACCCGCGTCGGCGCGGAACTTGGCGTCCGAACTGTGGCGGATGGACTGGGCCTGGAGGCCGATGATGGCCAGGATGCCAAGCGAGAAGATCAGGAGAGCCACCAGCGCCTCGATGAGCAGCAGGCCTTCCTGGCTGCGGCGCGGCGGCGGCATGCGTCGTTGCATGTCAGCAGGCCGTCGGGTTGGTGGGCTGCGCGGCGGGGTCGCACATGCGGACCTGCCCTGGGGGGGCAACCGTCACGCGCAGGCATCGCACCTCGCCGCCGCCAGACACGGTCTGGCAGCTGCCGCCCGCCGGGTGCGACACGTCGATGGTGATGGGCTGGGCCGGCAGGGGCATTACGCCGCCGCTGCCGACGAATGTGACGGTGGCCTGGCTGGCAGCCACCAGGACCGAACCTGTCCCCTCTCCGGCATTGCGGCGCTGCAGACTCGTCCAGGCCCCGGTGGTCCGGTCCAGGGTCTCGATCAACCAACCTGTCCGCGTGGGATCGGGAAGACTCAATCTCACCGGGGCGTTGCGCTTGACCGCCTCGGCACGAGCCAGCTGCAGGCCGTCATTGATCGCATCGGTAGCCGTTCGCACCTGACTGTTGATCAGCCAGTCGCGAAAGGATGGGATGCCGGCGGTGATGAGGATGCCGAGCACCACGAACGCGACCATGAGCTCTATCAGCGTGGCGCCAATTTGGCTGCGTGGAGCCATCTTCAGCAGTAGCTCGGCTTGCGCGCTACCCAGCAGCCGGCGGCCGTGGCCCAGCCGTCCGCGGTCGGCGCGGCGGTGGTGTTCCTGTTGCCCTGGTCATCGAGGGTGAAGGTGAAGCCGGCGGTGCCCCCCGCGGCGATGCCGGCGGCACTCAACAGAAAGGTCTGCCCGACCGTGGTGCCGGTGGCGCAGGTGAGCGTGAAGTACTTCGAAGCGGCCGGCATGGTGAATGCGGGCAGTCCAGCGGCGGTGCCACCGCACTGTGGGGGATAGCTGCGGTTGTCCTGATAGTACTGCTCGAGACGTGCGCGGGTCCCGCTCAGCTGCGTCTGTGCATCCGCGAGCTTGCCACGCAGCACGTAGTCCCGGTACGAGGGCAGTGCCACAGCCGAAAGGATGCCGATGATGGCAACCACGATCACCAGTTCAATCAAGGTCAAACCGTGCTGCTGCTTCATCTTTGCCATGTCCATCCCGGAAAGTGTCCACGATAGGAAACGGCCATGCGCGGCGCCACTTGAGGCCGACGAACGGCGTTAATCGACGGATCGGCGGCAGAAACTGCGGGGGGATGAAGGCAATGGCGCCGCACGCCATCCGTGACGACCGCTTGCCGGGCCGTGGAAAGTGTGGGAAAGCAGGAGTATTAGACAGAGTCCAATTCTTATCTTAGACTTCGCAGCATGCATAGCAAGGACATCACACGCGAGGCCCTGACGGGCAAATTGCGCGAGTTCGGCATCGGTCCGACCCACCAGCGTCTGGAAATCGCTCACGCGCTGTTTTACCGCATGAGCCATCTGTCGGCCGATCAGGTGCTTGCGATCGTCAACCAGCGCCACGCCGAGACCTCGAAGGCGACCGTCTACAACACGCTGAAGCTGTTCGTGGAGAAGGGGTTGGTTCGCGAGGTGATCGTCGACCCCTCCAAGGTGTTCTACGATCCGAACACCAGCGTCCATCACCACTTCTATGATGTGGAGACAGGCGACATCACCGACATCGATGCAGCGCCGATCACGATCACCGGTCTTCCTGACCTGCCCCAGGGCAAGACCTCGGCCGGCCTCGACCTGATCGTGCGGATCCGCAGCCGGTCCGGCTGACGGTCCCTTTCGGTGCCGTTTGGTCGGGGCGTCAGCGCCCCTTGAACACCGGCGAGCGTTTCTCCAGAAAAGCCGCGACGCCTTCGTGGAAGTCGTGCGAAGCCGCAGCGCGCCGCTGGCAGTTCACCTCCACCCCGAGTTGCGCCTCATGACTGTTGTGCTGCGAGGCGTGCAGGGCTTCCTTGATCAGCGCGTAGGTCGCGGTGGGGCCCTTCGCGAGTCGTTTTGCGAGCTTCCGCACCTCGTCTGCGAAGTCGGCATCATCAACGGCGCGCCAGATGAGTCCCCATTGCTCGGCAGTACTCGCATCGATCGGCTCGGCGAGCAAGGAAAGACCCATGGCGCGCGCCATTCCCACCAGACGGGGTAGTGCATGGGTGCCACCGGCGTCGGGCACGAGCCCGATACGCGCGAAGGCCTGCAGGAAGGTGGCAGAGCGGGCTGCAACCACAATGTCGCATGCGAGGGCGAGGTTCGCCGCCGCACCTGCCGCGACCCCGTTCACCGCGGCGACCACCGGCATGGGCAGGGCCCGCAGTCTGTGTAGCAAGGGGTGGTAGTGCTCCTCGAGAGCGCGGCCGGCGTCGAAACCCTCGCTGTCCCCGGCCTTCCTGGACTCGGTGAGATCCTGCCCGGCAGAGAATGCCCGGCCTGCCCCGGTCAGCACCAGAACTCTCGCCTCCCCGGACCTCTCCAGCCGGTCCAGGGCGTGCCGGATCTCCCGGTGCATGTCGGTCGTGAGCGAATTCAGCCGCGCAGGCCGGTTCAGGGTCAGCGTCGCGACGCCATCCGCCACATCCAATAGAATCGAGTCGTAGTCCATCCAGTCTTCCTCCCGGATTGCGGCGGCCCTGCCTGGCGCGGGGCTGCGCAGTGGCGCAGAATTATCACACCATGAACGAGCCAGCGAGAACTGTCATGACGTACGAGAACATCCTGGTCGAGACCCGCGGAAAGGTCGGTCTCGTCACCCTGAACCGGCCGAAGGCGCTCAATGCGCTGTCTCCTGCCCTGATGCGCGAACTGGCTGCCGCCATCGACGTGTTCGAGGCGGACGAGGGCATCGGCGCCATTGTCGTCACTGGCAGCGAGCGGGCCTTTGCCGCAGGCGCGGACATCAAGGACATGCAGACCAAGTCCTACATGGACGTCTACAAGTCCGACTTCATCACCGCGGAGTGGGAACGCGTCACCCGCTGCCGCAAGCCCGTGATCGCCGCGGTGGCCGGGTTCGCCCTGGGCGGCGGCTGCGAACTGGCCATGATGTGCGACTTCATCATCGCCGCCGACAACGCGAAGTTCGGCCAGCCCGAGATCAACCTGGGCATCATCCCCGGCGCCGGCGGCACCCAGCGCCTGACCCGCTTCGTCGGCAAGTCCAAGGCCATGGAAATGGTGCTTCTCGGACAGGCGCGGATGATGGATGCGGCCGAGGCCGAGCGTTCCGGTCTCGTCAGCCGCGTGGTGCCCCTGGCATCGCTGCTCGACGATGCGATCGCCACTGCCGCGAAGATCGCCGAACTGAGCCAGCCCATCGTCATGATGGCCAAGGAGTCGGTCAACCGCGCCTATGAGACCACGCTGGCCGAGGGGGTGCGCTTCGAGCGCCGCCTGTTCCACTCCGCCTTCGCCACCGAAGACCAGAAGGAGGGCATGGCCGCCTTCGTCGAGAAGCGCAAGCCGGACTTCAAGCACCAGTAGATCGTGCGTCGCCAGACCATGCGCGGTGAGTGGCACCCCACCGGCAACGGCCTGGACGCATGACCGCGATCCCCAGCCTCGAAGCCAGCCCGACCAACACCGCTCGGCTAGATGAGATCCCGATGCTGGGGTGGTTGCGTTGGAGCAGCGCTGAAACCTGGGCTATACTCCGCGCCCTCGCTGGCGTAGCTCAGTCGGTAGAGCAACTGATTCGTAATCAGTAGGTCGGACGTTCGATTCGTCTCGCCAGCACCAAAGCAATCAAGCACTTAGGCCAACTCTTCGGGGTTGGCCTTTTTGCTTTCTAGGGC
>JBILUV010000177.1:0-7821 GCA_044370825.1 Burkholderiales bacterium | reverse complement strand
TGCCCAGCCGGGCAACGAGGAGGACGGCATGGCGGTGCCGTGCCACACCATGCTGCAGACCGGCAAAGGCATCTGGAACCTCGAGAACGTGGACACCAAGTCCATGATCGACGCCAAGGTGCACGAAGGCGCCTTCATCTGGGCTCCGCTGCGGATCATCGGTGCGACCGGCTCGCCGGCCAACCCGATCGTGCTGTACTGATCACCTGATCAGCACCAACGACAACGGCCCCTCGGGGCCGTTGTCGTTTTGGTGACCACCACGATGCTCTCGCGTGTCACCAGAACCGGAATGCCCCGGTCCGCCCATCATCCGGTGATGCCGAGCACCCCCAGAATGAAAGCGTAGGTGAAGGCGATCTCCTTCAGGTAATCGTAGCGGCCGGAGGCCCCCCCGTGGCCGGCATCCATGTTGATGCGCAACAGCAGTGGATTGCCATCGGTCTTGAGCGCGCGCAGCCGGGCAACGTATTTGGCTGGCTCCCAGTACATGACCTGGCTGTCGTTGAGCGAGGTCTCGACAAGCATGGCGGGATAGGCCCCGGGCTTCAAATTGTCGTAGGGAGAGTAGGAGCGGATGTAGTGGTACGCATCGGGCTCGTTGGGATTGCCCCACTCCTCGTATTCACCGGTGGTCAGCGGCAATGAATCGTCCAGCATGGTGCTCACGACATCGACAAACGGCACCTGGAACACAACACCGCGGAACAAATCCGGTCTCAGATTCGTGACGGCCCCCATCAGCAGGCCGCCGGCGCTGCCGCCCTCGGCCACCAGCCGGTCCGGGGCCGTGTCTCCGCGTGCGACGAGATGTTCGGCGCAGGCGACGAAGTCGGTGAAGCTGTTCCTCTTCTCCATCATGCGCCCACCGTCATGCCAGGCCTTGCCCATCTCGCCGCCGCCCCGCACGTGCGCCAGCGCTACGGTGACGCCACGGTCGAGCAGCGACAGGCGCACCGACGAGAAAGTGACCATCTCGGGGTAGCCGTAGGCGCCGTAGCCCGACAACAGCAGCGGTCGCGGACCTGGGCTGCCATCATCCGACACACGGCGCACCAGCGAGACCGGTATCTGCATCCCATCCGCGGCTGTTGCATGGGTGAGATCCACCACATAGCGCGCCGGATCGTATCCCCCCAACACCTCCAGCCGCTTGAGCAGCGTCCGCTCCCGGGTGTTCATGTCGTAGTCGTACACCGAGTCCGGGGTGATGAACGACTCATAGGTGAAGCGGAACACCTCGGTGTCGAACTCCGCGTTCGCGGCACCGAAGACGCTGTAGGCCGGCTCGGGAAAGGTGATCTCGTGCTCCCCGCCATCCGCCAGCCGCACCACGGCCAGCCTGGGAAATCCACCACGCCGTTCATGGCGCACGATGTGATGCCGGAACAGGTCCACGCCCTCCAGCATGACCTCGTCGCGGTGGGGCACCACCTCGCGCCAGTGCGCTTCGTCCGGCGCGCCGACCGGCGCGACCACGAGGCGGAAGTTCCGGCCACGGTCGTTGGTGACGATGTAGAAAGAGTCACCATGATGATCGGCGTAGTACTCGTGCCCCTGCCGCCGCGGCACCAGACAGCGCAGGGGCCCCTGCGGCTGCGTCGCTTCCAGGCAGCGCACCTCGGAGGTCGTGGCGCTGTGGGAGGTCACGAACAACCAGCCGCGGCTGCGGGACAATTCGACCCCAAGCGAGAAGCGCGCGTCGGTTTCGTGGAGGACCATGTCATGCGTGGAAGAGCCCACTGGATGGCGCCACAGCTTGCAGGCGCGCTTGGCTTCGTCCTCGGTGACGTAGAACAGGGTCTGGCTGTCCGCCGACCAGGCCACCGATCGGACTCCGGGCACCTCGAGCCGAAGCACCTCCGAACTGCGCAGGTCCTTCAGCCGGAGCGTGTATTCGCGAAAGCCGGTGTAGTCCGTGGAGAACGCGAGCAGGTTGCCATCCGGACTCACGTCGAGCACACCCAGGCCAAGGTAAGCACGCCCGGCACCCAGGCGATTCATGTCCAGGATGACGTGCTCGCGGGAACGCGACGTTGCGGCCTTGCGACAGTACACGGGGTACTGCCTGCCGCGGATGGTGCGCGAGTAGTACAGCCAGTCGCCCTCAAGGTAGGGCACCCCCATGTCCGTTTCCTTGATGCGCGCCACCATCTCCCGGTAGAGGGCGCGCTGGAATGGCTGGCTGGGCCGCATCATGGCGTCGGTGTAGCGGTTCTCTGCCTCGAGATGGCGCAGGACCTCGGGGCTGTCCTTGTCCCGCAGCCACCAATACTCGTCGACACGGACATCCCCATGCTTTTCGAGCACCTTGGCATGCGCCGGCGCCCGCGGGGGCAGAAGTACGGAAGATCGGGTCTTGGCCATGTGCGCTCGCGTTTCAGAAGAAGACGGGGGTGATCCAGCGGAACCCGAGCGTAAACCACTCCGCCCGGTTCCCACCATTGGGCTGGAAGCCGTAGCTTCCGTCCAGTTGCAGCCGGTTCGACAGCACCCAGTAGCGCAACGCGGCCTGCGCGTATCGGTCCATTCCGGTCGCACCGTAAGCCTCGACGAGCAGGACGATGCGGTCGCTGGCGTAGTACTCTCCGCCCACGCCCCAGCTAAGGCCGCGACGTCCACGGTCGCGATTGTCGACACCGCCGACATTCGTGAGCAGGACGAAGCGGTCCTCGTGGAAGGACACGGACAAAGGCAGGTAGAAGTAGGTGCTTGCAAGCAGGTTCTGGTTGGTGTTGATGTCGGCACGTCTCACCATGCCGGCGGCCAGCCCCCAGCCGAAATCGTTGCGCCGCAACTCCCTGAACAAACCCTTCACCTGCAGTTGCTGGTCGCGCTCGTCGGTGCTTCCAGGTGCGTCATGGTCGAGCGCGCCCACCCCGGCGGTGATCTCTGCACCGAAGGGATTGCATGCAGGCAGGGCCCATAGTTCGTGACTGCCTGGGTTGCGCTTGACCCAGGACTCCACCTGACATCCGCCCCTGTCGACGATGCGGGCGTCGTCCACGACGAAAGGCCGGGCCGCCATCACCGGGGCCGGCAGGGTCGCCCGCCAGAGCAGCAGCACACCGGGAACGCCGGCCGGACACCGCCCACGGTGACGCGCAGCGGCGCCGGGGCTAGAATCGCACTGCATTGTTTTGCCCTTAGTTTCAGAAGGATAAGCACATGGAACGATACGAATCCGACACCACCCTGTTCCTCAGGGAATTTCTGGGCAAGCACCCGGAAGTCCTCGAAAAGCAGAAGAAGGCCCGCGCCACCTGGTGGGACAAGCCCTACGACGCCCAGCGGCTTGAGGACTACGATGCCGCCCGCGTGGCCAAGAAGCCCTACGAGTATTACAGCAACAACCGTTGATCCTCGGAAACCGAGCGCATGATGAGAATCCGAATTCTGGCCGCAGCGCTGACCCTTTGCCTCGCCCCAATGGCCCATGCCGGCTGGGAGGAGGCGGTGAACGCCTACAACCGCGGCGACTACGCCGCGGCGGCCAGGGAGTTCCGGCCCTTCGCCGAACAGGGACAGGCCACCGCGCAGTACATCCTCGGGTGGATCTACCAAAATGGCGAGGGCGTGGCCCAGGATTACGCCGAGTCCGCGCGCTGGTACGAGAAAGCCGCGCAGAAGGACAACGTCGACGCCCAGTACGCCCTCGGTTATTACTACATGACCGGTTCCGGGGTTGCGCAGGACAACGCCAGGGCGGCCACCTGGTTCCGGAAGGCGGCTTCTGGCACACCGGGCAAAGCCGGCGCCCAATACCTGCTCGGCTACCTGCTGGCGCGGGGTGAGGGGGTCGCCACCAACGAGGCCGAGGCGGCGGTCTGGTACCGGAAAGCGGCCGACCAGGGCTACGCGGACGCCCAGTACGCGCTGGCGCTGGCGCTCTCCGCTGGGGCAGGCATCGAGAAGGACGAGCAGGCGGCCAACGAATGGCTGCGCCGTGCGGCGGAGCAGAAGCACGTCGAGGCGGCCTACCTGCTCGGCTGGAACGCCGAGCGTGGCGTTGGCGTTTTGCCTGACTATGCCGAGGCCGCCCGCTGGTATCGGCAGGCGGCGGATGGCGGCAACCCCGACGCGCAGTATCAGTTGGCGACACTGCTGCGTGACGGCCGGGGCGTGACCAAGGATGACGCGCAGGCGCTGGCTCTGTTCCAGAAAGCCGCAGCCGTCGGCCAGCCATCGATTCCAGCCACCGTGGACGAGTACCTGCGGGCCGGTCGTCACGAACCTGCCTTCGCGCTCGCGGACATCTGGCTCGAGAAGCATCCCGACGACGTGCAACTCCTGACAGTGCTGGGTGTGTCCGCAGCCAACGGCGCCCGCTCCGAGCCCGGTCGCTTCGTGGCGCCAGCCCGCGACTACGGCAACCGCGCCATCGCCGCCATCGAACGCGGCACACGGCCCGCCTCACTGGACGAGGCGCAGTGGAACGAATACCGGACCCGCTGGCTCCCGCAACTGCACCTGAGGCTGGGAACCATCGCACAGAAGGCCGGCCCTCTGGAGGAAGCCCGCAGCCGATTCCTCAAGGTGACCGAACTCGATCCCTCGGATCCTTACGCCTGGTATTTCCTCGGGCAGACCCACTTCACGGAATACGAACGCATCAGTGCCGCATCCAAGGGCCTCGAGGGTGCCGCCAAATCGGAGGCGGTAGGCCGTGCCTTCGCGGAGCTTGACCGGGTCATCGAGTACTACGCCCGTGCGGTCACGGCAGCCGAGGCACGGCAGAACCTGAAGGAGCTGCGCGATCCCTTGATGCGGGATCTGCAGGGTGTATACGAATTCCGTAACGGTTCTCGGTCAGGACTTGACGAGATTCTCGCCCGCTACCGCAAGTGACCGAATCGCGGGCGTGAGAACGACCCAGGGCAGGGCTGCACCCACCCGGAACCTGTTCAGCGAGGCGATATTTCCAGATCGATGGCGAAGATGAGCGGCCGATTGGGGTATCTGCCGCAGTCGAGGATCATCTCGCCCTGGCCACTGGTCCAGACGCGCGCCCGATGTTGCAGGCCCTCTTCGATGCGGGTGGTGAACTTCCCGGGCTCTCCGTAGCGCTGGATCAGTGAATCGAGAACCCTCTTGCAACCGGGATAGCGCTTCTCGTTCTGCTCCGGCCGTGTGCCCGCGCCGGCGCGCTCGAAGGAGAAGATCCAGCGCCGCACCTTGCCCCGGTCGAGGGAGACACTGATGGCCGTGACGTCACCGCGGCTGTCATCCGCCGACAGCTTGACGATGTAGAGACCATCGCCGTCCTTGAGCCACTCGGCAAACCGCCCGTCGCCGTCCTCGGGGCGCGCGATGCTGCCGGAGCCCCGCTGCCAGAATTCGTGACGGGACTCCGGGAACCGCTCCAGAAGGGTCGAGGGCTCAACCCCGACCCCCAGCCCGACATACTCGAAAGCTTGCGCGCCTCCCGCAAGTGCGAGGACGCTGGCCAAGCCAAGCAGAAATCTCGATCGCATGTTCATAGCATCGCCCGGTGTTCGTTGGGCCAGCCCTGGAGAATCTCCCGGCTCGCCACATGGCGGCAGATCACTTCGCCGCGCGCAACCGCAAATATAATCCCTCCTCATGTGCGGCCGATACGCCCTCGACCAGAATGCCCGGGACCTCGCGGCGCAGTTTGCTCTCGCCGGGGTGCCGGAGCTGGTACAGCGATACAACATCGCACCAGGCAGCATGGTGCTTGCGATCCAGCAGCCGGATTCACGAAGAATCGCCGGCAACATGTCCTGGGGTCTTGAACCCGCCTGGGCTCGCGCGCGCGGTCGGGCGGGCGGAAGCCCCCGTCCGATCAACGCACGATCAGAGACCGTCGCCTCGCAACCGATGTTCAGGGCAGCTTTCCGCTCCCATCGCTGTGTGCTGCCAGCGACCGGATTCTACGATTGGCAACGACTGGATGACGGACCGAAACAGCCTTTCTTCTTCCGGCCTGCGGCGGGCGGTGCTATTGCCATGGCCGGCTTGTTCGAACCCGCCGACGCCGGCGCTGCGCCTACCTGCTGTATCCTGACACGGTCGGCTGACGCTGTGGTGCTGCCAGTCCACGACCGCATGCCTGTCCTTCTGGATGCGGCTGAGTTCGATCTCTGGCTCGATCCGGCGGCGGCCGCAGCGGACCTGCGTGCACTGCTGGCCGGCCCATCCGCGGTACGCATCGAGGCCCACCCGGTGTCTGTTCGGGTGAACGACACGCGCCATGACGATCCGGGACTCATCCGGCGGCTGGCGGCCAGCACCCAACCCTGAGGCCAACCACGCCCCCATGAAGACCATCGATTACTACTTCACCCCCGTCTCCCCCTGGACCCACTTCGGTCATGCCCGTCTGGATGAGATCGCCCGACGCCACGGCGCCAAGATCGCGGTGAAGCCGGTGGACTTCGGCAGGATCTTCCCCGTATCGGGCGGGCTGCCCCTCAAGCAGCGAGCGCCTCAACGTCAGGCGTACCGCATGTTCGAACTGGCGCGCTGGCGTGACTTCCTCGGCATCCCCATCCACCTCGAGCCGAAGTTCTTCCCTGCGCCGGCGGACCCGGCCAGCCTGCTGATCCTGGCGGCGGCACCGGCGGGCTGGCAGCGCCAGATGGATCTGGCCGGTGCACTGCTCCGCGCCTGCTGGCAGGAGGAGCGCAACGTCGCCGATCCCGCCACGCTGCAGGCGGTGGCCGACGGACTCGGTCTTCAGGGTCAGGTCCTGCTCGCCGGGGCGGGAAGCGCCGAGATCCGGGCGATCTATGAGCGGCTCACCGATGAGGCGATAGAGCGTCAGGTGTTCGGCGCGCCCACCTACATCGTCGATGACGAACCGTTCTGGGGCCAGGACCGCCTGGACTTCGTGGAACGCAGGCTGGCCGCGGCGTGATGGTGGCCCGGTCCCTCGGCGGCCTCGCGCTCGCGTTGGCAGTCGCGTCAGAGGGTGCGGCACCGGCCAGCGCCGAAGAGCCGGTCCCCATCGATCAGGAGCCACGACACCGGCTGGTCTTCAGCAACGCCCACGTTCGCTTGTTCGACGTGTTCCTCCCGCCCGGATATCGAAGTCTGATGCACGTGCATCATCTTGATGGGGTATTCGTCAACATCGCCCCGAGCGAGACGCTGGCGGAGGACTGGAGTCAGCCGGGTGTGCTGCGGCCTGGCCTTGCCCCGGGTGAGAGCTATTTCATCGGTTATGCCGCAAGGCCCAAGGCCCACCGCGTGAGCAATGATGGGCAGTCGCCCTACCACGTGACGGACACCGAGATCATCCGCGGCTGTGGCACGCTGAAGCACGCGGCCGAAAAGCCCGTCGCGCCACCGGTGATCGTCGACACCGACAGGGTACGCGTCACGCGCCTGGAACTGCCACCCGGCAAATCTGCCACCCTGCAGGGCCCCTGCGGCATGCTGATATCGGTCACCCCCGCCACCCTGATGCTCGATGCTCCCGGCGGACGCGAACGCCTGGAACTCGAACCGGCGGGCTTCAAGTGGCGTGAGAGCGATTAATCCATGAGCCTGACCAACGCGGGGACTGAAGCCATCCTGATCGTGGACATCCTGGTGAAGTGACCGGCACGCCCTCCTCCTCCCATCCACAGGTTCGAATCCCATGATCCTGTCCGTTCTCGACCAGTCCCCGGTGATCGCCGGCCACACCCCGGCCGAGGCCATCCGGCGCACGGTGGAACTCGCGCGCGAGACCGAAGCCATGGGCTACCACCGCTTCTGGCTCGCCGAGCATCACAACACCCGAGCCCTCGCCGACCCGTGCCCCGAGATTCTTCTCACCCGGGTGGCATCGGCCACCTCGCGGATCCGCGTCGG
>JBILUV010000176.1:0-7845 GCA_044370825.1 Burkholderiales bacterium | reverse complement strand
TCCAACTGCGGCAAACTCCACTGCTTCAAGCCTGTATGACATGGGGCTGGGCGTCCTGGAGAGCCACGAGATGCTGCGTCGAGTGCTGGTGCTTCACGGCCCCAACCTTAATCTCCTTGGCCGGCGCGAACCGGAGACCTACGGCTCCACCACGCTGGATCAAATCAACGCCAAGTTGCGCGAAAAAGCAGCGAACAGCGGCGTTGAGCTGGACATCCTGCAGAGCAACGCGGAGTCCGAACTGGTTGCCAGAGTACAGCGGCTGCTCGATGACCCGGTGGATTTCCTCATCATCAACCCGGCGGCGTTCACCCACACCAGCGTGGCGCTGCGCGATGCGATCGCCGCGGTGCGCCTGCCCTTCGTCGAGGTCCACCTGAGCAACGTGTTTTCGCGGGAGCCGTTCCGGCACCACTCGTATTTCACCGACATCGCGGTGGGAATGATCTGCGGCCTGGGCCCGAGAGGCTACGAACTGGCCTTCGATTACGCCCTGTCGCGCCGCTGACAAGGAAAACAAGACATGGATCTGCGCAAGGTCAAGGCACTGATCGACCTGGTGGAGAAGTCCGGCATTTCGGAGCTCGAGATCACCGAAGGCGAGGAACGGGTGCGCATCTCGCGCGCCGCGACCGTCGCCACCCCGATGTCCATGAGCCACGCTCCCGCCTACGCCCCGACTCTGACGGCCGCTGCAGCGCCGGCGCCTGCCGTGGCTGCGGACGCTCAGGCGCCCGAAGGCACCGCGGAGCCCGAAGGCCACAGTGTCAAGTCACCGATGGTAGGCACGTTCTATCGCTCATCTGCACCGGGCAGCAAAGCCTTCGTCGAGGTGGGGCAGACGGTGGCGGAAGGCGACACGCTTTGCATCATCGAGGCGATGAAGCTGCTCAACGAGATCGAGTCGGACTGCGCCGGCGTGGTCAAGGCGATCCTGGTGGAGAACGGCCAGCCGGTCGAGTACGGCGAGCCGCTCTTCGTAATCGGCTGACCCCGGCCACCGCCCGTTCCACCGAACCAGCGCTCAATCCCATGTTCGAGAAGATCCTGATCGCCAACCGCGGCGAGATAGCCCTGCGCATCCAGCGGGCGTGCCGCGAACTCGGCATCAAAACCGTCGTCGTGCATTCGGAGGCGGATGCCGACGCCAAATACGTGCGACTGGCTGACGAGTCGGTGTGCATCGGGCCGCCCGCCTCCGGGCAGAGTTACCTGAACATCCCGGCCATCATCAGCGCTGCCGAGGTGACGGACGCCGAGGCCATTCACCCGGGCTACGGATTCCTGTCCGAGAACGCCGATTTCGCCGAGCGGGTCGAAAAGAGCGGCTTCGTGTTCATCGGGCCCCGTCCGGACACCATCCGTCTCATGGGCGACAAGGTCACCGCCAAGCAGACCATGACCAAGGCAGGGGTGCCGGTGGTGCCGGGGGTCGAGGGGGCGCTGCCGGATACCCCGGCCGACATCGTGAAGACGGCGCGCGCCATTGGCTATCCGGTGATCATCAAGGCCGCCGGAGGCGGTGGCGGACGCGGCATGCGGGTGGTCCATACCGAGGCGGCCCTGCTCAACGCCGTCAACACGACCCGCTCCGAGGCCCAGGCGGCCTTCAACAACCCCATGGTCTACATGGAGAAGTTCCTGGAGAACCCGCGCCACATCGAGGTCCAGGTACTGGCCGACGAGCATCGCAACGCGGTGTCTCTGGGCACGCGCGACTGCTCCATGCAGCGCCGCCACCAGAAGGTCGTCGAGGAGGCCCCGGCGCCCGGACTCACTCCGCGGGAGCTGTCGCGCATCGGCGACCGCTGCGCCGAGGCCTGCCGGAAGATCGGCTATCGTGGCGCCGGCACCTTCGAGTTCCTGTACGAGAAGGGCGAGTTCTATTTCATCGAGATGAACACCCGGGTGCAGGTCGAGCATCCGGTGTCGGAGATGATCACGGGCATCGATATCGTGCAGATGCAGCTGCGCATCGCCTCGGGCGAGCGCCTGCCCTTCAAGCAGCGCGACATCGAGTTCAAGGGCCACGCGATCGAGTGCCGCATCAACGCCGAGCACCCGTTCAAGTTCACCCCGTCGCCGGGACGCATCACGTCCTGGCACGCGGCCGGCGGACCCGGCATACGGGTGGACTCGCACGCCTTTGCCAATTACGTGGTGCCGCCGCACTACGATTCGCTGATCGGCAAGCTCATCGCCTACGGCGCGACGCGTGAGCAGGCCATTGCGAGAATGCGCGTCGCCCTGTCGGAGATGGTGGTGGAGGGTATCCAGACCAACCTGCTCCTTCACCAGGAAATCATGATGGACAGCGCCTTCATCCGCGGTGGCACCAGCATCCATTACCTGGAGCAGAAGCTGTCCCAGGCCAACCGGGGCGACTGAATGACGTCGCAAGTACGCCAGATGGGTAACCCGCGACCGCGATCCCCACAGGCGGCTGAGCCAGGGCGCGGCCGTCCCAAGGGCGACCGGTTCCGGCTGCAGGCGGCCTGAGGGGGCATGACCATGAACTGGCACCGCGTTAGGCTGGTGGTGCGGGCGGAGGAGGCGGATCCGCTGGGCGATGCGCTGCTGGAGCGCGGCGCCCTGTCGGTCGAGGCCGCGGATGCCGACGCCGGCACCACCGAGGAACGCGCCATCTTCGCCGAGCCGGGCGCTCATCCCGGACAGACCTGGCCGCACACCGAGCTATCTTCCATCTTCCCCGGGGACGCCAGCGCCATCGAACTCGCCCGCGAGGCCTGCGCCGCCCTGGACCTGACGCCGGCAGCGCTCAGCGTCGAACCCGTACCCGAACAGGACTGGGTGCGACTCACCCAGAGCCAGTTCGAACCGGTCCGTATTTCGGACCGTTTGTGGGTGGTCCCGACCTGGTGCGAGCCTCCGCCATCTCCGGCAGTGGTGATCCGACTGGACCCGGGGCTTGCCTTCGGCACCGGCACCCACCCGACCACACGGCTGTGTCTGGAATGGCTGGACAGGTTCCTGCAGCCCGGACATTCCGTGCTCGACTACGGCTGCGGATCGGGGATTCTGGCGATCGCCGCCCGTCTTCTCGGCGCATCGCGGGTGACCGGCGTGGACGTGGACCCCAATGCCATCCGCGCCAGCCGCGATAACGCCGCAGCCAACGGCGTTGCGGCGGACTTCATCGAGCCAGACGCCAGCGCCGGCGATGCTGCGGACGTGGTAGTGGCGAACATTCTGGCGAACCCCCTGCGGGTGCTGGCCCCCCTGATCTGTGCTCACTGCCGGCCGGGCGGTTCGGTCGTCCTGTCCGGCATCCTGGAACCGCAGGCCGCGGAGGTGATGCAGGCCTATGCCCCATGGGTGGACTTCGACGCGCCCCTCGGCGCGGAGGGCTGGGTCTGCCTGTCCGGGCGCCGCCGCTGACGGACCTGCCGGGATGTTCACCCGTTGCACGCAATGCGACGCCGTATTCCGGGTGACCCTGGCGCAGTTGCAGGCCTGCAGCGGTCAGGTGCGCTGCGGTGTCTGCCGGACCGTGTTCGATGCCTTCGTCCACCTGAGCGCCATCGACCCGCGCGACGACGAGGACGAGACCACCGGACAACCCACGCGCGCTGACGCCGCGACACCCGTAGCCCCCGCCGTGGCAGCCGACCCGGAGACCCCGCCCGCGGCGCCAACACCGCCATCCGCAAGGGCCAGTAATGCCCGGGCCAGCACGACGGACAACGGCTGGCCGGCGGACTTCCTGGTCATTCCCTCGGCCGTCGACGAAGAGGAGGAGGCCGTCGGGCAGTCGCCGGCCTCACCTCCCGAACTCAGCGCGGCCTGGGACATGGCCGCCCGGACGCCGGCGCCGCCACCGCAGAAGCCCGAGGCCGACTGGCTCGATGCGGCAGCGGCTTTGCCGCCCCCTCCGCCAGGAGACGTCTCCGCCGACAAGGCCTTGCTGCACGACATGCAGGCACGGGCGCGCCGCCGACGCCAGGGGTGGAGCCGCGTCGGTCTGGCCTTGCTGGTGCTGGCGGTTCCGCTGCAGCTGTTCGTGTTCTTCCGCGAAGATCTGGCCATGCACTGGCCCGCCAGCCGTGCGTCCCTGGAGGCTGTCTGCGAGAGGTTCGGATGCACAGTGGCCTTGCCGCGCATTCCCGACAGCATGGTCCTCGAATCCTATGAACTGCAGGCGCTGGACCCCGGGCGCCCGAACCGGGCGGTGCTGATCGTGGCCATACGCAACTCGGCCGACGTCGTCCAGGCCTATCCGTCGATGCGACTGACACTGACGGATGCCGCCTCACAGGTGGCGGCCGAACGGGTGATCGAACCCGAGGAATACCTGCCCACAGAGGGGCAGGTTGCGGCGGGACTGGCGGGCGGCGCCGTCGGCGACATCCGGGTGCAACTGGACACGACCACGGTGCGTCCTGCGGGGTTCCACATCTACCTGTTCCATCGCTGAGCGCCCCGGCGCGCATGTTCCGCGCCATCGCTTGTCCCGCGCTGGGCCGATGGGCATACTCACATGGCATGAAACGGGGCGGTTCTTGCCGGCCAGCCGGGTCACGCCCCGGCGGGCTGGCGGAAAGCCCGCAGCCCCCGGGCGCGCGGCACCGGCGCGCCCCACACTGGCACGATCGCCACGAGGAATCTTCCAACACCATGAGCGCTTTCATCTTTGCCAACGTGGACGTCACCGATCCGGCGGGGTTCGCCACCTATCGCGAGCTGGTTGCCCCCACGGTCAGTGCGGCTGGGGGCCGCTACCGCGTGCGCGGCGGCGAAACCCGCAAGCTGGAGGGCGGTTATGCCCCCATGCGCGCCGTCCTGCTGGAATTCGACTCCATGGCGGCGGCGCTGGCGTGGTACGAGTCCGACGCATACGCCCCGGCAAAGGCGCTGCGGCAGCGCACGGCGGTGTCCGACGTGATATTGATGGAAGGAGCGGACTGATTGCACCAGCACTGCCGCAACTGGTCGAGGGGTCCAGCCTGCCCCCCCGACCGGCAAGACACCCCGATGACGAGGTGCTCATCCCGGGCGCTCCAGACCGTGGCGGATGGCCTGCCTCACTCGGGATGACGTGATTTCAATCAGCGAGTTCAAATAATGGCCGAGCCTGCCGATAAGTGTCTGATGGGATCCTGGCGTCGCCAGTCGAATGGCCACCGCCACCTCGGCGGGAAGCCGTCGGAAGCGACCGGTTCCGGGAAAACGATGTCACTGCCGAACTCATGAATCTCGCCAAAGCCCTGGAAATCGCCAGCGCTACCCATACGGGAATGGTGCGCGCCCACAACGAGGACGCGATTGCCACCGACAGCACGGTGGGCCTCGTGGTGCTGGCCGATGGCATGGGCGGCTACAACGCCGGCGAGGTGGCCAGCGGCATCGCCGTGACCCAGATCACCTCGGAGATGCGACAGGCGATCACCAACAGCAGCCTGCACGCACTGAACCGCGAGGATGGCGACGCTCAGGCGACAGGCCTGCTGCGCGGCATCGTCGGCAAGACCAACGCCTCGATCTACGACTCGGCCAATTCCCAGCCGCAATACGCGGGCATGGGGACCACCCTGGTGGTGGCGCTGTTCCGCGACAACCGCATGTCGGTGGCGCACATCGGTGACTCGCGTCTGTACCGCCTCCGCGACCAGACACTGCAACAGATCACCCGTGACCACTCGCTGCTGCAGGAACAGATCGACAGCGGCATGCTCACCCGCGAGGCTGCACGCCGGTCACAGAACCGCAATCTGGTCACCCGCGCGCTCGGCATCGAGCCTAAGGTCGAAGCGGAGATCCACACCCATGACGTTCTGTCCGGCGACATCTATCTGCTGTGTTCGGACGGGCTCAACGACATGGTGGAAGACGAAGACATCGAACTCACGCTGAGCGCCCTGGGGGCGAACCTGCCCCTGGCGGCCAACCAGCTGGTTCAAATGGCCAACGACAACGGTGGTCGGGACAACGTCTCGGTGGTCCTGGTCAAGGTGGTGCGGGAGTTCCCCGCCGCCGACACCTGGCTGTCCCGGGTGTTGTCCTGGTTCAAGTGACGACGGGGACACGATTCATGGCCAAATTGATCCTCACACTCGACGGCGTGGTGCTCAAGGAGTACGCGCTGACGAAGGAACGGACCACGATCGGCAGGAAGCCGCACAACGACGTACAGATCGACAATCTGGCGGTGAGCGGCGAGCACGCAGCCATTGTGACGATCCTGAACGACTCCTTCCTCGAAGATCTCGGCAGCACCAACGGCACGCTGGTGAACGGCCAGAGCGTGCGAAAGCACTTCCTGCAGAACGGGGACGTGGTCGAGATCGGCAAGTACCGCCTTAAATACGTCAGCGAACAGGCCGCCGCGGCGGCAGGCTCGGATTTCGAGAAGACCATGCTGCTGCGCCCCGTTCCCCGCGCAGCCGAACCACGGGCACAGGAGGCTCAGACTGGCGCCGGCATGGGCATGGCAATGGGTACCGGAACGGACACGCGCCGCGCGGTCCCGCGTTCCCTGGCCGACGCCGGCGCCCCGGCGGCTGCCCGCCCCATGCCCGCGCCCCTGTCCACCCAACCGGGCGCGATGCCGAGCCCACTGGCCTCAATCCCGGGATCCCTGGCCTCCATCCCCGGCATCGGTGGCAACGCCGCCCCGTCGCAGGGCGTGATCCAGATCCTGTCCGGCCCCAACGCGGGTCGCGAACTGACACTGGTGAAGGCCCTGACCACGCTGGGCAAGCCGGGGGTGCAGGTGGCGGTGATTGCCAAGCGGCCGCAGGGCTTCTTCATCACCCACGTCGAAGGCGTGCAACACCCGGCGCTCAACGGCAGGACGCTGGACGCCCAGGCGCATCTGCTGCATGACCACGACATCATCGAACTCGCCGGGGTGAAGATGGAGTTTTTCTACCGCCCTGCCGCCTGACAGCTGACCGGCGCTGCCGGCCCCCCCAACGGGTATTGTCTGGACGCGCGACCACGTGCCGACAGATGCGGATCGGCGCTACCCCTCCGCCTGACGCAACATTCGGGTCAAGTCCGCGCTCGCGCCGCCGTTGTTCCCTCACATGGGTCGTGATCGGCGTTCGACGCGGGAACTGCCGCGCGACAGGACGCAGGGTGCACCTGGCACTGCGACCGCAGGCGGATCGATGCAGCGGATAGCGTCGCGCCGGCCGAGGAACCCGACCCCATGGAGACGACGGACGCATGAAGCTTGACCATGATTCACGGCATGCGCATCGCGCTGCTCCCCCTGCTGGCGGGGCTGCCGCACATGCGCATGGCTGCATCCGCCGCCCGTCCGCTCCAGCCCAGGGTGCCGGCTGCGCTGGCACACGAACCCACTGAGGCGCGGAGGCTACGGATGCTGGTTCGCGTACTCGGCTGCAGCGGCGGAATCGGAGGAAACCTGCGCACCACCTCGATGCTGGTGGACCAGGACATCCTGATCGACGCCGGAACCGGGGTCGGTGACCTCAGCCTGACGGAACTCCAGATGGTCGACCACGTGTTCCTGACGCACTCTCACCTGGACCATGTGGCGATGCTGCCCTTCCTGGTGGACACGGTGGGGGGCATGCGCAAACAACCCATCATGGTCTATGCAACGGCACAGACCCTCGAGATCCTGCGGGCCCACATCTTCAACTGGAAGATCTGGCCGGATTTCTCGCGCATCCCCGATGAGCGGCAGCCATTCCTGAAATTCGTCGAGGTTGCTCTGGGGGACGCGGTGGAACTGCAGGGCCGGCGCATCACGGCAGTCCCGGCCAATCACACGGTGCCAGCCGTCGGCTACTGGATCGACAGCGGCCGCGGCAGCCTGATCTTCACCGGCGACACGACGGAGTGCCCGGAACTGTG
>JBILUV010000175.1:0-7849 GCA_044370825.1 Burkholderiales bacterium | reverse complement strand
CCCTACATGGGCTATCACCTGCTGCCGGATTACTCGCGCCACGGCCATGAGGAGGGGCTGGGGGCACGCCTGCTGCGGATGGTGCTGCGGCGCCGGGCGGCGCCGCTGGCCGCCGGGCCGGGCCACGACACCGACGTCTACCAGCGGCCGTTCTACCGCGGCTTCCGCCGCTTAGTGACCTGGTGCGTGACCTGGCGCAAGACCGTGATCGCCATCACTGTGGGCCTGTTCGTGCTCGCCGTGGCCGGCTTCGGCCTGATCCAGCAGCAGTTCTTCCCGTCGGCCAACCGCCCGGAACTGGTGGCCGACCTGTGGCTGCAGGAAGGGGCATCACTGGATGCCACGGCCGGCGAGGCGAAGCGCTTCGAGGCCATCCTCGCCAGGGATCCGGACATCGAGAAGTATGTCACCTACATCGGCGGCGGCAGCCCGCGCTTCTACCTGCCTCTGGACCAG
Organism: Burkholderiales bacterium; assembly: GCA_044370825.1. Taxonomy (GTDB): domain Bacteria; phylum Pseudomonadota; class Gammaproteobacteria; order Burkholderiales. Next base: position 7,393 of record JBILUV010000175.1, on the reverse strand, counting down.
CAGCCGTTTGCCTCCAACCTGGTGGAATTCGTCATCACGGCCAAGGACGCAAAGGTGCGCGATGCGCTGCAGGCGCGGCTGATCGTGACCCTGGAACAGGACTTCTCGCGGGTGCGCCACCGCGTGATCCCGCTGCAGAATGGCCCGCCCGTGGCCTATCCGGTGGCATTCCGGGTCATGGGGCCGGACTTCGCCGAGCTGCGCCGCCTGTCCCAGGAGGTTGCGACGGTGATGCGCGCCAACCCTCACATGCGCGGCGTGCATCTGGACTGGAACGAGAAGGTCAAGACGGTGCGGCTGGACATCGACCAGGACAAGGCGCGCCAGGCCGGCGTGAGCTCCCAGGACATCGCCAATCTCACCCAGACCATGTTGAGCGGCGCGCCGGTAACCGAATTCCGAGAGCGCGACCAGCTCATCCAGGTCGTGATGCGGGCCGCCGAGGGCGAGCGCCGCAGCCTGGACCACATCGGCGACATCCACCTGCCGACGCGCAGCGGACGCCCGGTGCCGCTGTCGCAGCTCGCGCAGGTGAAGTACGAGCTCGACGAGGGCGTGATCTGGCGCCGCTCGCGCGTGCCTACCATCACGGTGCAGGGCGATGTCGCCGGGTCGATCCAGCCGCCCGAGGTGTCGCAGCAGATCGAGCCGCAGCTGGCGGCGATCCGCGCCAGCCTGCCGCCGGGCTACCGGGTGGAGATGGGCGGCATCATCGAGGAGAGCACCAACGGCCAGGGCTCGGTCAATGCCGTGCTGCCGCTCATGTTGCTGGTGGTCACGACCCTGCTGATGATCCATCTGCAGAGCCTGCGCAAGGCCCTGCTGGTGCTGGTCACGGCGCCGCTGGGCATCATCGGCGTGAGCCTGTTCCTGCTGGTGGGGCGGGTGCCGTTCGGCTTCGTCGCCATGCTGGGCTTCATCGCGCTGTCGGGGATGATCATGCGCAACTCCATCATCCTGGTGGACCAGATCGACCAGGACATCGGCGCCGGTCTGGCTCCCTGGGACGCGATCGTCGAGGCGACGGTGCGACGCTGCCGGCCCATCATGCTCACGGCCGCGGCCGCCATCCTGGCCATGATCCCGCTGTCGCGGTCCAACTTCTGGGGGCCGATGGCGGTGGCCATCATGGGCGGGCTGACGGTGGCCACCGTGCTGACGCTGCTGTTCCTCCCGGCCCTGTACGCCGCGAGCTACCGCGTGAGGCGGCCGGCATGAGCGCCAGTCCCGGACGTGTGGCCTTTGGCCTCGTGATTGACATGCGCGCGGAGGAGTCGTGATGCGAGACGTGAGGCGGATCGTCCCCGGCCTGCTGCTGGGCCTCGTCCTGTGCCTGACCGGCGCGGGTGCCGGCGCCGCCGGGCGCCATGCGGTGGCCTCGGCCCATGGCCTGGCCACCGAGGCCGGGGAGGCGGTGCTGGCCTCGGGCGGCAATGCCTTCGATGCTGCCGTCGTGGTGGCTGCCGCACTGGCGGTAGTGGAGCCTTTCGCCTCCGGCCTGGGCGGGGGCGGGTTCTTCCTGCTGCATCGCGCCTCGGACGGGCGGCAGGTGATGCTGGACGCACGCGAGACCGCGCCCGGTGCCGCAACGCCCGACATGTACCTCGGTGCCGACGGGCGTCCCGATACCCGCGCCTCCCTGGACGGCGCCCGCGCGGCCGGGATTCCGGGCGTGCCGGCCGGGCTGGCGCATCTGGCGGAGCGCTACGGCACCCGGCCGCTTGCAGCCCTGCTGGCACCGGCGATCCGGCTGGCAGAGGACGGGTTCGCGGTGGACGCGCGCTATGTCGCGGCCCTCGGCTGGCGCGAGACCGTGCTGCGCACGGATCCGCTCGCGGCCGGCATCTTCCTCGATGGCGGCAAGGCGCCGGCGACCGGCTTCGTGGTGCGCCAGACGGCGCTCGGCGCCACGCTGCGCGCCCTCGCCGCACGCGGCGCGGCCGGCTTCTATGACGGCCCCGTGGCTGAGGAAATGGTGCGTTCCGTACGCGCCGGGGGTGGCATCTGGAGCCGGGCCGACCTCGCGGGCTACCGCGTGGTGGAGCGCGAGCCGTTCCGCTTCACCCATCGGGGCGCGAACATCGTCACCGCTTCGCTGCCGTCCAGCGGCGGCCTTACGCTGGCCCAGGCGCTGCAGATCCTGGAGCGCCGGGACCTGTCGGCCATGGCGCCCGGGGAGCGCGCCCACTGGGTGGTGGAGGCGATGCGCCGCGCCTACCAGGACCGGGCGCTGCATCTGGGCGACCCCGATCACGTCGCCGTGCCGCAGGAGCGGCTGGGCAGCCGGGATTATGCCGATGCCAGGGGGGCGGACATCGATCCGGCGCGGGCCACGCCCAGCGCCAGCCTGCCCCGGGGGCTGGCGACGCGCGAGGGCGGGCACACGACGCACTTCTCGGTTGTGGACGCGGCGGGCAACCGGGTCGCCGCCACGCTCAGCATCAATGCCCCCTTCGGTGCCGCCTTCGTGGCAGGAGGCACCGGCGTGTTGCTGAACAACGAGATGAACGATTTCGCCATCGCCCCGGACGTCGCCAACATGTTCGGGCTGACCGGCGACGCTGCCAACGCCATCGCGCCGGGCAAACGTCCGCTTTCCAGCATGTCGCCCACCTTTGTCGAGGACACTCGCGGAGTTCTGGTGCTCGGCACCCCAGGGGGCTCGCGCATCATCAGCATGCTGCTGCTTGCCATCCAGGCGCATCTGGACCGCGGTACCCCCGACATCGATGCCGTCCTCGCCACGCCGCGCTACCACCACCAGTACCTGCCCGACCGGGTCGAGATCGAACCCGGCCAGTTCGGCGCTGACTGGGTGCAGGCCCTGACCGATCGGGGCCATGTGGTGCAGGAGGGGCGGCGGCGCTGGGGCAACATGCAGGCCGTGTTCGTTGATGCGCGGACCGGCGAGGCCACGGCCCACGGCGACCCGCGCACCCGGGCGGGCGGTACCCCCTCGGTGTTCCTGCCCGACCCGGGCACGACACGCTGGTCGGCCGCGGCGCGGCCCGCCGTGGCACTCCAGGCGCCCTGAGGCTGGCGGCGGGCGCGGCCTGCGTGGCGATCGCCGAAAGATGTCAGAATCCGGCTCCATGACAACGCACTGCCGGGAAGCCCCATGAGCCTGTCGCGCCGTCGCCTGCTGCAGGGCGCAGCGGGTGCCAGTCTCGTCGCCGCCGGTGGGCCGCTGCTGGCCCAGAACGCCGCCGGTCCGGCCGCACTGCCGGCCGGGACGCGGGAGTCGGCCACCTACGACACGCTTCCTGGCAAGGCGCCGTTGATCAAGCGCAGCTGGCGGCCGCCCAACTTCGAGACGCCGGTGCGGGCCTTCTCCGAGCCCTTCACGCCGAACGACGCCTTCTTCGTGCGCTATCACCTGTCGGTGATTCCGCAGGTCGATGCCGCCTCGTGGCGGCTGTCCGTGGGCGGGGACGGTGCGCAGGCCGGCGCGGGCTTCACCCTGGCGCAGCTGCGCACGGAGTTCGAGCAGGTCGAGGTGGCGGCGCTGTGCGTGTGCTCCGGCAACCGGCGCGGCTTCTCCGATCCGCACGTGCCCGGCGTCCAGTGGGGCAATGGTGCCATGGGCAATGCCCGCTGGAAGGGCGTGCGACTGCGGGATGTCCTGACGCGTGCCGGCGTGGCCACGGGCGCTGTCGAGGTCGCCTTCGACGGTGCCGACAGCGGGGTGAGCGGCCAGACGCCGGACTTCGTCAAGAGCATTCCCTTGTGGAAGGCCATGGACGAGAACACGCTCATCGCCTTCGAGATGAACGGCGAGCCGCTGCCGCACTGGCACGGATTCCCCGCGCGCATCGTCGTCCCCGGGTGGACCGCCACCTACTGGATCAAGCACCTTACGGCCATCGAGGTGCGCACCCAGCCGCTTCAGGGCTTCTGGATGAACCCGGCCTACCGCCTGCCCAAGGGCCGCTTCCCCATCGTCGACCGATTCCTGTCCCAGGAGACGGACACCACCACGCCGATCACCGAGATGGTGGTGAATTCACTGATGGTGAACATTCGCGACCACATGCTCTATCGCGCCAACACACCGCTGTTCGTGCGCGGCGTCGCCTGGGACGGAGGCTACGGCATCGTCCGCGTCGAGGTGTCGACCGATCGCGGGCGCACCTGGGCGCCGGCCGAACTTGGCGAGGACCTCGGCCGGTATTCCTGGCGGCAGTGGTCCCACGGTTTCACCCCGACGCCGGGGGAACACGTGCTGATGGCGAAGGCCACCAACCGCGTCGGTGCCACCCAGACCTTCGACCTGCTGTTCAACCCGGCCGGCTACCACAACAACGTGGTGCAGCCCGTCACCATCCGCTGCACCTGACCGATGCGATCCCGAACACTCGCTCTGCTGCCGCTGTGCATCGCCCTCGCCGCCGAGGCGGGCGAGGACGCCATCGTGCTGAAGGATGGCCCGGGCCGGCAGGCGGTCGAGACGCACTGCGTCATGTGCCACAGCCTGGACTACATCCCGATGAATTCCCCCTTCCTCGACCGCAAGGGCTGGGAGGGGAGCGTGAACAAGATGATCCGCGTCATGGGCGCGCCGATCCCGCCCGAGGACGCCCGGGCGATCGTCGACTACCTGAGCGCGCATTACGGAAAGTGAGGCCTTTGCCATGTCCAACACCCCCGCCACGGCCGTGAAGACCACCTTCCTCGATTTCGAGCAGCCGATCGCCGAACTCGAGCAGAAGATCGACGAACTGCGCTACGTGCAGGACGACTCGGCGGTCGACATCTCCGAGGAGATCTCGCGGCTGCAGAAGAAGAGCAACACCCTCGCAAAGGAGATCTACGCCAAGCTGAGTTCCTGGCAGATCTCCCAGGTGGCGCGCCATCCCCAGCGCCCCTACACCCTTGACTATGTGCAGCACCTGTTCACCGATTTCGAGGAACTGCACGGCGACCGCAGCTTTGCCGAGGACCCGGCCATCGTCGGCGGCCTCGCGCGCTTCGGCGGTCAGTCGGTCATGGTGATCGGCCACCAGAAGGGGCGCGACACCAAGGAGAAGATCTACCGCAACTTCGGCATGCCCAAGCCGGAGGGCTACCGCAAGGCGCTGCGGCTGATGAAGCTGGCCGAGAAGTTCCAGATCCCGGTGATCTCCTTCATCGACACCCCGGGTGCCTATCCTGGCGTGGGCGCCGAGGAGCGCGGCCAGTCCGAGGCCATCGGCCGCAACCTCTACGCGATGGCCGATCTGAAGGTGCCCATTGTCTGCACCGTGATCGGCGAGGGCGGCTCGGGTGGTGCCCTGGCCATCGCTGTCGGCGACACCGTGATGATGCTGCAGTACGCGATCTATTCGGTGATCTCGCCCGAGGGCTGTGCCTCGATCCTGTGGAAGAGCGCCGACAAGGCGCCGGAGGCGGCCGAGACCCTCGGCATCACCGCCAACCGCTTGAAGACCCTGGGTCTGGTGGACAAGGTCATCGGCGAGCCGCTCGGCGGCGCGCACCGGGACGTCGGCGCCACCATGCAGTCGGTGCGCCGGGCGCTGGCCGATGCTCTCAAGGACCTGCAGAGCCGCCCTCTGGAGGAACTGGTCGAGGCGCGCTTCGAAAAGCTTCTCGGCTACGGCAAGTTCAAGGAAGTGATGCCGGCGCGCTGAGGCCGGCATGTTGCGGTTCGGCGGGTGCCGCGGGTACCGCCGGCGCACCCATCCGCCTCGGCTCCCGCCTCGCGGCGGATCTTGTCCCGCCGGGGCGCCTCCATGACCATCGAATCGTCCCGATCGGCACTCTTCGCGCGCCTGTGCGGTGACGTCGCCGGCCAGTTGCAGCACTGGCACTTGCAGGGCCGCAGTGTCGCCGTCGGTCTGAGTGGCGGACTCGATTCCGTCGTCCTGCTGGACCTGCTCGCGTCCGTTGCGCCCGGGGCCGGCGTGGCACTGTCGGCTCTCCACGTCAACCACGGCCTGAGTGCGCAGGCCGATGCCTGGACCGGGGCCTGTGCCCGCCTGGCGGAGTCCCTGGGCATCCCCCTGGCGGTGCACCGGGTGCAGGTGCGGCGAGACGACCCCCGCGGCATCGAGGCGGCGGCGCGGGCCGAGCGCCACCGCTGCTATGCCGCAGCCGCTGTGGATGCGGTCGCGCTCGCCCATCACGCAGACGACCAGGCCGAGACCGTGCTGCTGCAGTTGCTGCGCGGCGCGGGCGCCGCCGGGATCGCGGCGATGCCGGCGTGCCGGCGGCTCACCGGCACTTCGGTGCTGATCCGTCCGCTGCTTGCGGTCAAGCGCGATGAGCTGCTTGCCTGCGCCAGGGAGCGAGGGTTGTCCTGGGTCGAGGACGAGTCCAACGAGGATCGTCGGTTCAGTCGCAACTACCTCCGCCACGCCGTCATGCCGCTGATCGCGGCGCGTTTTCCGGGCTATCGCGAGACCCTGGCGCGCGCGGCCGACAACGCGGCGGATCTCGCCGCGCTCGCGGACCGGCTCGGCCACCTCGATCTCGCCCGCTGTGCCGGCGATGGCGGGCTTGACCTCGGGGCCCTGGCGGGTCTCGACGAGCCCGGCCGGGCCAACGTGCTCCGGTTGTGGCTGCGTGAGGCCGGCATTCCGCCCCCCCCGCGGGCGCGTCTGCTGGAGATGCTGTCCCAGGCCCTGCAGGCGCGGCCTGATGCCGGACCGTGTTTCCCGCTGGGCACCCGACGACTGGTGCGGCATCGCGGCTGGTTGCAGCTGGTCTCAGCGGAGACGGACGCACCGGTGGGCTGGAACCTGCCATGGCAAGGTGAGCCGCAGCTGCCGCTGCCTGATGGCCGAGTGGCGCGGTTCGTGGCGGTGATGGGGCAGGGCGTGCGTGCCGACTTGCCCCTGCGCGGCAGGGCGAGCCTCGGCACCCGCCGCGGCGGGGAGCGCATGCGGCTGCATGCGGGCGGACCGCACCGCACCCTGAAGAACCTGCTCCAGGAGGCGGGCATCCCCTCCTGGGAACGGAGCCGGCTGCCGCTGCTGTATCTCGACGGCGATCTGGTCCATGTCCCGGGCGTCGGAACCGCCCCAGGATGGACAGCGGGTCCAGGGGAGGCGGGGCTGGTGCTCGATGTGGCGGCGCCTGGGGCGGGGGCGGCCCCGGCATGCGCACCCGGCGTCTCCTCGAGGCGATGACCGGTCACGACACGCGCTGAAAAAGAACACGCCCCGACGGGCGGGGCGTTTTCATCACGGGGCAGGGGCTGCGTCAGAAGTCCATGCCGCCCATGCCGCCCATGCCACCCATGCCGCCGCCCGGCGCCGGGGCTGGCTTATCTTCCTTCGGCAGTTCGGCCACCATGGCATCGGTGGTGAGGATCAGGCCAGCCACGGAGGCAGCGTTCTGCAACGCCGTGCGTGTCACCTTGGTCGGGTCGATCACACCCATGTCCACCATGTCG
>JBILUV010000174.1:0-7858 GCA_044370825.1 Burkholderiales bacterium | reverse complement strand
CGAGCTTGCGTGACAGCGTGTCCCAGGCGATCGCCGCCGGGTCGATGTCGGGCGGCGGGCGGCGGCGCAGCGTCACCACCGCGAGCAATGCCACCACGCCGATGGTGCCCAAGATCAGCATGATGCTGACACCACGCCAGGACAGCGTCTGCCCGGTCAGGCCCGAGAGCATGGCCAGCTGGCGCTCCTGGGAATAGCTCAGCACCCACTGGTTCCAGCCGTAGGTCATCATGTCCACACCGAAGCGCAGTCCCCGTATCCAGGTGGTGTCGGCGCGGGCGAGCAGGGGCAGTGGGTCGGTGTCCGGCAGGGCGGCGGCGATGCCGCGCTCGATGCGCTGCGGCGACACTGCGGCAGTGGGGTCGACGCGTACCCAGCCGGAGTCTTCGAACCAAACCTCGGCCCAGGCGTGGGCATCCGACTGGCGCACGATCATGTAGCCACCGACGGTGTTGAACTGTCCGCCCTGATAGCCGGTGACCACCCGCGCGGGCACGCCGGCGGCCCGCATCAGCACCACGAAGCTGGAGGCGAAGTGCTCGCAGAAGCCGCGCCGTGACCCGAACAGGAATTCGTCCACGCTGTGGATGCCCAGCTCCGGCGGCACCAGGGTGTAGAAGAAGGGCTGCTCATTGAACAGCGCGAGCGCGCGCTCCACCAGTGCCCGCGGGTCGCTGGTCTGCGCCCGCCAGGAGGCCGCCAGAGCAACGGCGCGCGGGTTGAAGGTGTCGGGCAGCACGGTCGCCTCCTGCAGGGCTGCCGCGTCCTCGTCCAGGCCGAAGACCGCCTCGGGATACGAGCTCATGGCGTAGCGCAGCCGCGACCGCACCGGCTGGGTGGCGAGCAGTTCCAGCTCCTGCGTGATGGTGGCGGCCTCCGGACGTTCGGCTGGCAGGTCGATGGCGAACAGCCAGCGGTGATCGTGGGGTTCGAGCGTGACCACGTAGTCGATCGACCCGCCCTGCAGGCGCACGCTGCGGCTGCGCAGGGGGCGGCTGTCGCCCGCGCGCCAGGTGCGGCCGTCGAAGTCCCACATCACCGGGCCGCGCCAGTACAGCTTCGAGGGGTCGGGCGGTGGCGAGCGGAACTCGACGCGGAAGGCGACGGCGTCGGACAGGCTCAGGCTGGACACGCTGCCGGGCGCCATGGTGTCCGACAGGCCGGTGAGGCCGCCGCCAGAGGGGTGGGGCAGGGCCCACAGCGGCCCCTGGATGCGCGGGAACAGGAGGAACAGCACCAGCATCACGGGTGTCGCCTGGGCGAGCAGGAGGGCCGAGTGGCGCAGCAGGCCGGCGATGCTGCGCGGGCCGGCGTTGCGCTGCATGCCCAGCAGGAAGGCGGTGATCAGCCACACGCAGCCCAGCAGGTACAAACCCATGGCCACCGTCTGCGAATACAGGAAATTGGTGACCACCGCGAAGTACGAGAGGCACACCACCACGACGGCGTCGCGCGCGGTGCGCAACTCCATCAGTTTCAGGCACATCATCATCAGCAGCAGCGCTACCGCTGCGTCGCGTCCGAACAGCATGCCGTAGGACATCCAGGTGCCTGCTGCCGCCGCCAGAGCCAGGGCGGCGAGTACCCAGGGGCGCGGCAGACCGTAGCCGCGCCACGCGAAGGCCGCGCGTGTGGCCATGACCAGCGCGGCCAGAAGGGTCAGCCACAGCGGCATGCGCAGCGCGTGCGGCGCCAGCACCAGGGCGAGACAAGCCACCAGCGCCAGCACCCGGTGAGTGGTGAGCGCCGCGTACTCCAGCAGCGGCGGTTTGCTGCGGCGCCTCATCGGCCGTGAAGCGCCAGCAGTTCGAGGGCCTGATCCCGCTGAGCGGGGCCGTGGCCGGGCGCCAGATCGGTCCCGGGCACATGCAGCGACCACGGCAGGCCGGCCTGCTCGGCCCGCAGGATCCACGCCGTAAGCCGGGACAGGCGGGCTTCGGTGTCCATGTCGTCCGGGCACAGGCGCCAGTCGATGCGCGCCGCCGCCGGCGACGGGCCGCCCGCGAACTCCTTGGTCGCCGGAGCGCCGGGACGGGCGAGGCTCTTGAGGTGGATGCGCTTCAACGGGTCTCCGGGGCGGTACTCGCGCAGGCCCTCGAAATCCTCCTCGGACCCCTGGCCGACCGTGCCGGCGCCGGAGCCGAACGGGACCAGCGGCAGGGGCGGCGGGGCCGGCTCCGGACGCGGGTAGACCAGCGCCCATTGCTCGAAGTGCATGTAGCTCCAGGCGCGGAACAGGCCCAGAGGGTAGTTGGTGGCGATCTCCATGCGGCCGGGCTCGAGCCAGCCGCGCTGCTTCGCCACCATCTCGACGAAGGATTCGGCCTCGCCCCGTGGTCCGACGTTCACGAAGTGCGCGACCTCGTGGCCGCGACGCAGCCCGATGGCGAAGCGCGCCAGGCCGGTTGGGTTGCGGATCGATACCGTGAAGCGCAGGTGGTCGCCGGCGAACACGCGCTCAGGCCGGCCGGGCCGGATGTCCAGTCCCGCGAGATTGCGCCAGGTGTGCAGCAGGCTCACTATGCCCAGCCCGCCGAGCAGGAAGGTGAGCACGTAACCCAGGCCCAGGCTGTAGTTGATCGACCCCAGCAGCATCAGGAACAGGGTCAGGCTGAACACGCCGCCCATGCGCGAGGGCATGACGTAGACGCGCTGCTGGGTCAGCACTACCGCAGCTTTGGTCGCTGCCGGCGCCTTGCGCTTCCAGGGCCCCAGGCCGGGCTTCACCACGGACGCCATGCCTGCGTCCGCTTCAGGGGATCGGTACCGTGGCGATGACGCGGATGGCGGCGTCGTCGCCCGAGGTCGCGGTCTGGGTGCTGGCCGAGACCAGCCGGTGACCGGCGACGGCCGGGAACACTGTCTGCACATCCTCGGGCAACACGGCGTTGCGACCGTCCATGAAGGCCCAGGCGCGCGCGGCGTTCAGAAGTGCCAGGCCGGCGCGGGGGCTCAGGCCGGTGGCGAAGTCGTGCGACAGGCGTGTGTGACCCAGCAGCGCCTGGACGTAATCCAGGAGCGCCGGCGCAACGTGCACGGCGCGCACCGCCTGCTGCAGAGCCACCAGAGCCTTGGCGTCGATCACCGGCTTCATGGCCGCGATCATGGCGCGTCGCGCTTCGCCAGCCAGAAGGGCGCGTTCGGCCGCCGCATCGGGGTAACCCATGCGGATGCGCATCAGGAAGCGGTCGAGCTGGGATTCCGGCAGCGGGAAAGTGCCGATCTGGTGGGATGGGTTCTGGGTGGCGATGACGAAGAAGGGGTCGGGCAGGCGACGGGTGGTGCCCTCGACAGTGACCTGCTGCTCCTCCATCGCCTCGAGCAGGGCGCTCTGGGCTTTGGGTGTTGCCCGATTGACCTCGTCTGCCAGCACCACCTGGGTGAATACCGGCCCGGGATGGAACTCGAAGCCGCCGGTCTCGCGATTGAAGATCGACATGCCCAGCACGTCCGCGGGCAGCAGGTCGGCGGTGAACTGGATGCGCTGGAAGTCCAGCCCGACCACCCGCGCGAGCGCATGCGCAAGCGTGGTCTTGCCGACGCCCGGCAGGTCCTCGATCAGCAGGTGGCCGCGGGCCAGCAGGCAGGCCACGGTCAGCCTCAGCTGGCGCTCCTTGCCGAGGATGATGTCGCCGAGGGCATCGACGATGGGTTGTGTTTCCCGCGATGACATGGGGGTTTCTTCGCTCCTTGTGCCCGTGATGGTGCGCCCGTGGCGTGCGCTCTGACCAGTCCCAGTGATTTGCGGGTGGGCGGAGGAGTTCTTGAGGCCGGGCATTTCGTCCGATCACCCTCGCCCGATCGGCCAGTTGTCGGGGTCGGACCAAGTTAACATTATGTTCTTAAATGAAAAAATCCCAAAAATTACCGCTTTTCGGAGCTTGGAAGGGGGTTTTCGGCCCTGTTTTCGTGGCGTCCGCTACCTGATGATGTAAAGGCGTCACATGGTAATACTTCCCCGCGCGGAAACGTTTTCCGGCACGGCCGATGGTCAGGTAGGCCGGAGGGCTTGGACATCCTGATCATCGTGCTACCGTTGTCCGAAGCCAGCCCCGAGGGAGACCGGTCATGACCACGCTCTTCATCCATCACCCCGACTGCCGCAGCCACGACATGGGGCCGGAACATCCGGAAAGCCCGCAGCGCCTCGATGCGGTGGCGGATGCGCTGATCGCCGTGGGCGTCATGCCGCTGCTGGAGGTGCAGGAGGCCCCTCTGGTGGAGCGAGAGTGCCTGTTGCGGGTGCATGAGGCGGATTACCTGGGCGAACTGGAGGCGCGTGCGCCAGCCCGGGGGCGGGTCCAGCTCGATCCTGACACGGCCATGAACGCCGGGAGTCTGGCGGCAGCGCAGCGGGCGGCGGGGGCGGCGGTGCTGGCGACGGACCTGGTGGCCACCGGGCAGGCCGACAACGCGTTCTGCAGCGTCCGTCCGCCCGGGCACCATGCGCTGCCGGGCCGGGCGATGGGCTTCTGCTTCTTCAACAACGTTGCCGTGGCAGCCGCGCATGCACTGGCGGCGCACACGATCTCGCGCGTGGCGGTGGTGGACTTCGACGTGCATCACGGCAACGGCACCGAAGCCATGTTCGCGCACGACCCACGGGTGATGATGGTGTCGACCTTCCAGCATCCCTTCTACCCGCGCAGCGGGGTGGAGGGTCGGTCGGACACCATGGTCAATGTGCCGCTGCCGGCGGGCAGCGACGGCGCGGGTTTCCGTGCTGCGGTGGAGCGGGAGTGGCTCCCGGCCCTGGCGCGTTTCCGTCCGGAGATGGTGTTCGTCTCGGCGGGGTTCGACGCCCATCGGGACGACGACATGGCGTCACTTGCGCTGGTCGAGGACGACTACGCCTGGGTCACGCGCCGGATCATGGAAGTGGCGCACACCCACGCCGCCGGCCGGATCGTATCGGTGCTCGAGGGTGGCTACGAACTCGGGGCCCTCGGACGGTCGGCACTCGCCCATGTGAGGGTTCTTGCCGGGCTGTAGCCCGGATGTCTCGATCGGCCGCGTAGCCTGCGCCGATGTCCCGCGGCAGCCGTGGCGCAGCCCACGCGACGCCGCGTCTCGCACCTCATGAGCGCTGCCAGACGGGGCGCGGTCTCGCGTTCCGCTACCGCGCTTCTCCCCGGTAGCGTCTCCCTCGAAAACACCCCCGAAAATGGCCGTCTAAGCTGGAAAACAGGGGGTTTTTGGGCATTAAATTCAATTTAAACAGTATGTTACCTTGGTCCGACCCCGAGGATGAGGGTGGTGGCGACTTTGCGGCCTTCGGCGAGGAGGATGTTGTAGGTGCGGCAGGCGGCGCGGGTGTCCATGACTTCGACGCCGATGCGGGCGGCGGCCAGCGGGGCCCAGACGCGGGGGTGGATGAGGTGGTGGCGCTGGCCGGTGCCGATGAGGACGATCTCCAGCGGCAGCGGGGCGAGGAAGGCCAGGGCTTCGGCGTCGATGCCGGCCGGGTCGGTGACGGACCAGGGCTCGACCGGACGGTCGGGGAAGACCACCACGCTGGTCTGCCAGGTCTTGCCGTTGATGGCAACGTAGTCATCACCGTAGCCGGTGAAGGCGTTCTGTCCCTCGAATCGGTCGATATGCAGTTTCAATGCCGGTGCTCCCCTGGCGTTTGCGGAACATCCCCCGCGCCACTACCATTATCGCCTTTATTCAATGCGTCCCCCCTGGCCGGGTGCCCGGTCGGAGACCCCTGCCCCATGCACGAGTTCCCCCGGATCAAGCGGCTCCCGCCCTATGTGTTCAACATCACCGGCGAGCTGAAGGCTGCCGCCCGGCGTCGTGGCGAGGACATCATCGACTTCGGCATGGGCAACCCTGACCAGCCGACGCCGCGCCACATCGTCGACAAGCTGGTTGAATCCGCCCAGCGGCCCGATACACACCGCTATTCGGTGTCGAAGGGTATTCCTCGGCTGCGCCGCGCCATCTCGCACTGGTACAGGACGCGCTATGGCGTCGACATCGACGCGGACACCGAGGCCATCGCCACCATCGGCTCGAAGGAGGGCATCGCCCACCTCGCGCTGGCGACCCTGGACCGGGGCGACATCGTGATGGTGCCCAATCCGAGCTATCCGATCCACATCTACGGTCCGGTGATCGCCGGGGCCGACATCCGCCACGTGCCCATCACCCCGGGCGGTGACTTCTTCGCGGACCTCGAGCGCGCCATCCACGACTCCTGGCCGAAACCGAAGATGCTGATCCTCAACTTTCCGGCAAACCCGACGGCGCAGTGCGTGGAACTGCCGTTCTTCGAGCGCATCGTGGCGCTGGCGAAGGCGCACGACATCTTCGTCGTGCACGACCTGGCCTACGCCGACATCGTGTTCGACGGCTGGAAGGCGCCTTCGATCATGCAGGTGCCCGGCGCGAAGGACATCGCGGTGGAGTTCTTCACCCTGTCCAAGAGCTACAACATGGCGGGCTGGCGCGTCGGCTTCATGGTCGGCAACCCCGAGCTGGTGGCGGCGCTGGGCCGGATGAAGAGCTACCACGATTACGGCACCTTCACACCCATCCAGGTGGCGGCCATCGTCGCCCTCGAGGGTCCGCAGGAGTGCGTCGAGGACATCCGTGCCATGTACCAGCGCCGTCGCGACGTGCTTGTGACCGGGCTGCACACCATCGACTGGATGGTCGACATCCCCAAGGCGACCATGTACATCTGGGCCGCCATTCCCGAGCCCTACCGCGCCATGGGGTCGCTGGAGTTCTCCAAGAAGCTGCTGGCCGACGCCAAGGTGGCGGTGTCTCCGGGCGTGGGCTTCGGCGAGTGGGGTGACGGCCACGTGCGCTTCTCGCTGATCGAAAACGAGGCCCGGATCCGGCAGGCGGTCCGCGGCATCCGCGACATGTTCCGCCGTGACGGCCTGCTTGGCGTGGCACCGGCTGCGCTGGCCGGATGAGGGTGGCCGGCGTCGAAGCGATACGCATCGTCCGGGTCGGTGGCCCTGGGTCTGATGCACCGCCGCGGGGCCTGCTGTCCTCGGCCGAGGCGGTGCACCGCCAGCTGCGTCCCCATCTAGACACCGATTACGCGTCACAGATGGTGCGCATTCTCGCCAGCGGTGCCGGGATGATCATTGCCGTGTCCGGCGACCGGGCGCTCGGCGTGGCGGTGTTCCGGGTGTTCGAGAACACCCATGCCGGCAGGCGCTTCTACGTCGACGATCTCGTCACCGATACCGATGCCCGCAGCACCGGGGTCGGCGCCGCCATGCTGCGATGGCTGGAGACGGAGGCGCGGGCGCAGGGCTGCGGCGGCGTGGAGCTGGAGTCGGGCTCACAGCGCACGCGGGCGCACCGTTTCTATTTCCGCGAAGGATTCCTCATCACCGGATTCGGCTTCAAGAAGGCGTTGCAATGAAACCTGTTCAAGTGGGATTGCTGGGCATCGGCACCGTGGGCGGCGGAACCTTCAACGTCCTGCGCCGCAACCAGGAGGAGATCACCCGGCGCGCCGGGCGCGGCATCGAGATCGCGGTGGTGGCGGAGCGCGACCAGGGGCGGGCGCGGGCGATCGTCGGCGACGCGGCGCGCATCACCGACGACGCGTTTTCCGTGGTGGCCGACCCGTCGATCGACATCGTGGTGGAACTCATCGGCGGTACCACCGTGGCACGCGAGCTGATCCTCGCGGCCATCGGCCACGGCAAGCACGTGGTGACGGCCAACAAGGCGCTGCTGGCACGCCACGGCAACGAGATCTTCGCCCTGGCCCGTGCCAAGGGCGTGATGGTGGCCTTCGAGGCGGCGGTGGCTGGCGGCATCCCGATCATCAAGGCGTTGCGCGAGGGCCTTACGGCCAACCGCATCGAGTGGATCGCCGGCATCA
>JBILUV010000173.1:0-7861 GCA_044370825.1 Burkholderiales bacterium | reverse complement strand
GACGCGCCGTCAGGACCTCCAGCAACGCATCGACGTCCACAATGGCCTCACGGGAGAAGTTGAGCAGGACAGCGTTGGTCTTCATCAGACCCAGGCGATCGCGATTCATCAGATGGCGTGTCGCCGGCACCTGGGGTATGTGCAGGGAGACGAAATCCGACAGGCGCAGCAATTCCTCGACGCCGTTCGCCTTGCGCACCTGGGCTGGAAGGCTCCAGGCCGCCTCGACGGTGATCTCCGGGTCGAAGCCGACCACCTTCATCCCGAGCTTGATCGCCATGTCGGCCACCAGACTGCCGATTCTCCCGAGCCCGATGATGCCGAGCGTGCGATTGGCGAGCTCGATGCCGGCGTAGTGCTTCTTGCCCTCCTCCACCCGACGATCGAGCGCATCGCCCATCTCCACCAGGCCTTCCACGAAGCGCAGGGCAGGAACGATGTTGCGCACCGCCAGCAGCATGCCCGCAAGCACGAGTTCCTTGACGGCGTTGGCGTTGGCCCCGGGGGTATTGAACACCGGGACCCCGCGCGCGCTGAGGGCCGCGATCGGAATGTTGTTGGTTCCCGCGCCGGCGCGTCCAACCGCGAGCACCGATGCCGGGATGTCCATGGCGTGCATGTCTGCCGAACGCACCAGCATCGCGTCCGGAGCCGTCTCGTCGGAAGCATGGCTGAACTGCTCCTGGGGAAGCCGGGCTAGTCCGCGCGCGGAGATGTTGTTCAGCGTGAGGAGGCGGAACCTAGCCATTGGCGCGCTCGAACTCACCCATGAACGAAACCAGCGCCTCCACCCCGGCCATGGGCATGGCGTTGTAGATGGACGCCCGCATGCCACCGACCGATCGGTGGCCCTTGAGCTGGATCAGACCTGCCGCCTTGGCCTGCTTGAGGAAGGCCTCGTCCAGGCGCTCGTCCGCCAGTCTGAACGGGATGTTCATCAGCGAGCGGTCGCCCGGAGCGACCGGATTGGAGTAGAAACCGCTGGCATCGACGCGAACGTAGAGCAGCCCCGCCTTCGCGCGGTTGATGCGCTCCATCTCGCCCAGCCCGCCCAGCCGCTTCAACCACTGGAACACCAGCCCGGCGATGTAGATCGAGTAGGTCGGGGGCGTGTTGTACATCGAACCGCTGTCCGCCATCACCTTGTAGTCGAGCATGGCGGCCGTACCGGCGGGCGCCATGCCCAGCAGGTCCTCCCGTACGATCACGATGGCCAGCCCGGCAGGCCCGATGTTCTTCTGGGCGCCGGCATAGATGAGCCCGTAGCGCGCCACTTCGATGGGGCGCGAGAGGATGTGGGAGGACATGTCGGCCACCAGCGGCACGGACCCTGTGTCCGGCACCCAATGGTACTCGACCCCGCCGATGGTCTCGTTGGTGGTGATGTGCACGTAGGCTGCGTCCGGAGTCAGATTCCAACCGGACTGCGGCGGCACGTAGGAAAAATTGCGATCCTCCGCGCTGGCGGCGACGTTCACCGTCCCCAAACGCTTCGCTTCGCTGATTGCCTTCTTGGCCCATTCCCCGGTGTGGACGTAATCGGCCACCTTGCGGGCCCCCATCAGATTGAGGGGAATCATCGAGAACTGGAGCGAGGCGCCCCCCTGCAGGAACAGCACCTTGTAGCCGCCAGGCACGGCGAGCAGTTCCCTGAGGTCGGCCTCACCCTGGGCGATGATGGACTCGAACTCCTTGCCCCTGTGGCTCATCTCCATCACCGACATGCCCGAGCCGTGCCAGTCGAGCATCTCATCGCGCGCCTGGGCCAACACTTCCTGCGGCAGGACCGCGGGCCCCGCGCTGAAATTGAACACTCGTTCCATTTACTTCGTCCCTTCCTCGTCCGAATCGGCGGCAGGCAACACATCCGCCAGAGGGATATCGCCCTCTTCGGCACCGTCCTCGGCGTACTCGCCCGACGCCCCGTCCTCTTCCTTCTCAACCACCCGCTCCAGTCCCGCAAGACGCTCCCCCTTGTCGAGGTCGATCAGCGTCACGCCCTGCGTCACCCGGCCCATCTCGCGGATCTCGGCCACGCGAGTGCGTATCAATACCCCTCCCGTGGTGATCAGCATGATCTCGTCGTCCGCATCCACCAGTCGCGCCGCGACGACGCGGCCATTCCGGGCGCTGGTCTGGATGGCGATGGTGCCCTGCGTCCCGCGGCCATGCCGGGTGTGCTCCGCCACCGGGGTACGCTTGCCGTAGCCGTTCTCCGTGGCGGTGAGCACGGTCTTGGATTCGTCCGCCGCCACCACCAGCGAGATCACCATCTGCTCCCCCGCGAGGCGCATGCCGCGGACGCCACGCGCACCCCGTCCCATGGGCCGGACGTCGGTTTCGGCGAACCGCACCACCTTGCCGGCATCGGAGAACATCAGGATGTCGGCACCACCGTCGGTGATGGCTGCTCCGACGAGGTAGTCGCCTTCGTCCAGATCGACGGCGATGATGCCGCTCGGCCGCGGCCGCGAGAACTCCGACAGTGGTGTCTTCTTGACCGTACCGTTGGCGGTCGCCATGAACACGAAGTGCTGGTCGTCGAATGCACGCACGGGCAGCACGACGTTGATCTTCTCGCCCTCCGCCAGCGGGAACAGGTTGACCACCGGCTTGCCCCGACTGGAACGTCCTCCCTGGGGCACCGCGTAGACCTTGATCCAGTAGACGCGGCCACGGTTCGAGAAGCACAGGATGTAGTCGTGGGTGTGCGCCACGAACAGGCTGTCGACGAAATCGTCCTCCTTGGTGGCAGTCGCCAGCTTGCCCCGCCCGCCCCGCCGCTGGGCCCGGTAGTCCGCCAGCGGCTGGCTCTTGATGTAGCCGGTGTGGGACAGCGTGACCACGAGGTCCTCAGGGGTGATGAGGTCCTCGATCCCGATGTCCTGGACGTTGAGCACGATCTCGCTGCGCCGCTTGTCACCGTACTGCTCCTTGAGCCCCGCCAGTTCGGCCGCGACGATGGCGGTGATGCGCTCCGGCCGCGCCAGAATGTCGAGCAGGTCGATGATGTTGTCGATCACCTCGCGATACTCTGCGGTGATCTTGTCGCGCTCCAGGCCGGTGAGCCGCTGCAACTGCATCTCGAGGATGCGCTGCGCCTGGATCTCGGACAGCCGGTAACCCTCCGGCCCCATTCCAAACTCGGGCCCGAGCCCCTCCGGGCGGAGGTTGCCCGAGCCGGCCCGAGACAGCATTTCCTCGACGAGCGTGGAACGCCAGGTGCGGCCGAGCAACTGCGCCTTCGCGTCCGCCGGCGATGGCGCCGAGCGGATGAGTGCGATGATCTCGTCCACGTTGGACAGGGCTACCGCGAGCCCCTCGAGCACGTGAGCCCGTTCCCGCGCCTTGCGCAGGTCGTACACGGTACGACGGTTGACGACCTCGCGCCGATGGCGCAGGAAGGCCTCGATGATTTCCTTGAGGTTGAGCAGGAGGGGCCGGCCGTCCACCAGCGCCACCATGTTCATCCCGAAGCTGTCCTGCATCTGTGTTTCTTTGTACAGATTGTTCAGGACCACCTCGGGCATCTCTCCGCGCTTGAGCTCGATGACCACGCGCATGCCCGATTTGTCGGACTCGTCGCGAATCTCGGAGATACCTTCCAGCCGTTTCTCGCGCACCAGTTCGCCGATGCGGATGAGCAGTTGCGCCTTGTTCACCTGATAGGGCAACTCGTCCACCACAATGGCCTGGCGGGCACCCTTCTCCATATCCTCGAAGTGGGCGCGGGCCCGGATGATCACGCGCCCCCGACCGGTGCGGTAGCCCTCGCGCACCCCGGCAACGCCGTAGATGATCCCGGCAGTGGGGAAATCCGGCGCCTGCACGATATCGATCACGCTCTCGAGGTCGATCTCGGGCTCGGACAGCACTTTCAGGCAGGCGTCCACCACGTCGGGGAGATTGTGGGGCGGAATGTTGGTCGCCATGCCCACCGCGATGCCGGAGGCGCCATTGACCAGCAGATTGGGAATGCGGGACGGCAGGACGAGCGGCTCCTGCTCCTTGCCGTCGTAGTTGGGCCCGAAATCGACCGTCTCCTTGTCGATGTCCGCAAGCAGTTCGGTGGTGATGCGCTCCAGACGGCATTCGGTGTAGCGCATCGCCGCGGCGTTATCGCCATCGACCGACCCGAAGTTGCCCTGCCCGTCGATCAGGGTGTAGCGCAGGCTGAAGTCCTGCGCCATCCTCACGAGAGTGTCGTAGATCGCATTGTCGCCATGGGGGTGGAATTTACCCATGACCTCGCCGACCACCCGCGCACACTTCACGTAGGGCCGGTTCCACTGGATGTTGGCCTCGTGCATCGCATACAGGATGCGCCGATGCACGGGTTTGAGCCCGTCACGTACGTCCGGGAGGGCGCGGCCCACGATCACGCTCATGGCGTAATCGAGGTAGGACCGGCGCATTTCCTCCTCGAGGGAGACCGGCAGGGTTTCCTTGGCGAACTGCTCCATGCTTTCAGGCTTCTGCGGTGGGCGGTTTAGAGGAGGAGCGCGAACGAACCGGACTCGGGAGCGGCCCCTTCGCTCGAGCCCCACTGCCCCTGTGTCGGGAACAGGGTCAGCGCGGTGAAGAAAAGCCGCGATGGTATCACGCGCCCCCCCTGCCAGGCAGGTCTGACACGCGCTGACGCAACCGGGCCAGAGTCCTGATTCGTCTAATGCTTTCTGCTCTGTGCTATCCTCGAATTGCTCCCGCAGCGTGGGGGGACGGACACACTCGCGGGAGGGTCCGGCGCATTGCGCCGGGCAGTGCACGCGGCGACAAAACAGTAAGAGCAACCCTAACCTGCGGTGACAACGCCATGTTCGGATTTGCCATTCGTTTCAAGCTCAAGAAATCTCTGATCGGAATCGCGGCGGCTTCTCTGCTCGCTCCGATCGCCAGCCATGCCGACGTGAGCCCGGGCCGCTGGATCTTCGACGGTTTCTCCCGATCGACCCGCGATGGACAAGGCTCCTCCTGCGTGGGCTCCGGCGGCGAGACCTACGCCTTCGATTCCCCGGAGTGCACCGGCTCTGCCGAGGCAGCCAAGGCCACTCGTCAGGCGGAACAGGCGAAACGTGACGCCGCCATGGCGGCGGAGATGGAAGAGCGCGCGAAGGCCCGCGCTGCCGCCCCGGTGGTCGCCCCCGGCGCGCTACTGCCCGAGGGCAGTTTCGGCTCTTACGTGCGGCGATCCAACGGCAACACACCCAACCGCGAAGTGCGTGACGGATTTGGGCGCAACTGCGTCAAGGACGGGCTCTGGATGCCTGGTATGGCCACCGAGCAGTGTGATCCCAACCTCTTCAGCGCATGGCGTGCGGCGAATCCCGAGCCGGCAGCCGGTGAACTCGCCCCACGCATCCAGATGCCGCCGCCTGAGGTCGACAGGAGCGCCCGTTCGGCAGCCGCCGCGGACTTCAGCGGCGCGGTCCAGCCAGACCAGGGCCCAGGCGTGGTGCCCCCAGCAGAGAGGCTCGTCTCCACGCCCTCGATCATCGACAACAGCATCCCTGCCTTTCCGGTCACGGTCTACGCGCTCGACTCGGACGGGCAGTATCTGGTGCCCGAGGACGACGGCGCAGGCATGAGCATGCTGGACGACGACGAGGTCGCCGATGAGGCCGTGGTCGCCGGCATGGAAGACGATGATGATGCAGTTGCGCTGCCGGCGGACGAACCCGAAGAGGTCTCCGACGACGCTGCATCCCGGTTTGCAGCCGACAATGACGACGACGAGGGCGAAGCACTGGCGGCCGACGCTGACGAGGACGGTGACGACGACGCCGTGGCACTCGCGGGTGGCGAGATGTTGCGCAACGACGAGAACCTGGCCCTGGTCGATGCCGATGATGCCGCGGCCGATGACG
Source organism: Burkholderiales bacterium (assembly GCA_044370825.1). Lineage (GTDB taxonomy): Bacteria > Pseudomonadota > Gammaproteobacteria > Burkholderiales. The sequence continues at coordinate 1,997 of JBILUV010000173.1, read as the reverse complement.
ACGAGATCGACGGCGTGCTGATGGACGACGACGCCCCGATGGCGGTGGCCGCTGTCGCCCCCTCGATGGCTGACGATGACGACGAACAGGAGGAAGCCGCGCCCGTTTATCCGGAAGACGATGACGACACCCCCTACCTGGGAGACGCCATCGAAGCCGCCGACGAGCCGGCGGCAATGATCGCCCTTGCAGAAGAGGGGGACGAAGACGACGAGCCCGGTGCGGCCGCCGCGGAAGCCGAGGACGATGACGAAACGGCTTACGTGGGTGATCGCGAGGCCGATTTTCCCGCGCACATCGCCGGCGTCATTCCCGCTGAGAACGCAAGTCTCACTGCCCCGGCGGATGACGGCGGTGAGCCGGTCTTCCCCGAGGAGGAAACCATGGTCGCCGAGGCAGGCGACGAAGGTGCCCCCCCATTGTTCCCCGAGGAAGAGCCGGCCGCCGTCGAACCCATGGACGCCGGCGGCCCGCCGGTGTTTCCTACCGAGGAGCCGGTCATCACCCCGGAGCCGGCCGCCGCACCCAAGCCTCCGGTGAAGACCGTCGCAGCGGTGGAGCAGACCCCGGCGGAGTTCCCGATTACCAAGTACGAAGTGGAGCAAGCCGCAACGGATGCCGCCCCGCCTCCGCCTCCGCCTCCGCCTCCGCCTCCGCCTCCGCCGGAAGTCGAATGTCCCCCGGTTACCATTCAGATGGATCCGGGACTGTTCGATTTCGATCAGTGGAAGCTTCGTCCTGAGTTGATCAGTTCCCTGGACGCCATCGCGGCCAAGCTCAAGACCACGAAGTGCGAAGGCATCAACGTGGTTGGGCACACCGACCGCATCGGATCGAGGAAGTACAACCAGGGTCTTTCCGAGCGCCGCGCCAACGCCGTCAAGGAGTATCTGGTCGAGCAAGGCGGCGTCGACCCCAGCCTGATCACCACCTCCGGTGCCGGCGAGTCAAAGCCGGTGACGAAGCTGGCGGACTGCAAGGGCCTGCGCAAGAAGAAGCTCATCGCCTGTTACGCGCCGGATCGTCGCGTCGAGGTGACGGTACGTATCCTCGGGGAAGCGCCCAGGAAGTAAGGGTTCGTCACAACCAGCTACAAGAGCCCAGCTTCTCCGCCGGGCTCTTTTTTTATGTCCATGACAGGCGACATCACCCAGATCATCGAAAGCCGCTGGATCGCCCCGGTGATGCCAGAGTCAACGCTGCTCGAAGACCATGCCGTCGTGGTCTCGGGGGACCGCATACTGGCGGTCATGCCCTCGGGGGAAGCGCGCAGTCGTCATCCGGAAGCACGGACGCTGACGCTGGAGGACCACGTCCTCATTCCAGGGCTGGTCAACGCGCACATCCACGCTGCCATGACCCTGATGCGTGGCATCGCCGATGACCTTCCCCTCATGCGCTGGCTGGAGGAACACATCTGGCCGGCAGAGGCGAAGCACGTCTCGCCAGAGTTCATCCATGACGGGACACTCCTGGCGATCGCAGAGTCCCTGCGCGGCGGCGTCACCTGTTTCAACGACATGTATTTTTACCCCGAGGTCACGGCCCAGGCAGCACTCGAGACCGGGATGCGCATGTCGGTCGGCATGATCGTCATCGAGTTCCCGACGCGCTACGCCACGGATCCCCAGGACTACCTCGAGAAGGGCCTGGCGCTACGAGACCGGCTCAGGCGCGAGCCGAGACTGTCTTTCTGCCTCGCGCCGCACGCGCCCTACACGGTCAGCGACGCCACCTTCGAGCGCGTCGTCACCCTGGCCGAGCAGCTCGATGTGCCGATCCACATGCACATCCACGAGACCCTGGGCGAGATCCATCAGTCCCTGGAGCACCACGGGATGCGGCCGATCGAACGACTGGAGCGCCTCGGCGTGCTCGGGCCGCGCCTCATGGGTGTCCACGCCGTGCACCTGACCGAGGACGAGATTCGACAACTCGCGCGTCACGGAGCCAGCGTGGTGCACTGCCCCAGCTCCAACATGAAGCTGGCCAGCGGG
>JBILUV010000172.1:0-7890 GCA_044370825.1 Burkholderiales bacterium | reverse complement strand
GCAACCCGGCGGACATACCCCGTCCCGCGCAGCCGGAATGCCCGCAGGCGGCGGGCCGCTCGCCGCGCGCATGGGCCTCGTCGCCCTGTGGCTCGGTGCGCTGCTGACCGCCTGCGCCCCGGTCGTGCCGCGCACGCCGCCTGCGGTTGGCAAGCCGGAGGCCCCCGCGGTTCCGCAGATCACGGCACCCGCCCCGGCAGCCGCCACCGAGAAGGCCCGGCTGGAGCGGGTGGATTTCGCCGACCTGCCCGGCTGGCGGCAGGACGACGTCGCGGCCGGCTGGCGCGCCTTCCTGCGCGGCTGCACTGCGCTGCGCACCCGCCCGGAGTGGGCGCCGGTGTGCGAAGCTGCCCGCGGCATCGATGCGCAAGATGACGCCGAGGTGCGCCGCTTCGTCGAGAGCCGCCTGGTACCCCACCGCGTGGTCGCGCCGGACGGGCGGACCGAGGGGCTGCTCACCGGCTACTACGAACCCTTGCTGCGCGGTAGCCGCATCCGCAACGAGCGCTACGCGGTGCCGCTTTATGCCGCACCCGACGATCTGGTGTCGGTCGACCTGTCCGCCGTGGTGCCCGAGACGAAGAACCTGCGCCTGCGCGGCCGCTTGGTCGGGCGCAAGCTGCTGCCCTACTGGTCGCGGGCGGAGATCGAGAACGGCACCGCGCCCCTGGACGGACGCGAACTGCTCTGGGTGGATGACGCCGTCGACCTGTTCTTCCTGCAGGTGCAGGGCTCAGGCCGGGTCGAGCTCGACGGCGGCGAGATCGTGCGCGTGGGCTACGCCGACCAGAACGGCCATCCCTACCGCTCGGTCGGACGCCTGCTGGTCGAGCGCGGCGAACTCGCTCTCGACCAGGCCTCGATGCAGGGCATCAAGGCCTGGGGCCGGGCCAACCCGGAGAAGCTGGCGACCCTGCTGCGCGAGAACCCTTCCTACGTCTTCTTCCGCGAACTGCCACCGAACGGCGATGGCCCGTTCGGCTCCCTAGGCGTGGCGCTGAGCGCCGGACGCAGCATCGCGGTGGACCCCTCGGTGGTGCCGCTGGGCGCACCGGTGTTCATCGACAGCACCCTGCCCGGCTCGCCGGAGCCACTGCGACGCCTCATGGCGGCACAGGACACGGGCGGGGCGATCAAGGGCTCGGTGCGGGCGGATTTCTTCTGGGGCTTCGGCCCCGAGGCGGGGGAACAGGCCGGCCGCATGCGCCAGCCGCTGCGGCTGTGGGTGCTGCTGCCACGCACCGTGCCCTGAGCAAGGCCGGCCCGATGCGCGCATCACCTGTGGCGGTCGAGGATGCCGCGATCGTTCAACGCGGGCGATGCGAACCGGTGCTGGCGTCGAAACTCACCTCGACCGCCAGCCGGCTCTTGACCGCGCGACCGTCGCGCTGGCCCGGCTGGAACAAGGCGTTGCGGAAGCTCTCCATCGCCGCCTCCTCGAAATAGCCCGGCGGCTCCGCGCTGAGCACGGTCACGTCGGTGACGATGCCGAGTTCGTCGATGTAGAGCAGCAGGGTGACCACGCCGCTCAGGTCCTGGCCGGCGGCCTGCTCCGGATAGCGCGGCGATACCTCGGCCACCGGGCGCGGCAACACGTCCAGCAGCCGGGCAGGCAGGTACTCGGGATCCACAGGGAGCGGCAGTTCCAGCGCCGGACCGGCGGGCTCGCGTTCGGGCGCGGCCGCCGGCGCGAGTTCGGGAGAGGGAGTGCTGTCGGGCAGTTCGGCAGGGGGCGCCTCGCCGACCTCGGCCAGCGGCTGTGGCGTGGGCGGACGCGAAGCCGCCGCCGGGGCGGCTCCGGCAGGGGCGACCCCGCCGGGCTCGGGTGCCGCGGGTGTGGACACCACCGGTGCAGGCACGCCCGGCAGGTCCGCCGGCAGGGGCGAGATGGCCACGGACAGGCGTCCCGGCGGGGCACCTGTCGTGCGGCGCGCCGTAACTGGCACCACCCACGGCAACAGCGCATGCACCAGCGCCGAGATCAGCACGGCCACCGACAGGCGGCCCAGGGCAGACCTGTTCAATTCACCAGCCTGGATCCTGGTGGAACATCCGGGCCATGGCCCTGCCGTGACCGGCTCAGGCGCCGGTCATGCTCCGGAGGGCAGGGCCGGCTGAAGCCGACAGCCCTTATTTGCCCGCCGCATTGGCGAACTGGGCCTCCAGCTGGGAGGCATTGAGCGCCCCGGGCACACGGCTGCCGTCGGCAAAGACGAGGGTCGGCGTGCCGTTGATGCCGCGCTTCTTGCCGTACTCGACCAGATCGGCCACGGGGTTGGCGCAGTCGGACTTGGCGGTCGGCGCGGTGCCGCGCAGCATGTAGTCATCCCAGGCCTTGAGCCGATTGGCGGAGCACCAGATGGCCTTGGAGCGATCCATTGCCTTGGGGTGCAGCTGCTCGATGGGGTAGAGGAAGATGTAGACGGTGACGTCGTTCATCTTCTCGAATTCCTGCTCGATGCGCTTGCAGAACGGGCAATCCGGGTCGGAGAACACCGCCACCTTGCGCGAGCCGTTGCCCTTGACGCGCTTGATGGCGCGGTCCAGCGGCAGGCTGTCGAAATCGATGGCAGTGAGACGTGTGCGGGTCTTCTCGGTCAGGTCGGCCATGTTCTTCGTCTCGACCAGGCTGCCCTGGAACATGTACCGGAACTTCTCGTCGGTGTAGATGATGATGGGCTCGTCGCCGCGGGCCACGACCACCTCGTACAGGTCGAGCTCGGGCAGGCGGGTGACGCTCTCGACGGCGGCCTTGGGGAAGCGCTCGCTGAAGGCCTTGCGTACGGAAGCCTCGTCGGCGAAGGCAGCGGCCGCCGTGGTCAGCAGGAGGGTGGCGGTCAGGCGTGCCAGGGATCGAAGCGTCATGTTCGGTGGACTCCAGGGTTGCGTTGGCGTGTGAGCGCCGTTCGACAATTCAGGCGAGCGCGTGTTGCGCCAGCGCCCGACGGATTAACGGCAGCTGCCCGGTGAGGGACAGGCCGAGATTGCGCAGCGCGCCCACGCCCGGCAGCCGGCTCGAGAACAGGCGCTGCAGGCCATCGGTGACGGCCATCATGGCCAGCACGTCCTCGCGGCGGGCACGCTCGTGGCGGCGCAGCAGCGCCAGGCTGCCGCAATCGCGCTCGGCGCCACGCGCGGCCAGCACCTCAGCCAGGCCGCGCACGTCACGCAGGCCGAGGTTCAGGCCCTGCCCGGCGAGGGGATGCACGGCGTGCGCGGCGTCGCCCACCAGGGCGATGCGCGGCTGCACGGTGTCACGGCAGTGCTGCAGCCGCAGCGGGAAGGCCACCGGGGCGGTGATGCACTCCAGGGGCCCGGTGACGTCGGACGAGGCCTCGCGGACGCGTTCGCACAGCTGCGGCAGGTCCAGCAACTGGAGTTCGTCCGCCACCCCGAGGCTTGCCGACCACACCATGGACACGCGCCGCCCCGGCAGAGGCAGCAGCGCGAGGATGCCGTCGTCACGAAACCACTGGCGGGCCACGCCGCGATGATCGCGCCCGGCAGTGAAGTTGGCCACCACCGCCGTCTGCGGATAGGGCCGCACCCGGCAGGGCATGCCGCTCACGCGGCGTACCCAGGAGTTCGCGCCGTCGGCCCCGACCACGAGCCGGGTGCGCAACTCGCCGCCCTGCTCCAGACCGATCACGGCATGGGTGTGCTCCACCGCGAGCCGGGACGCCCGAGCCGGCACCTGCAGCTCGATACCCGGCTCCGCGGCGATGGCCGCCCACAGGCCGGCGGCCAGAGCGCGCGATTCCACGATGGTGGCCAGCGCCTCGGCCCGTGCCTCGAGGGCATCGAAGGCGAGGCGCCCGCCGGCGTCGCCCGCCACCTGCATGGCGACCACGGGCTGCACGCGCTCGAGCGGCATGCGCTGCCAGGCGCCGAGGCCGTCGAGCAGGTCGCGGCTGCCCGGGCTGACGGCATAGATGCGCGAGTCCCAGTCGTCGCCCATCACGCCCGGCGGCCCCTCGCCGCCCATGAGCACGACGCGCAGGCCGGCACGGGCCAGGGCCAGGGCGCAGGCGGCGCCCACCAGGCCGGGCCCGACGACGACGGCGTCGCTGGCGCTCATCGAGCCGGCGCCGACAGGGTGGACATGGAATTGGCGGTTGACAATGCGGGATGCGCTAAGTACATTTTGCGACCCTGTCGCAGGACACGTGGCGAATTAGCTCAGTGGTTAGAGCAGCGGAATCATAATCCGTTGGTCCGGGGTTCAAATCCCTGATTCGCCACCACCCCCCCTTTTTCTTTCCGCGGGCACACCAGGTCTCATCGCAGAGTGTCAGCTTCCCCTCGCCGCCGCCTGCTGCGCGCCCTGTGCGCGGGGCTGCTGCTGGCTGGCGCCGCGGCCGGCGGCCCCGCCGTCGCGCAGCGCGCCCTGCCCGAAGCTGCCGTCTACGGTGAACTGACCGCCTTCGTGCCACCCTCCGCGGTGATTGACAAGCGCCTCTACCGCGTCGCCCCGGGGTTCAGGTTCCGCGACCACGACAATCGCATCATGGTGCCCGTGCCGCCAGCCATCCGCGGCAAGGTCGCCTTTACCAGGGACACCATGGGACAGGTGCTCGGCCTGTGGCTGCTCACCCCCAGGGAAATCGCCGCGTTCGAAGCGCGGCTGAAATCGCGCTGACACGATCATGACCCGCAAGGTGTACGTCAAGACCTTCGGCTGCCAGATGAACGAGTACGACTCGGACAAGATGGTGGACGTGCTGCACGCCGCCGAGGGCTACGAGAAGACCGACGATCCGGCCCAGGCCGACCTCATCCTGTTCAACACCTGTTCGGTGCGCGAGAAGGCGCAGGAGAAGGTGTTCACCGACCTCGGCATGGTGCGCCGCTTCAAGCAGGCCCGCCCAGAGGTGGTGATCGGCGTCGGCGGCTGCGTCGCCAGCCAGGAGGGCGAGGCCATCGTGCGGCGCGCACCCTTCGTCGACCTGGTGTTCGGGCCGCAGACGCTGCACCGGCTGCCCGAGATGCTGCGCGCCCGCCACGACTCCGGCCGCGCCCAGGTCGACATCTCGTTCCCCGAGATCGAGAAGTTCGACAAGCTGCCGCCGCCACGGGTGCAGGGTGCCCAGGCCTTCGTGTCCATCATGGAAGGCTGCAGCAAGTACTGCAGCTTTTGCGTCGTGCCCTACACCCGCGGCGAGGAGATCTCGCGCCGCTTCGACGACGTGCTCACCGAGGTGGCCGACCTCGCCGACCAGGGCGTGAAGGAGATCACCTTGCTGGGGCAGAACGTCAACGCCTTCCGCGGGCCCATGAGCGACGGCGAGATCGCCGATTTCGCCCTGCTGCTGGAGTACGTAGCGGAGATCCCGGGCGTCGAACGCCTGCGCTACACCACCTCGCACCCGAAGGAGTTCACGCAGCGCCTGATCGACGCCTACGGGCGCATCCCCAAGCTGGTGTCGCACGTGCACCTGCCGGTGCAGGCGGGTTCGGACCGGGTGCTGGCGGCCATGAAGCGCGGCTACACCGCCCTGGAGTACAAGGGCATCATCCGCCGCCTGCGCGCGGTACGGCCGGACGTGTGCATCTCGTCCGACTTCATCGTCGGCTTCCCCGGCGAGACCGAGGCCGAGTTCGAGCAGACCATGAAGCTGGTGGACGACGTCGGCTTCGACGCCAGTTTCAGTTTCGTCTACAGCGCCCGCCCCGGCACGCCGGCGGCGAACCTGCCCGACGACACGCCGCGCGAGCTCAAGATCGCCCGCCTGCAGCGTCTGCAGCAGCGCCTCGAGCAGGGCGCCATGGCGATCAGCGAGGCCATGGTGGGCACGCGCCAGCGGGTGCTGGTGGAAGGCCCGTCGCGCAAGGATCCCGGCGAACTCGCCGCCCGCACCGACAACAATCGCGTGGTCAACTTCGCCGGACCGGCGCGGCTGATCGGACACTTCGTGGAGGTCGACATCACCGCCGCCCTGCCCCACTCGCTGCGCGGCCGCGTCGCCGTGCGCGAAACCGCCTGAGCCCATGGACACCACGCCGCTGGAACTCAGCTTCGAACCGGTCGACAACGACCGCCTGGCCAACCTGTGCGGCGTGCTGGACGAGAACCTGCGCCAGGTCGAGAACGCGCTGGACGTGAGCATCGCCCGGCGCGGCGAGCAGTTCCGCATCAGCGGCGAGCCGACCCACCAGCAGCAGGCGGCCGAGGTGCTGCGCCGTTTCTACGGCCGCGCCCACGACAGCCTCGCCGTGGAGGACATCCAGCTCGGACTGATCGAGGTGCGCCAGGAGGGCCCGGCGCCGGCGGACGAGCCGCAGCTGCACACGCGGCGCCGCGACCTGCACGGCCGCACGCCGACGCAGTCGGACTACCTCAAGGCCATCCTCGCCCACGACATCACCTTCGGCATCGGCCCTGCAGGTACCGGCAAGACCTATCTCGCCGTGGCCTGCGCCGTCGATGCGCTGGAGCGCGACGCGGTGAAGCGCATCGTGCTGGTGCGCCCCGCGGTCGAGGCCGGCGAGCGGCTGGGCTTCCTGCCCGGCGACCTGACCCAGAAGGTCGACCCCTACCTGCGGCCGCTCTACGACGCCTTGTACGACCTGATGGGCTTCGAGAAGGTGGGCAAGCAGTTCGAGCGCGGCGCCATCGAGATCGCGCCGCTGGCCTTCATGCGCGGCCGCACCCTGAACCACTCCTTCGTCATCCTGGACGAGGCCCAGAACACCACGCCCGAGCAGATGAAGATGTTCCTCACGCGGATCGGCTTCGGCTCCAAGGCGGTGCTCACCGGCGACATCACCCAGATCGATCTGCCCAAAGGGCAGAAGAGCGGGCTGAAGGAGGCCGAGGACGTGCTGGGCGAGGTGCGAGGGCTGGCCTTCGTGCGCTTCGGCACCCGCGACGTGGTGCGCCACCCGCTGGTGCAGCGCATCGTCGCCGCCTACGAGCAGCACGCCGCGAAGCAGGCCCTGGCACCGTGAAGCGGCGGCCGCACCTGAACCTCGAGTTCCAGTGCGCGACCCGGGCCGTCGGGGTGCCCCCCGAGGCGGACTTCCTCCGATGGGCCGCGGCCGCGCTTGAGGTTGACTGCAGCGTGACGCTGCGCATCGTCGGCCGCCCCGAAGGCCGGGCGCTCAACCTCGGCTACCGCGGCCGGGACTACGCCACCAACGTGCTCACCTTCGTCTACGAGACTGCACCGGCCTGCCTCGGGGACCTCGCCCTCTGCGCCCCGGTGGTCAAGGTCGAGGCAAGCCGCCAGGGCAAGCCCGCCGAGGCCCACTGGGCCCACCTGACCGTGCACGGCATGCTGCACCTGCAGGGCTACGACCACGAGGTCACTGCCGACGCCGAGCGCATGGAAGCCCGTGAAACACAAATCCTGCGCGAACTCGGGTATCCTGACCCGTATCTCATGGCGGCCTGAGGCCGCGTGGGACGACCGGCTGGTCGCCCCGCCCCCTCGATGGAAAGTCACCCGGAAAAGCCTTCCCTCATGGAACGGCTCGGCGCGCTGCTGATGCGCGAACCCGAGGACCGTGACCAGCTCATCACCCTGCTGCACTCCGCCTACGAGCGGCACATCCTCGACGCCGATGTGCTGTCCATCGTCGAGGGCGCGCTGCAGATGTCGGAACTCCAGGCCCGCGACATCATGGTGCCGCGCGCCCAGATGGACGTGATCGACATCAACGAGTCGCCCGACAAGTTCATTCCCACGGTGATCGAAACCGCGCACTCGCGCTTTCCCGTGATCGACGGCTCGAAGGACAAGATCGTCGGCATCCTGCTCGCCAAGGACCTGCTGCGCTACTACGCCGGCGAGGAGTTCAACGTCCGCGACATGCTGCGCCCGGCCATCTTCATCCCCGAGTCCAAGCGCCTCAACGTGCTGCTGCGGGAGTTCCGCTCCACCCGCAACC
>JBILUV010000171.1:0-7944 GCA_044370825.1 Burkholderiales bacterium | reverse complement strand
TCGACACAGGTGCGCCGGTCATGTTCGTGCGTTCGGCGCGCACGCTGTTCGGTGGGAAGGTGCTGCCGCAGCTGGTCTACTCCGTCTGGTTCCCAGCCCGTCCGAAGGAGGGTGCCTTCGATCTGCTGGGTGGACGGCTGGATGGCATCACCGTGCGCCTTACGCTGGACCACCAGGGTCGCCCACTGCTGGTCGACACCATGCACAGCTGCGGCTGCTACCACCAGTTTTCTCCCACCGAGCGTCTGCGCATGAGGCCGCGGCCCGACAGCCTGGACGAATGGGCCTTCGTTCCCCAGTCTCTGCAGCCGCCGCCCCCCGGTACCCGGCTGCTCCTGCGGGTGGCTGCGGCGAGCCACCAGATTCAGCGCCTTCGCTGGGAGCAGGTCGCGGCTGTCGACCGTGAACTTGCCCTGCAGCCCGACGAATCCCTGCGCTCGCTGCCTGTGCCCGGTGGCGGTCGGCGCAGCCTGTTCGACCCCGACGGTCTGGTGGCGGGCTCCGAGCGCGGCGAGCGCTGGCTGTTCTGGCCCATGGGGGTGCGCGAGCCTGGAGCGATGCGCCAATGGGGCCATCACGCCACGGCATTCGTCGGGCGACGACATTTCGACGATCCGGATATGATGGACCGTTACTTCGAGGCCGTGCCATGACGGCACGGAGCGGCTGTGTCGGCCAGCCTTGATCTCCTGGCAATCAGGATCCTGACCCGGGTAAGCATCGGGCGGCGCTCTCGTCGCTGGCCTTGGAACTCTTTGACACCGGGCCGGAGTGACCAACGCTCATGGGCGTGGGTCACCCGTTTCGGTTGGCGCGGAAAGACCACTGTGAACGCTCCCGGGTCAGTCGCTAGTCGGCGAAGCAGCGCACGGGATCGCTCCAGCGGCGGGCAAAAAAGGGGAAAATGGGTTGGCGGCGGTGCCTGTGTCCGGTCCGCGCTCTCACTCTCTGGCTCCGGCATGGAAACGCTGCACGTCGTCACCTTCAACATCCACAAGGGCGTGTCGCCGCTGCGCGGCCGCATGGCGGTCCACGACCTGCGCGAGGCCTTGCATGGGCTGGGCGCGGATCTGGTCTTCCTCCAGGAGGTGCAGGGCATGTCGCGGCGACAGGCGCGGCGCCACCACGACTGGCCCAGCGCGCCGCAGTACGAGTTCCTCGCCGATTCCCTGTGGAGCGACTACGCCTATGGCCGCAACGCGGTCTACGAGGAGGGGCACCACGGCAACGCCATCCTGTCGCGTTTCCCGATCGCTGCCTGGGACAACGAGGACATCTCGCAGTCCCGCTTCGAGAGCCGCGGCATGCTGCATTGCGAGATCACAGTCCCCGGCTGGCAGCGGCGGCTTCATTGCATCAACGTCCACCTCGGCCTGATCGCGCCGTGGCGGCACCGGCAGGTGGCGCGCATGTGCGCCCGCATCGAGGCGATGGTGCCGCCGGAGTCCCCGCTGGTGGTGGCCGGTGACTTCAACGACTGGACGCGGCGTGCCGCCGGTCCCTTGCGTGAGATGCTTGGCCTGACGGAGGTGTTCGAACACACCACCGGACGCCCGGCGCGCAGCTTCCCTGCCGCGTTGCCCCTGCTCACGCTCGACCGCATCTACGTCAGAGGCCTGCGGGTCAAGCTGGCGCACGCCCACCATGGCCGTCAGTCGCACCGCCTGTCCGACCATGTCGCGCTGTCGGCACTGCTCGCGCCCGAGACGTCGCAGGCTGACGCCCGGCCCGCGGAGGTACAGACGTTCGCATGACGGGTTTCCTCGAGGGTAACCGCGTCGAACTGCTCGAGACGGGGGGCGCGTATTTTCCCGCTCTCGAGGCCGACATCGCAGCCGCCCGCCACGAGGTGCACCTGGAGACCTACCTGTTCGCCGACGACCCCACCGGTCGCCGGGTAGCTGCCGCCCTGGCAGCCGCCGCGCGCCGAGGCGTCGCGGTAAGTGTCCTGGTGGACGGTTTCGGGGCGGCCAACCTGCTGCCGTCCCTGCGCGCTGTGCTCGAACCGGCCGGGGTGCGCATTCAGGTGTTCCGCCCCGAGCGCGCCCGCTTCCGCCTGCGACGGCATCGGCTGCGGCGCATGCATCGCAAGCTCGTGGTGATCGATGGTGGCATCGGGTTCTGCGGCGGCATCAACGTGCTCGACGACCGCGACGGGCGCGACGACGGGCCGCCGCGTTTCGATTTCGCGGTGCGCGTCACCGGTCCGGTCGTGGCAGACATGCACCGTGCGGTCAGGCGGCTGTGGATGCTGGTCCGCTGGACCACGCTGGGACGCCTCGCTCGAAACAGCCCCGCGACGGCCCCGGCCCTCTCGTCGGCAGAGGCGGGCGGGCAGCGTGCCGCCTTCCTCACCCGCGACAACCTGCGCCATCGCCGCTCCATCGAGGAGGCCTACCTGCTGGCGATCGGCCAGGCCCGGGAGGAGATCTTCATCGCCTGCGCCTATTTCCTGCCCAGTCGCGGTTTCCGGGACGCCCTGAGGGCGGCACGCCGGCGCGGCGTACGGGTGAGACTGCTGCTGCAGGGCGTGCCCGAATATCCCTTCGTCCGCCATGCCATGCGCGCCTTCTACCGCGATTTCGTACGTGATGGCATCGAGGTCCACGAATACCTCACCACCTTCCTGCACGCCAAGGTGGCCGTCATAGACGGCCTGTGGGCTACCGTGGGGTCGTCCAACATCGACCCGTTCAGCCTGATGCTTTCGCGTGAGGCCAACGTGGTGGTTGAGGATCCGGGGTTTGCGCGGGAGCTGTGCGGTAGTCTGGAGCGCGCGCTGCACGCCGGCGGCATCCAGGTGAGCGAGGGAGACCTCGTCCGCATCCCCTGGCTGGAGCGCGCGAAGTCCTGGCTCGCCCTGCGGCTCGGCCGCGCCTTCGTCGGACTGACCGGCTACGCCCGGCGAGAGGACCTGTGAACGGGCAGGAGGCTGCCGCGGGCATGCGCCTCGCTTGAGGGTCGGGGGCCAAGCGCGCCTGCCTCCCCGTACTCCGCGTGTCGGCCTCCTGAATCGCCCCGGGGTTACAGATGCTCAACCACCGCTCCTCTAGCCATCGTGCCGTCATGGCATGCCTCGGGCTGCTGCTCGCCGCCGGCTGCAGCCGCGAGCCTGATGCCGACTACCTGGCGTCGGGGCGTGATTTCCTGCAGCGCAAGGAATACGCCTCCGCGCTCATCCAGTTGCGCAATGCGGCAGGTCGTGCCCCCGAGCATGCCGAGACCCGCTATCTCCTGGGTCTGGCGCTGCGCGGCACAGCCAACCCCGTTTCGGCGGAAGTCGAGTTGCGCCGGGCGCTGGAACTGGGCCATGCCCCGGAGCAGGTGCTGCCGGTGCTGTGCCGCAGCCTCCTCGACACCGCCCAGTACGACAAGGTCATCGATCTTGCCGCATCGCGGCAGGTGGGTGACGCCACGACGCGTGCGGAGCTGAAGGCTCTCTGGGCCGAGGCTCTGGCGGCCAAGGGGCAACCCGCTCCCGCCCGGCGGCTGTATGAGGAGGCGCTCGCTCTGGATCCCGCCAACGCCACCGCCCGGCTCGGGACCGCCCGCCTGATGGCCGCCTCGGACCAGGGCGCCGAGGCGGCCGCCACCGTGGATTCGGTACTCTCGGCGCACCCGGATTCCGCCGAGGGCTGGGCGCTTCGCGCCGCGTTGCTGGCGCGCGAGACTCGTCTGCAGGAGGCGGTCGCCGCCTACGAGAAGGCGGTGGAGTTGCAGCCTGCGGACGTGCGCTCCCATCTGGCCCTGGTGCCCATGCTGCTGACGCTGAACAAGGTGGACCGGGCGGCGGAGGTCCAGAAGCGGCTGGCGAAGCTCGTGCCGAGCGCTCCCGGGACCGTCTATCTCGACGCGCTCGTGGCCTCGGCGAAAGGGGAGGGTGAACGCGCTCGTTCGTCCATCCAGCTCGCGCTGCGTGCCGCGCCTGACGATCTGCGCATCCAGCTGCTGGCCGGCTCCATCGAATACGACCTCGGCAACCACGAGGCGGCCAAGCGGCTGCTGCAGCGCGTGGTCGACGCCGTTCCGGCCGAACCGCGGGCACGGCAGCTCCTGGCCGCCTCCCAGTTGCGACTAGGCGAGATCGATCTGGCGGAGAAGACCCTGGCGCCGCTGCTGGCCTCGCCCAATGCCGGCGGCAGGGACTACGCTCTGGCGGCCGAGGTGGCCCAGGCCGCAGGCGATTCGAAGAAGGCGCTGGCGCGCATCGAGCAGGCCCTGGCGCGCGACGCCGCCAATCCCGCGTGGCACGTGGCGCTCGGGCGCCTGCTGCTCGCCTCCGGCCAGGCCGCACGCGGTGTGGCGGAACTCGAGGCGGTGGTGCGCGCCGACCCGGGCAATACCGTGGCCGACGCCCTGCTGGTCGAGCATTTCCTTGGCGCGCGACAGGTCGATCGCGCCGAGGCCGTCGCCACGGCGGTGCAGCAGCGGCTGCCCGAGACGGCGGTTGGGTACAACCTGCTCGGCCTCGTCAGGCGCGCCCAGGGCCAGAGGCCGGGCGCACGCCAGCAGTTCGAGAAGGCCTTGTCGTCGACACCGGGTTTCCCGTCTGCCGTCCGCAACCTCGCCTCCATGGATCTGGAGGACGGCCGCGCCGATGCGGCTGAGGAACGCTACCGCGCTCTGGTGGCAGCCAACCCCCGGGACCCGCAGGCTGCCTTGCTGCTCGCGGGCGTCATGCGTCGCGCAGGGAAGCCGGCGGGCGAGGTGGCGGCGGTCCTGGACCGGGCCATGGAGGGCAATCGCGGTTTCGCACCGCTGCATCTGGCCAAGGTTGACGTCCTGATGGGGGCCGGCGATCGACAGGCTGCGCTGGCGGCTGCCACCGCGGCGCAGGCGGCCCTGCCGCTCGATGCGCGCGTCGGATACGTGCTGGCGCGCGTGCAGCAGAGCACTGGTGACCTCGGACAGGCGCGGGCCTCGCTGGGACGCCTGTCGGGCGAGCACCCGAATGCCATCGCACCTCATCTGGCCATGGCCGAGATCCAGGCCATGGAGCAGCAGTGGGATGCAGCCAGGGCCTCGGTGCGTCGCGCCCTGGCGCTGCGGCCGGACTATCTGCCCGGCCACATGGCCCTGGTGGAGATCGGGGTGCGCGCCGGCGCCTTCGACGAGGCGCTCACGGCGGCGCGCGCGATCCAGACGCGCTGGCCGCGCTCGGGGGCGGGCCACGCGGCCGAAGCCTCGGTGCTGGCGGCGCGTCAGGACCCAGCCGGGGCCGAGAAGGTGCTGCGGGCAGGGCTGGCCGCGAGTGGCGACCCGGCGCTCGCGGTCACGCTGCACCGGCAGCTGCTGGCCCGTGACCGGGGTGGCGAGGCCGACAGTGAACTCCAAGCCTGGCTGGCACGTACCACGGGGGCACCAGCCGGCGTGCTGCTCGCCGCTGGCGACAGCTGGCAGGCGAAGCGGGACCACACCCGCGCCGCAGCATGGTATCGCCGTGCCGTAGAGGCCAACCCGAAGGATGCCGTCGCCTTGAACAATCTGGCCTGGGAACTGGGACAGCTTGGAAATCGCGAGGCGCTGGACATCGCGCGCCGCGCCCTGGAGCAGGCGCCGCGCAGCGCGCCGGTGCTCGACACCATGGGCGTGCTCAGCCTGCAATTCGGCGAACCCGCCGACGGTGTGCGGCATCTGGAGCAGGCGGTGCAGCAGGCACCCCAGGTGCCGGGCTTCAGGGTCAATCTGGCGCGTGCCCTGATCCGTGCCGGGCGCAAGGCCGATGCCGGTCGTCAGCTCGACGAGGCCACCCGTCTGGTGGGCGACAAGACGCCTCCGCCGGACATCGAGGAGTTGCGGCGCCAGATCTGATGCTCGCCGTGCCGTCTGCGTCGCGGTGCAGACGGCACGGCCCTTGAGCGGGCCGACGCCGACGCACCTTCAGGCGGCCTGGATCAGGCCGGAGGCATCGCGGAAGATGGCGCCGGCGGCGGCGAGTTCTTCCATCAGCGAGGTGGCCAGGACCTCGGGCCCAAGCCGGAAATAGCGATCGTCGTAATCCACGAACAGCGGAACCGTGGCAAACAGACCGCGGGCTTCGTCCTGTGCGAGGCTCCCGCGCTCGAGCAGCAGGAAGACGAACATCACCTTGAGCACGTGCCGCGCGAGGCGGCGCTCGTCCTGTTCGAAGGCCGCGACCCGGGACAGGCAGGCGGCGATGGCGGCGTCGGCATCCGTGAACGGAGCGCCGTGGCCGGGAATCACGACCCGGGCGCCGAGCGAACGCAGCCGGAGCAGGGTGTCGCGGGCGGCCAACAGGCGCAGCGCGTGGCCGTCACCAGGAAGCACGACCCCGAAACTGCGCTCCCAGAGGGCGTCACCCGAGATCAGGATGCCCTCGTCGGCGCACCAGAATGCCAGTGCTCCCATGTCGTGCCCCGGCACCGCCAGAGCCTCCCACTCCAGATCCGCCATGCACATGCGGTCGCCGGCACGAACCACCGCGTCGAACTCGAAACGCTCGGCCCGCTGGCCGGCGTGCTCGAGCCAGAGGGCAGTGCTGTCCCACGCACGGATCAGCGGTGCCTCGTCGGCCGGCACCGCGATGCTCGGGCCGAAGGTCCGGCGGATGGCCGCGCATCCTCCCATGTGGTCCGAATGACAATGGGTGAGCAGCAGCCGGTCCAGGGAGCGTCCGGCGAGCTGTGCGGCAACGAGGTCGAGGGTCGTGGCGGCGCAGCTGACGTGACCGGCATCGACCAGAACCACCTCGTCGCGGCCGGCCAGCAGCACGTGGTTGGCATTCAGCCAGTCGCGCACGATCACGCTTACGCCGGGCGGCATGTCGATACCTGGCACGACGGTGAGCGGTGCCGGGACCGGTCGCGTACTCCCCGACGTCATCCGCGGTCCCGCAGGGTCTCGAGACCGGTCCAGTCGAACTCGATACCGTGGCCGGGGCGGTCCGGCGCAATGGCACAGCCGTCGCGGATTTCCAGCGGCCGGGCGATGTAACGGTCGAGGCCGAAGCCGTGGGCCTCGAGGTAGGCGCGATTCGGACAGGCCGCCAGCAGGTGCACGGTGACGTCATGCGCACCGTGGGAGGTCACCGGGAGATTGAAGCTCTCGGCCAGGCGCGCCACCTTCATGAACACGGTGATGCCGCCGCAGTTGGTGACATCGGGCTCCGGGAACGTCACGCCACCGGCCCGGATCATCTGCTGGAACTCGTGCAGGGTGTGAAGGTTCTCCCCGGTGGCCACCGGCAGGCCGCCTTCGCGCACGATGCGCACGGGGCCGGCCACGGCATCAGGGATGGTGGGCTCCTCGATCCAGCCCGGATGCCAGGGCTGCAGCGCCCTTGCTGCACGGATGGCCTCGTCGACGCTCCAGCGCATGTTGGCATCGACCATCAGGGGGAAGTCCTCGCCGAGGTGCTCGCGCATGGCCTTGACCCGCGCCACGTCCTCCGACAGTCGGGGGCGACCGACCTTCATCTTGATGGCGCGGAATCCCTTCGCCAGATTGTCCTCGGTCTGGGCGAGCAGGCGGTCCAGGGGGAACCACAGGTCGATGCCTCCCGCGTAGCAGGGCACGGCCGGGTCGTAGCCTCCGAGCAGCGTCCAGAGCGGCACGCCCAGACGCTTCGCCTTCAGGTCCCAGAGCGCGATATCGACCGCCGAGATGGCCAGGCTGGCGGCGCCACCGCGTCCGCCGTAGTGGACCGTCCACCACATCTTCTGCCACAAGGCCTCGATGAGATCGGCCCGGCGGCCCTTCAGCACCGGCGCGAGGTCGTGCGAGACAGTGTGCAGGGCGGCGCGGCCGTTCGCGCCCACGGTGAAGGTGTAGCCCACGCCCTCCGCACCGTTGTCGTCACGCAGCCGGACGGTGACAAGTTCGAAATGCGTCATCTCCCCGTGGGTGCTGTCGGACAGGACCACCGGCAGCGGGATGCGGTAGAGGTCGGCCTGTATGCTCTGCAGGGTGCTCATGCGGCAGGAC
>JBILUV010000170.1:0-7961 GCA_044370825.1 Burkholderiales bacterium | reverse complement strand
CCTGCTTGCCTTTCGCGCCGCCCTGGTCGCACCGGAGCTGGCCATGGGCGCCGCTGTCGCGTTCTTCGTCTGGGTGAGCGTGTTCAACCTGTTCGTGGTCTCGGTGTTCTGGAGCCTCATGACCGACCTGTTCGACCTCGCGCAGGCGGAGCGCCTGTTCGGCCTGGTATCCGTCGGCGGGACCGCCGGCGCCATCGCCGGACCGACGCTGACGGCCGCGCTGGTGACCCACACCGGGGTCCCTGGTCTTCTGCTGCTGTCGGCCGGCCTCCTCGCACTGGCGCTGGTGCCAGCGCTCGCGCTGGCTGGCCGCACCAGAACACCCGGCACCACCGCGACTTCGGCGCGAGAGGGGCGTGCCCTAGGCGGCTCCGCCTGGGAGGGCTTCGCCCTGGTGTGGCGCTCGCCCGGGCTGCGCTGGCTGTGCCTGTTCCTGTGCCTGCATTCCTTCGTCGGCACCGTGCTGTACTTCGAGCAAACGCGCATCGTCGGGGAGGCGTTCACCAGCCCCGAGGCCCGCACCGCCCTGTTCGCCCGCGTCGACCTCGCGGTCAACGCGCTCACCCTTGCCACGCAACTGCTCGGACTGGCCCCGCTGCTGCGCCGCTTCGGGCTGTCGGTGGCGCTGTGCCTGCTGCCGGCGGCGAGCGCCGTCGGCCTGCTGGCGCTCGGGCTCTGGCCTACGCTCGCGGTCCTGGTGGGGTTCGGCATCGTTCGCCGAGCCGGGGAGTACGCGATCGCAAGGCCGGCGCGCGAGATGCTCTTCACCGTCCTGCCCCGCGCTGCCCGCTACAAGGCCAAGAACTTCCTCGACACCGCCGTGTTCCGCGGTGCCGACGCCGCGTCCGGCTGGCTGACAGACGGTCTGCGCGCCCTCGGCCTGGCCGGTGGCGCCCTGGCCCTGGCGGCACTGCCGGCGGCGCTGGCCGGCGCCGTGATCGGCTGGCGCCTCGGGCGCAGTTCCGCGATCATGTCCGCAGAACACGGGGAGACCTCCGATGAACCACAATCCTCCGACCTCGGGGAGCCGCCGACGCTGGCTACGCGGGATGACCGCCGCGACCCTGGGGCTCGCCAACGCTGATGCCATGACCGCCACCCCAATCTCCCAAGTGATGCGCCGGGCCATTCCCGCCTCCGGCGAACTGCTGCCCGTCGTCGGGCTCGGCACCTACCAGGTGCTGGATGTCGAAGAGTCGCCGCAGGCCATCGCACCGCTCGAGCCGGTGATGCGAACCCTGGTCGAGTCCGGCGGCTCGCTGGTCGACAGCTCGCCCATGTACGGCAATGCAGAGACCATCGCCGGTGCGCTGTCCGCAGGGCTCGCCCTGCGCGAGCGCCTGTTCCTCGCCACCAAGGTCTGGACCTCCGGCCGCGAGGCGGGAATCCAGCAGATGCAGGCCTCGCTCCGGCGCATGCGCACCCAGCGGATGGACCTCATGCAGGTGCACAACCTGCTCGACTGGCGCACCCACCTCGACACACTGCAGGCCTGGAGGAAGGAAGGCCGGGTGCGCTACCTCGGCATCACCCACTACCACGCCGGCGCCCATGCCGAGCTGGAGAAGCTGCTGCGCAGCCGGCAATGGGATTTCGTGCAGGTGAATTACTCCATCGCCGAGACCGAGGCCGGCGAGCGCCTGCTGCCCGTCGCGGCAGACCTGGGAGTCGCCGTGATCGTGAACCGCCCGTTCGCCCAGGGTGCGCTGTTCAGCCGCGTCCGCGGACTCGCCCTGCCCGACTGGGCGGCCGAGTTCGATTGCGGCTCATGGGCGCAGTTCTTCCTGAAGTGGATCCTCTCCGACCCGGCGGTGACCTGCGTGATCCCGGCATCGCGCAAGGCCGAACACACCCGGGACAACATGGCCGCCGGCCTCGGCCGCCTGCCTGACGCGGCGACGCGCCGGCGCATGGCGGCGTGGTTCGAGAGCGCCGGCCGGGCAGGCTGACCGGAACCTCTCGCCGGGCATCCGCCAGGAGTCGGGGGCCGCTGCGCCCCCGGCCTGGATTCAGAGCAGCCCGCGCTCCGACAGGTTGCGCATGAGCGCACCGACGCCCCAGGTCCAGGGGTCGATCTCATGGCAGTGGTTGACGCGATTGACCAGCGCCCCCAGTCGTGGCGAGCGGATGGTCACCGTGTCGCCGATACGGTGGGTGAAACCCCGCCCCGGCGCCTCGCGGTCCTGGGTCGGGGCAAACGCGGTTCCCAGGAACAGCATCAGCCCGTCCGGGTACTGGTGATTCGGGCCGATGGCCTGTGAGGCGAGGTCGGCCGGGTCGCGGCTGATGCTGGTCAGGCTGTAGCCGCCACGCGTGACGAAGCCCTCGGGCCCGGCCACCTCGACCTCGATGTCCAGCGTGCGCAGGTCGTCGAGGGTGAAACCATCGTCCAGCAGGCGGATGAAGGGTCCGATCGCGCAACTGGCGTTGTTGTCCTTGGCGCGCCCCAGCAGCAGGGCGCTGCGCCCCTCCCAGTCGCGCAGGTTGACGTCGTTGCCCAGGGTCGCGCCGACGATGTCGCCGCGGGAGTTGACCGCGAGCACCAGCTCGGGCTCCGGGTTGTTCCAGGACGAGGCTTCCAGGATGCCGATCTCCGCCTCGGCGCCGACCGCCGACATGGGCTGGGCCTTGTTGAACACCTCGGCGTCCGGACCGATCCCCACCTCGAGGTACTGCGACCACAGCCCGCGCTCGACCAGCACGGCCTTGACCCGCATCGCCTCGGCGGAGCCCGGCTTCACCGCGGACAGCGATGCGCCGATCTCGTGTCCCAGCGAGGCCCGTATCTCGTCGGCCAGGGCCGGATCGCCCTTGGCATGCTCCTCGATCACCCGCTCCAGCATCGACGACACGAAGGTCACGCCGCAGGCCCGGATGGCCTGCAGATCGCAGGGCGCCAGGAAATGCGGCACCGTGGGATGACGGCGCGCGGGGCCGGTGTTGGCCAGCAAGGCATCGGCCCGCCCCAGGGAGGGCGCGCGACCGCCGGCGATCGCCGCACGGATGCGCGCCGCCGGTGCCTCCGCGTCGAGCAGTTCGGCGCAGGTCGGCGCCAGCCGCGTGAGGTCGTGCACCTCGCCGGCCACCAGCGCCACCACGCTCGGGCCCGCCAGCGGCCCCGGCACCCAGGCACGCCCCACCAGCACGGCAGCGTCGGCATCGACGGGAAGATTCATGGACTGCTCGTCTTGCATCTTGTCGTTCTCCGCGATTCGTTACTCCGGGCACCACCAGCGACAGGTCACTTGCCCAGGCGCTCCACCATGAAGCCGTACTCCGGGCGACACTGGGGCACGCACAGGAAGCCCCAATACCTGTCCTCGCGCTCCTTGGGAAAAAAGATCTCCATCTGGTGCCCGTGACTGTTGGTGACCAGCAGGCGTGTCATGGCCTGGGGCACGGTCTCGAAATAGAAGGCGTAGGTGGTGGCTTCGCGGAGCAGGCGCTCGTGAACCCGGGTCAGCGCCTCTCCCTTGACCTCCGCCACCTCGAAGGTGCGGAAGTACTTGCGCCCCGGCACGCTGGTCGACGCTTCCGGCGCCCAGGAAGGCGCCTCCGGACGCACCGTCCAGGTGGCCGGGTACCGCCAGCGCCAGCCCGGGCCCGCCACCAGCTTCTGCCCGGCGGGAGAGCACTCGATCTGCGCGAACACGCTGATCGGGTCCGGCACCTCGCGCGCCGCATCGGCTGGCAGATGCTCGCAGTCGAGCAGCATGCCGTCGTCGTGGTCCTCACTGCCCTCGCTGTGGGCGCAGGCCGCGGTCGCCGCCAGCAACGCCAGCGCTCCCGCCACTGCCCTCGTCATTTTCGTTACGTTCAAGCGCCTCTCCTCCTGCGTGATGCGCGACATCGCTGCTCAGCCGCCCCGAGTCCCGACCGCTTCGTCCAGAAATCGGCCCACCAGGAAATCGAAGGTCTCCGGCTGTTCCATGTTGGCCAGGTGGGCGGCCTGCGGAATGACCCCGAGTTGCGCCCCGGGGATTGCCTGCTGGATGGCACGCGACATCTCCACCGGCGTGCCTGGATCCTGATCGCCCACGACCACCAGCGTGGGCACCTGCACCGCCCCCAGGCGCGAGGTCAGGTCGATGCTCGGGATGGCCTGGCAGCAGCCGACATAGCCCTCCACCGGCGTGGCCCGGATCATCGCCGCCACCCGCGCCACCAGATCGGGCCGTCGCGCGCGGGTGCGCTCCGTGAACCAGCGTCCGATGGTCGGATCGACCAGCGCGTCCATGCCCCGCGACCGCGCGGTGGCGATGCGCTGCTCCCAGACCGGCGCGGCCTCCGGGCCGATGCGGCTCGAGGTGTCGCACAGAATCAGACTGGCGAAGCGGCCTGGGTGCCGCAGGGCGTGCGTCATGCCGATCATGCCGCCCATGGACAGGCCCATGAAATGACAACGCCCGATGCCCAGCTGGTCCAGCAGCGCCTCGAGATCATCGGCGAGCAGATCCAGGGTGTAGGGCCCGGGCGGGGCGTCGCTGCCACCGTGCCCCCGCGTGTCGAAGGCCAGCACCCGGAAGCGATCACGGAAAGCCGCGATCTGCTCGGCCCACATGTCCGTGGCGCAGGCCAGGGAGTGGCTGAGCACCAGCCAGGGACCCGTACCCTGGTCCTCGACGTGGATGCGGATTCCGTTGGCCTCGACCTGCATTCTGGCTCCTCCCCGGCTTGCTGCCGCGCTGCGTTGGCCGGAGTATACGGGCCTCGACCTTCGCACACAGGAAGACGGACATGGCCGAACCGCGCCCCGACTCGAGCGTCGTTCTGGGCACCGGCCCACTGGGTCTGGCCCTGGCCCGGGAACTGGCGTCGCGCGGTCAGGGCGTGCGGCTGGTCAACCGCTCGGGCCGCGTGCCGAGCGGTCAGGTGGCCCCGGCGCAAGTCACGCGGGCCGACGTCGCAGACCCCGCCGCCCTGGAGGCGGCATGCGCGGGAGCACAGGTGGTCTTCCACTGTCTCGGGCTGCCCTATGCCCAGTGGCACCGCTTTCCGGGTCTCATGAGCAACGTCATCGAATGCACGGCACGCACCGGCGCCCGCGTCATCTACGGCGACAACGTCTATGCGTACGGTGCTGTCGACGGCCCGATCCATGAGGGCCTTGCCGAGACCGCGGCAACCGTGAAGGGCCGCATCCGGGCGGAGGTCGCCGGCCTGCTGATGCAGGCCCATCGCGAGGGGCGCGTCCCGGCCGCCATCGCCCGTGGGTCGGACTTCTTCGGCCCGGGCGTCACCGAGGCTTCCATGCTCGGCAGCCGCGTCTTCGGCCGGCTGGTCGCCGGCAAACCTGCGCAAGTGGTCGGCGACCCGGACCGTCTCCACAGCTACACCTACATCCGCGACTTCGCCCGCACCCTCGCGGAACTCGCCACGCGGGATGAGGCCCTGGGCGCCGTCTGGCACGTTCCGAATGCCCCCGCGGAGACCACCCGCGCCATCGTGCAGCGGATCGCGGCCCGACTGGGCACACCAGCCCACATCTCCGTCCTGCCCCGCTGGATGCTGGCTGTCGCCGGGCTTTTCGATGCCAACGCCCGCGAACTGCGCGAGATGCTGTACGAATTCGAGGCCGACTTCGTGGTCCAGGGCGACCGGGCCCGGAGCACTTTCGGCCTGCAGGCCACGCCGCTCGAGCAAGCCGTGGCCGAAACGCTCGAGTGGTGGCAGGAACGAGGCGCCGCCACCTCATGACCAGGCGTGGCGGCGGTCGCGACACGATGCACAAGGGAGGAGACCGAACATGAGACTTTTGCAGTGGCTGGACGAAACGGGGGCCCGGCGCGTCGGTTGCGTCGGTCCCGACGAGACGGGGCTCGAGATTCTCGACGGGACCGACCGTGTCTACCATCTGGCGCGCGAGGCGCTGCGCACCGGCCTGCCGCTGGCGGCCGTGGTCGACGCGCGGCGCTCGGGACGCCTTGCAGACTACGACGCCATTGTCGCGGCCGGCCGGCTGCTGCCGCCGCTTGACCATCCGGACCCGGCGCACTGGCTCATCACCGGTACCGGCCTGTCGCACCTGGGCAGTGCCGCCGCCCGCGATGCCATGCATGCCAGGCTGCAGCAGTCCGAGGACCAGCTCACCGACTCCATGAAGATGTTCAAGTGGGGCGTCGAGGGCGGAAAGCCGGATGGCGGCGCCATCGGCACGCCGCCCGAGTGGTTCTACAAGGGAGACGGGCGCTGGGTGGTGCCGCCAGGCCAGCCGCTGGAGCTGCCCGCCTACGCGCGCGACGGCGGCGAGGAGGTCGAGATCTGCGGCCTGTACCTGATCGCTGACGACGGCACACCATTCCGCCTCGGATTCGCCCTCGCGAACGAGTACTCCGACCACGTCATCGAGCGTCAGAACTACCTCTACCTCGCCCACTCGAAGCTGCGCCAGAGCAGCTACGGCCCCGAGCTGCTGACTGGCGAACTGCCGCGCCACGTCCGCGGCACCGCCCGCCTGCTGCGCGGCGAGCAGGTGCTGTGGTCCTCGGAGTGGCTCTCCGGCGAGGACAACATGTGCCACAGCATCGCCAACCTTGAGCACCACCACTTCAAGTACCGCCAGTTCCGCTCGCCCGGCGACATCCACGTGCACTTCTTCGGCGCCGCCACGGGCAGCTTCACGCAGAACGTCACCGCCGTCCCGGGTGATGTCTTCGAGATCGCGGCCGAGGGCTTCGGACGGCCCCTGCGAAACGCGCTCGGCACCGCGCAGGAACCGCTGCAGCGCGTGGCGATCCGCGCTCTGTAGCACTCCCCACGACGACAAGGAACAAGACCTGTGATCCACGAACTGCGCATCTACCGCTGCATCCCCGGCCGCCTGCCCGACCTGCACAAGCGCTTCGAGCACATCACGCTGAAGCTGTTCGAGAAACACGGCATCCGCCAGGCCGGCTTCTGGACCGTGCTCGTCGGCGAGTCGAACCAGGACCTCTACTACCTGCTCGAGTGGCAGGACATGGCCGAGCGCGAGCGAGTGTGGAACGCCTTCGCCACCGACCCCGAGTGGCTGGAGAAGCGCGCCGAGACCGAGCGCAATGGCGCCATCGTCGCCAACATCAGCAACACCTTCCTCCAGCCCACCGCCTACTCGAAAATTCGCTGAACCGCGCCGACGCGCCGCCACAGGACACGCCATGGACATCGCCTTCCGCCCCGCCCACCGACTGGCCCGCATGATCCGCGACGGCCGCGTCGGCGCCCTCGAACTGCTCGACCACTACCTGGCCCGGGTGAAGCGCCTGGACGGCGACCTCGGCGCCGTGTGCGTGCTCGATGTCGACCGCGCCCGCAAGCGCGCCCGCGCCGCCGACCGCGCCGCCGCCAAGGGCGAATGGTGGGGCCCGCTGCACGGCGTCCCCATGACGGTGAAGGAGGCCTTCGACGTCACCGGACTGCCGACCACCTGGGGTGTACCCGACCTCAAGGACAACATCGCCACCACCGACGCCGTCGCCGTCCAGCGCCTGCGCGCCGCCGGCGCCGTCATCTTCGGCAAGACCAACGTCCCGGTCATGCTGGCGGACTGGCAGAGCTTCAACCCCCTGTACGGCACCACGCGCAACCCCTGGAACCCGGACCGGGTGCCCGGCGGCTCCTCCGGCGGCGCGGCCGCCGCGCAGATGGCCTCCGCTTCCCCCGCTGGGTCATGGGCAACGACATCGACGTCATCGGCCCGATGGCCCGCAGCGCCACGGACCTCGAACTCGCGCTGCGCCTGCTCGCCGGTCCCAACGACCACGACGGCGTCGCCTGGAAGGTGTCCCTGCCGAAGCCTTCCGCCAAGCCCTGGCGGCAGTGGCGCGTCGCGGTGCTGCCCGATGCGGCGACCGCCCCGGTGGACGACGCGGTACAGGAACGCATCCGCGCCGTCGCCAACTTCGCTGCCCGCCAGGGCGCCCGCGTCTCGGACAAGGCCCGCCCGGCGGTGGACCTGGACGAGGCGCACCGCGTCTTCATCG
>JBILUV010000168.1:0-8014 GCA_044370825.1 Burkholderiales bacterium | reverse complement strand
GATAGCGGGGAAAGGGTGCAGCGGCTCGCCGAATTTGTCCAGCGACAGTGGCTGCACGTGCCACTCGATGTTGGCCGACGGCTGCGACGGGTCGCTGCGCGCGAACGCTCCCAGCTGCGACGGCGGCATGGTGAGCGGTCCGGTGCGGAACAGGAGGTACTCCAGGCCCATGGCCGCCTTGCCGATCAGCGAGTTGGCACGCTCGTTCAGGGTGCGCACGTTCGACACCTTGTACTGGATGCGTATCTGCAGGTGGTCCTGCAGGTTCTCGCCCACGCCGGGCAGGGCCTGCACCAGCGGGATGCCATGGCGCGCCAGCAAGGCGTCGGGGCCGATGCCCGACAGTTGCAGGAGCTGCGGCGAACCGATGGCGCCGGCGGCCAGGATCACCTCGCGCGAAGCCGCCACCTCCCGCAGGCTGCCGTCCGACAGCCGCAGGCGCACGCCCGTCGCGCGCGGCGGGTCTCCGCTGCGGTCGAACTGCAGGCCCAGCGTGTGCGCCCCGAGGCGGATGTCCAGATTGGGCCGGCCCTGCACCGGGCGGATGAAGGCCTTGGTGGCACTCCAGCGCACACCGCGCCGCTGATTCATCTGGAAGTAGGCATTGCCGAAATTGTCGCCACGGTTGAATTCCGGGATCTTCGGGATGCCGCATTCCTCCGCCGCGTCGCGCCAGGCATCCAGGATGTCCCAGGACACCCGCCGCTCCTCCACCCGCAGTTCGCCACCCGCACCGTGGAACGCGTCGGCCCCGTGGACGTAGTCCTCGGTCCGGCGGAACACCGGCAGCACCTCGTCCCAGGACCACCCGTGGTTGCCCAGCGCCGCCCAGTGGTCGTAGTCGCTTCGCTGGCCACGCATGTAGATCATGGCGTTGATCGAGGAGCAGCCACCGATCACCTTGCCGCGGGCGTAGCCGATGCTGCGGCCGTTGAGCCCGGCCTGGGGCGTGGTCTTGAAGCACCAGTCGGTGCGGGGATTGGCGATGGTGTACAGATACCCTACCGGGACGTGGATCCAGAAGTAGTAGTCGTTGCCGCCCGCCTCCACCAGCAACACCCGTCGCGACGGGTCCGCCGACAGACGGTTGGCAAGCACGCAGCCGGCGGTACCGGCACCGATGATCACGTAGTCGTAGGTCTGGGCATCCATGGCACGGGTCGAAACGGTCACGCCGTCCGGGATCGCACACGGCACCGCAGGGCCGGGCGCCCGCAGCCGGGCGGTCCCGGGGCAGGGGCCGACGGGCCCCGAAGAGTCAGGGATGTTACCGCGAAACCCCGCTCCGCCCCCCGGGACGGAAGGCGACGTGCGTGCGTCTGCCCCGGCGATCCATCGCCGATCCGACCGCGGGACGGACGGCCCCGGTGGGGGCCGCGGGTTAGAATCCGGTGTCCAAATGTCCAATTCAGCGCAGCCGGCCGCCCTCCTCGGCACGAGTTCGACGCGCATCGCACCCGAGGTCATCCATGAACGCACCCATCAGCCCCGAGACCCTGAAGACCGGCATGCTCGAGTTCCAGAACTTCATTGACGGCCGCTGGCGTCCCGCGCCCGACGGGCGTACGGTCGACGTCGTCTGCCCTGGCGATGGCCGCACTTTCGCCCGCATCGCCCGCGGCACCGCCCAGGACGTCGACGACGCCGTGCAGGCGGCCCGCCGCGCCTTCGAGGAGGGCCCGTGGTCGCGCATGACGGCCACGGAACGCGGCCGGCTCATGATGCGCCTGGGGGAGAAGATCGCCGACCACGCCGAGGAACTGGCCCAGCTCGAGGCCGCGGACACCGGCAAACCCATGAAGCAGGCCCGCGCCGACATGGTCGCTGCCGCGCGCTACTTCGAGTTCTATGGCTCGGCCGCCGACAAGGTCCACGGCGATGTCATCCCCTTCCTAGACGGCTACATGGTCACCGTGCTGCGCGAGCCCAAGGGCGTGACCGGCCACATCATTCCCTGGAACTACCCCGCCCAGATGTTCGGCCGCACCCTGGCGCCGGCCCTGGCCATGGGCAACTGCACCGTGCTCAAGCCAGCCGAGGAGGCCTGCCTCACACCGCTGCGCCTGACCCAGCTGGCGGAGGAGGTCGGATTCCCCGCCGGCGTCATCAATGTCGTCAGCGGCATCGGCGAAGAGGCGGGCGCCGCCCTGTCGGCCCACCCGGGCATCGACTTCCTGTCCTTCACCGGTTCACCCGAGGTGGGTACCCTGGTGCAGGTGGCCGCCGCGCGCAACCACATTGGCTGCACCCTGGAACTTGGCGGCAAGTCGCCGCAGCTCGTGTTCGACGACGCCGACCTCGAGGCGGCCATCCCGGTGGTGGTCAACGCCATCGTCCAGAACGGTGGCCAGACCTGCTCCGCCGGCAGCCGCGTGCTGGTCCAGCGCAGCATCTACGACAGCTTCATGGCGCGTGTGGCCGAGCGCTTCTCCCAGTTGCGCGTCGGTTCGCACCTCATGGACCTCGACTGCGGACCGCTCATCAGCGCCACCCAGAAGAAGCGCGTGCAGGGCTTCATCGACCGCGCCCGCGCCGACGGCGTCGCCGTCCTGGCCGAGGCGAGCATCGCCGAAGGCACCCCGGCGGGCGGCTTCTACGTCGCCCCCACCCTGTTCGGGCCGGTGCCGCGCGGCAACGCCCTGGCCTGCGAGGAGGTGTTCGGGCCGGTGCTGTCCGCCATTCCCTTCGATAACGAGGCCGACGGCATCCGGCTGGCCAACAGCACCGAGTTCGGTCTGGTCGCCGGCATCTGGTCAGGCAACGGCGCCCGCCAGATGCGCGTCGCCAAGGCGATGCGCTGCGGACAGGTGTTCGTCAACGGCTATGGTGCCGGCGGCGGCATCGAACTGCCCTTCGGCGGCGTGAAGAAGAGCGGCCACGGCCGCGAGAAGGGTCTGGAGGCGCTGCGCGAGTTCTCGCACGCCAAGACCGTGGTGTTCAAGCACGGGTGAGGGGCCGGCCACGCGCTCCGGGGTGATGCCCCCCGGGCCGCTGGCCCGCATGTTTCGCCGGGCCGCGGGACCGTGAATCGGCCGGTTCAGCAACCGCGCATTGCCGCGGTCAGTTGTTCCCGCAGCAAGCCTTGTATTTCTTCCCGCTGCCGCAGGTGCAGGGGTCATTGCGTCCGACCTTGGGGGCCTCGCGCCGGACCGTGTCGGGCTTGCGGTGCTCGAACCAGTAGTCGAAGGCGTTCTGCACGAACAGAGGCAGTTCCTCCTCGCACTGGCGCAGCACGTCCTCCCGGGTCTTGCCCTCCTCGGCCAGCATGGTGAGGAACTCGTCGTTGTCCTCGGTGCCACCCGCCAGGACGACGAAGGGGAAAAGCAGTTCGTCCACCACTTCTTCCTCGCCCACGTCGTACCAGCCCGGCTCGCACAGCTCCACGCCCTCCAGGTAGCCAGCCACCCAGGGTTCGAAGTCGTAGGCCTCGCCCTTCTCATCCTTCGGGTAGACCAGGAGCGGCACGCCGTCGCCGCTGCCCAACTCGCGCAGCACGTCCTCGTGCATGCGGTCGATCAGGCGCACCAGCTCACGCTGCTCCGGCGTCGTGTCCCAATCCGTCTCCGCGCCCACCACGACCGCCATCCAGCGAGTACGCGGGACCTCCGAGGGGGCGCTGATCACCGCCGCCAGGAAGCCCTGCAGGGAGTCGATCCACAGCGGATCGGTGCCGGCCGGAGGGGATTCGAGCAGCGTCTCAAGCCGGTCGATCTCGGCTTCGGTCATGGGAACATCGGGCATGGCGGAGACCTCTGGAGAGTGGGCGCGGCGGGATCCGCCGCGGGAAAACGTCACTTGGCCTTGATGAGCGTGCCGACACCCTGGTCGGTGAGGATCTCCAGCAGCAGCGAATGCTCCACCCGGCCGTCGATGATATGGACGCTGCGTACACCGCTACGGGCCGCGTCCAGGGCCGAGGAGATCTTCGGCAGCATGCCGCCGTAGAGCGTGCCGTCGGCGAACAGGTCGTCGATCTGCTTGGGCGTCAGGCCGGTGAGCAGCTTGCCGTCCTTGTCGAGCACGCCCGGGGTGTTGGTCAGCAGGATCAGTTTCTCGGCCTTGAGGATCTCCGCCAGTTTGCCTGCCACCACGTCGGCGTTGATGTTGTAGCTCTCCCCCTCGGCGCCAACGCCGATGGGTGCGATCACGGGAATGAAATCGCCGCTGTCCAGGAACGAGATGATGGACGGGTCGATCGAGACGATCTCGCCCACCTGGCCGATGTCGAGCAGTTCCTGCGGCCTGTCGCGGTTGGGCATGAGCAGCTTGCGGGCGCGGATGAAGGCCCCGTCCTGTCCCGTCAACCCGACGGCCTTGCCGCCATGCCGGTTGATGAGGTTCACGATCTCCTTGTTGACCGAGCCGCCCAGGACCATCTCGACGATGTCCATGGTCTCCTCGTCGGTCACGCGCATGCCCTGGACGAACTGTCCCTGCTTGCCGACGCGCTTGAGCAGCTCATCGATCTGCGGGCCGCCGCCATGCACCACGACGGGGTTCATGCCCACCAGCTTCAGCAGCACCACGTCGCGGGCGAAGCTCTCCTTGAGCTTCGGATCCGTCATGGCGTTGCCACCGTATTTGACGACGATGGTCTTGTCCTGGAAACGGCGGATGTAGGGCAGCGCCTCGGCCAGGATCTGGGCTTTGTGCAGGGGCTCGACAGAGGAGAAATCAGACATGGAATCGGCTTCGCAAAGAACGGCACGGATTGTATCCTGCCCCCGGCGTGCAGCCCGTACGCACCTGCAAGACCGTGCGGCCCAAGCGATGAGCGGCCCGTCGGGGCCGCTCATCAGGGTGCCGGTGCGCGGTCGCGGGCTTACTGGATCGCAAGCCGCTTGTTCGACGCCGCCGCCTTCTTCGGCAGGGTCAGCTCGAGCACACCCTCGTTGTACTTCGCCTGCGCGGCCGAGGAATCGATGTCCGCGCCCAGGGTGAACATGCGCTGCAATCTGCCGTGGTAGCGCTCGCTGCGCAGCACGCGCTCGCCTTCCTTCTCCTCCGACTGGCGCTTGACCTCGGCGCTGATGGACACCTGGTTGCCTTCCACGCTCACGTGGATGTCCTCCTTCTTCACGCCGGGGATCTCGGCGTGTACCACGTAGGAGTTGCCGTTCTCCTTCACGTCCATCTTCAGCTGCATCGCCTGGGCGCGCTCACCCTCGAAGGCGACCGGCTTGACGAAGAAGCCGCGGAACAGATCGTCGAGGGACTCGTCGAAGGGGTTGAAGCGGGTGATGTTGGCCATGATTTCTTCTCCTTGTGCTCGTCTTTCGGATGGGCGGCGACACCGCCGACAGGAAGCAGATGGTGGCCCCCGACGGCTTTTCAAGAGCCCTGAATGCATCTGCCGCCACGACATCTGCCGCCACGACGGTTGTTTTCGTGGCATGCGCATCGCGATCGCCGGTTCCGATGTCATCACACGGGTTTGTATACTGTGTTGACGCTTGTCATATCCACACAGGAGCAACCCGCCATGGCCAGCAGAAAAGTCCGCCTCACCGCCGCCCTCGGTACGGCCGTCACGGCATCGCTCATCGCCACCCCCGCGGCACGCGCCGCGGACAACCCCTTCGAAATCCAGGCGCTCGAGCGGGGCTACCAGGTGGTCGCCCTCGACATGGATCTGGCCGCCAAGCCCGACAAGAAAAAGGAAGGCAAGTGCGGCGAAGGCAAATGTGGCGAGGGCAAGTGCGGCGGCAGCAAGTGAGCGCCGCCCCGGTTCAGTGATCGCCACCGGCGTGCAGGGCGCGGGCCTCGGCCTGCGCCGCGAACTGCTCGGTCCGCTGCTCGACGGTGTGCCGGCGGCCATCGGCTTCCTCGAGGTGGCGCCGGAGAACTGGATGGACATGGGCGGCGCCGCCGGCCGACGCTTCCGCGAACTGGCGCAGCAGCGCCCGCTCGTGGCCCACGGTCTGTCGCTGTCCCTGGGCGGGCCCGGGCCCCTCGATCAGGTGTTCCTGCGCCGGGTGCGCAGCTTCCTCGAGAGCCACGGCATCGCCCTGTACACCGAACACCTGGCCTGGACCACCGACGACGGTCATCTCTACGACCTGCTGCCCGTTCCCTTCACCGCCGAGGCGGTGCGGCACGTGGCGGGGCGCATCACCCAGGCCCAGGACATCCTGGGCCGTCGCATCGCCATCGAGAACGCCTCCTACTATGCCGGCTCGCCCCTGGACGAGATGTCCGAACTCGAGTTCGTCAACGCCGTGCTGGCCGAGGCCGATTGCGCCCTGCACCTCGATGTCAACAACGTGCACGTCAATGCCGTAAATCACGGCCATGACCCCCTTGCCTTCATCCGCGGACTGCCGGCCCGACGCGTGGTCTACCTGCACGTCGCCGGTCACCATCGCGAGGCCCCGGACCTGCTGGTCGATACCCACGGGGCAGACGTCGCCGACCCAGTCTGGGACCTGCTGGATTTCACCCTTGCCCACCTCGGTGCGCTGCCGACACTGCTCGAGCGGGACTTCAACATCCCGCCGCTGGCCGACCTGCTCTCCGAGGTCACACGCATCGGCCACCTGCAGGCTGCCCACGACACCGCCCATACGGGCCGCGCGCGTGCCGCTTCCTGAGTTCCAGGGCTACCAGCGCGCGCTGGCCCGGCACCTGCGCGACCCGCGCACGCATGCCGTGCCGCCTGGCGTGTCGCGACGCGGCGTGGCGGTCTACCGCGAACTGCTGTTCGACAACCTGCTGGGCTTCCTCGATGCATGCTTTCCGGTGACGAGCCACCTGCTCGGCACGACGCGCTGGCACCGCCTCGCGCGCGCCTTCTTCGCCGCACATCCCTGCCGCAGCCCGCTGTTCCGTCACATTCCCGAGGAGTTCTCCCGCTGGCTTGGCGCCGGGACGACCGCGCTGCGCCTGCCCGGGTGGACCCCGCATCTGGTGCACTACGAGTGGGTGGAACTGGCGCTCGACACCTCACCCCTCGACACCCGGGTGGCGGGCGCGGACGCGGGGGCCGATCTCCTGGGCGGACGGCCGGTGCTCAACCCCGTCTCGATGCTGCTCGCGTACCCCTATCCCGTGCACCGCATCGGGCCGGACTGGCAACCGCGCGCGCCGTCACGCGAGCCGACCCGCATCCTTGCCTTTCGTGACCATGGTGACGCGGTCCGTTTCGTCGTTCTCAACCCGGTCAGCGCACGGCTGCTGGACCTGCTGCGTCCCGGACGCCTGAGCGGTCGCGGCGCCTTGCGGCGCATCGCCGCCGAACTGAGCCACCCGGACCCGGGTGCCGTGCTCGCGGGCGGAGCCGCGGTGCTCGCCGACCTGCACACACAGCAGGCCATCGTCGGCGCCCGCCCCGTGCAACGCGGACCGGCCGCCACGCCATGAGCTGGCTCGGCCGCCTGCTGTCCGGTCGCTCCGCCACGCCCGCCGCGGCGTCGGACCCCATCGCCACGCCGTGCGAACCGGAGCCGGAGCCGGACCCCGATCAGGCCAAGGCGGAGGCTGACCGGCTGTGGGAGAGCGGGCAGCTCGACGCGGCCTGCGAGGCCTACGCCAGCCTCCTGGCGCGCCATCCCGACCACGGCCGCGCCTGGAACAACTACGGACTGTGCCTGCGCCAGGCCGGCCGTTTCGACGCCGCCCACCAAGCGTTCGTGCAGGCGACCCACCACTCTCCGGATCTGGCAGCGCCGTGGATCAACCTCGCCGTCAGCCACGAAGATAACCTGGCCCCGACCCAGGCCCTGCTCAGCCTCGACCAGGCGCTCGCGCTGGACCCGGGATCGCGCGACGCCATCAACAACCGGGCGCAGTTGCTCGCCAGCCTCGGCCGCACGCGCGAGGCAGAGGCCCAGCTGCGTGCCGGCCTCGCCCTGCATCCGGACGACGTCGGCATGCGCCACAACCTCGGGCTCGCGCTGAGCCGGCAGGGCCGCGCCGACGAAGCCCTGACCGAACTGCGCCGGGTCGCCGACCAGGATCCGCGCTCGGCTGCCAGCACCAGCCCGTACCTGCTGGCCCTAAATTACGCCGACAGCCT
>JBILUV010000212.1:0-6435 GCA_044370825.1 Burkholderiales bacterium | reverse complement strand
CCCTGGTCGATCTGGTCGGAGCGGGTTCGCTGACAGCACTGCAGGCCGCACAGCGTCAATGGGTGAGCGCGGCCATCGCGGCGGGACGGCTGCAACGCGAGCCGGACTGGTCGGAGGCGCTCGCCATCGGCAGCCCCGCGTTCGCCGCGCGCGTGAAGACCAGCCTCGCGGGGCGGTCGGACAGGCGGCGCACCGTGACGCACGAAGATGCGGCGTGGGTCGTGAGGGAACCGGGAGCCGCTTATGGACCCACGCCTCTCGGGACGAGCTCCGTTTTCGCGCTCCAGGCAACATGGCGGAGTCTCGGTGACGGTGCCACCTCGGGGACGGCCGACATACGGACGGGCACCCATGACAGCCCGGGGTAGACGAGAGCGGGCGCAGTCCCGGATCGAGACGCCATGGACGCAGGAGACGCGCCGGCGCCGAAAACGTCCAAAAACACCCCTGAAAATGGCCTTCCAAGCTGAAAAACAGGGGGTTTTTTACATCTTTTTATTTTCTTATCAGTTGGTTACCTTGGTCCGACCCCAAAAAGGGGGTCACATCCTCAGGACGCGGGCTCTCCGCAACACCGCCTTTTCGATTTCCACCGCCAGGAACAGCACCGATGCGCAACCGAGGATGACGGCCCACGAGAGCGCGTCGAGCGCGGCGCTGTGGAACAGGTACTGCATCGGCGGGGCGTAGGTGAAGGCAAGCTGCAGCACGATCAGGATGGCGCTGACCAGAAGCGCCACGCGGTTGCCCGAGAATGTCTCGGCCCGGAAGGCGTGTTCGGTGAAGTGGCGCACGTTGAAGAGGTAGAACAGCTCGCAGGCGACGATGGTGTTTACCGCCGCCGTGCGCGCAACCTCCACACTGCCGCCCCGCCCCAGCTCCCACTGAAAGACGCTGAACGTGGCCGCCACCATGAGAACGACGACGAACAGGATGCGTGCGCCGAAAGCCCCCGTGATCAGCGCCTCGCGCGGCGAGCGTGGCGCGTACCGCATGACTGCGCGCTCTGCGGGCTCGAACGCGAGGGACAAGGCGAGCGTCACCGACGTGACGGTGTTGACCCAGAGGATCTGCCCCGCGGTCACCGGCAGCGGCAGGCCGGCGAAGATGGCGAGCAGGATGACGCCCGCCTCGCCGCCGCTGGTCGGCAGCATGTGCATCAGCGCCTTCTTGATGTTGTCGAATACGACACGGCCCTCGCGCACCGCCCGGGCAATGGTGGCGAAGTTGTCGTCAGTGAGGACAACGTCGGAGGCCTCGCGCGCGGCATCGGTGCCCTTGCCGCCCATGGCGACGCCGATGTCCGCAGCCTTCAGTGCCGGCGCGTCATTGACGCCATCGCCAGTCATCGCCACCAGATGCCCCTCGGCCTGCAGCGCCGCGATGAGCCGCAGCTTGTGCTCGGGACTCGCACGCGCGATGACGTCGGTGTCGGCCGCGACGCGGCGCAATGCGCTGTCGTCGAGCTTGCCGATCGCCTCGCCGGTGAGGGCCTGCGGGGCCGACAGGCCGAGCTGGCGCCCGATGGCCAGCGCGGTGACGGCATGGTCGCCGGTGATCATCTTCACGCGGATGCCGGCGCTGCGGCACTCCGCCACGGCGGCGATCGCCTCCTCGCGCGGCGGGTCGATGATGCCCACCATGCCGAGGAGCTCGAAGCGGCGGTCGATGTCGTGCACGTCGAGCTCGGCGCGAGCTTCCGGAAAATCGCACTGCGCCAGCCCGAGCACCCGTTCGCCCGCGCCAGCCGCCCGCTCGATCGCTCCGCGCCAGTAGGCCTCATCCAGCGGAGCACCACCCGCCTGGGTCCGGCACACCGCGAGAACGCGCTCCGGTGCGCCCTTGAGCAGCACGAAATGCCGGCCCGCATGATCGTGATGCAGGGTCGCCATGTACTGCCGCTCGGACTCGAACGGGATGGCGTCCACCCGCGGCGTGCGCCCCGCCTGCGCGGCGGGATCGAGGCCGGCCTTCCTCGCGAGGGCGAGCAGCGCACCCTCGGTCGGGTCGCCCACCAGTTGCCAGCCGCCCGCAGCATCGCGGTGGATGCGGGCGTCGTTGCACAGCAAGGCGCAGCGCGCGAGGGATTGCAGCGCGGCATCCGTGGCCGGGTCGATCGTGCTGCCATCGACATGGAAGCCACCTTCGGGCGCGTACCCGGTCCCGCTGACGACGATCTCGCGATCAGCCAGCATCAGGCGCACGGCTGTCATCTCGTTGCGCGTGAGTGTGCCGGTCTTGTCGCTGCAGATGACGGTGACGGAACCGAGGGTCTCGACCGCGGGTAGCCGCCGCACGATCGCCTTCTTGCGCGCCATGGTGCGCGTGCCGATCGCCAGGACGATGGTGACGACGGCAGGCAGGCCCTCGGGAATTGCGGCCACGGCGAGGCCCACCACGGCCAGGAATACCTCGAGCAGCGGCAGCTTCGCGACGAAGTGGCCGTAGCCGAGCGTGAGCGCTGCGACCACCAGGATGATCACGGTGACCTGCCGCGCAAACTGGTCGAGGCGGCGCGTGAGCGGGGTCGCCAGAGCCTGCACATCGGACACGAGTGTTCCGATGCGACCGATCTCGGTGGCCGACCCGGTGGCGACCACCACCCCCTGCGCCTGCCCGCCCGCCACGAGGGTGCCGGAAAAGCACAGGCTGGTGCGATCGCCGATGCCGACGTCGGGCGCGACCGGAGTGACACGCTTCTCGGACGGCGCCGACTCGCCCGTGAGCACCGCCTCGACGATGCGCAGATTCTTCGCTCGCAGCAGCCGCAGGTCGGCGGGCACACGGTCGCCGGACTCGAGCAGGACGATGTCGCCAGGGACGAGATCGGCGGCGTCGACGTGGTGACGCTCGCCATCGCGCCACACGATGGCGCCCGCGGCCAGCATGCCGCGCACGGCATCGAGCGCACGCTCGGCCTTGCCCTCCTGGATGTGTCCGATGATGGCGTTGATCACCACCACCCCGAAGATGACGGCGGCGTCCACATAGCCCCCAAGGGCGAGCGTCACCAGGCCGGCGACGATCAGCACGTAGATGAGCGGGTTGTGGAACTGGACCGCGAACCTGAGCCACGCCGGCCGGCGGGCAACATCCGGCAGGCGGTTGGCGCCGTGCCGGACGCGCCTTCCCGCCACCTCGGTGGCGCTCAAGCCGATGCCCGGGTCAACCTGAAGAGCGGCGACTGCGGCCTCGGCAGTCAGGCTGTGCCAGGCAGGCGCAACATTCGCCGCATGTGCAGCGGGGCGTGTCGCTTGCCGCATGGATACGAGACCTCCCGTCTTGTGGTCTGCGCCGGCGCGCGAGGATGCACCGGCGGGACCCATGATCGGGTGTCAACCCACACCCGACAATGATGTGAGTCAAGCCATGTGGGATAACTTTCGCTGGCCTGCGAGGCTCGACCCGCATCGCAGGTGCAACACCGTGACCCGGCGTCGGCTGCAGCGCGAATGCCCGTGCCTTGGCGTTGCACCTCCATAACACCGGAGAGGCCACGCGGCCCACCGGCCCTGCGATGCGATGAGCCGGCCATTGGCCAAGGCGACGCGCAGCTCACATCCTCCAGGGGACGGCGACGTCATCGGTGCCCGGTCCTGCCGATCCGCCGGTTGCGGTGCGGAGGGGAGGACGCTCAAAGGGCCAAAAAGACCTCCAAAAATGCCCCTCTAAGCCGAAAAACACCCGTTTTTGCGGGGTAGAAGCCCAAATAAACAGTAAGTTACCTTGGTCCGACCCCGGAGCGGAGTTGTTCGATGAAGCGCTTGAGGTCGGCGTCGGCAGGACGGCGCTTCTGCAGGCGGGTGGCCCACTCGAGGGCCTGCCGGCGGTCGCCGGCCTGGGCGTGGAAGATGGCCAGTGCCTGGAGCACGGCCTCATCGTCGGGGTCGAGGCGCCAGGCCTCGAGCAGCGCCTTCTGCGCGGACGGGCGGCGGCCCATGTGCTGCAGGGTGAGGCCGAGGTTGTAGTGCACACGTGCGCGCTCGGGCATGAGGCGGGCCGCGCGCGTGAGCACCTCGGCGGCCTCGGGCAGGCGGCCGTCCTCGGCCAGCAGCAGGCCGAGGGAGTACTGCAGCTCGCCGATGCGGGGCTGGCGGGCGATGCCCTCGCGCAGGACACGCTCGGCGTCGGCGTTGCGGCCCTGTGCATTGAGCAGGTTGGTGAGGTTGGCCCGCGCCGGCGTGAAGTCCGGGTCGATGCGCAGCGCCGCGCGGTAGTTGGCTTCGGCCTGATCGACCCGCCCGGTGTTGGCCTGCACCACCGCCAAGTTGAGCCGCGAACCCGGCATGTCGAGCGAGACTGCCTGTGCGGCTTCGTATTCAGCAAGCGCGGCGTCGAACGGCGCCTCGTGGGCGGCGCGTTCGCCAGGAGGGAGCGACGACAGCGCGCGTGCCGCGGCGATGCGCACCGCGCGCACGGGGTCGCGGAGCAGCGGGCCCAGCCCGTAGGTGCGCCGCTTCGCGTCCACGGCTTCGAGACTGTCGGCGGCGGCGGCGCGTACTTCCGCGTCGGGGTCGCGCGTGGCCGCGAGGCGCGCGTCCATGCCGGCGTCGGGATCGCCGCGCAGCAGGGCCAGCGCCGTGGCACGCACCACGGCGGACTGGCTTTCGTCGCGCGCTACCCTTGCGAGTTCGGGGGCGGCCTCGCGCCGGCCGGCACGCGCCGCGGCGAAGATCTCGCCGTAGTGCGCCTCCTGCCGTCGCCCCGGGCCGTACCACGCCGCGACCTGACCCGCGGCCCAGGCGGCATCGCGATCGCGGTGGCAGCCATTGCAGGCGTTGGGGGTGCCGAGCTTCACCGTCAGGTCGGGACGCGGCACGCGCAGGCTGTGGTCGGGCCGGGCCTGGATGCGCATGTAGGTTTTGGGCGGCATGTGGCAGGCGGCGCACTGGGCGCCGGCCGAATCCGGCTCGTGGTGATGGTGCGCAGGCGTGTCGTAGCTGCCGGCCGCCGCCGCGAAGGCGGGATCGGCGTGGGGCTTGGATCCGTGGCACTGCAGGCAGGTGCCATTGCCCGGCAGGCGCAGGGCGCCGCCGTGCGGCTCGTGGCAGTGGGTGCAGCCGACGCCACGGGCGTACATGCGGCTCTGGCGATACGAACCGTAGACGAACACCTCGTCGTCCTGCTGGCCATCGGCGTGATACAGGCCGGCGGTGAGCAGGCTGGGCAGGTAGTGGTCGAGCAAGGGCTCGCCGGGAACGGGCGTGGCCGTGAGTTCGGCCCGGCGTGCGTGGCAGGGCGCGCACAACTCCACCTGCTGCCGGCCGGAGGTGGCGTGGGTGCCGGCCAGCAACCCCTTGTGCAGGCCCGGCACATCCGGCGGGGCGCGCTTCGCGGCGCTCGCGGTTGCCCATTGCACGTGCGCCTCCCCCGGTCCGTGGCAGGACTGGCAGGAGACGTTCGGCTCCTTCCAGCGCGAGTCGAAGCGGTCGTTCGCGGCGTCGTAGCGCTTTTCGTAGGCGGTGACGTGGCAGGACAGGCACATCGTGTTGGCAGTCTGGTAGCGACCAGTCCAGTGCAGCACGTCGCCGG
The DNA here is from genome assembly GCA_044370825.1 of Burkholderiales bacterium. Classification (GTDB taxonomy): domain Bacteria; phylum Pseudomonadota; class Gammaproteobacteria; order Burkholderiales. Next base: position 903 of record JBILUV010000212.1, on the reverse strand, counting down.
GCGGGGCCTTTTCGTCGGGAAGGAGGTGGAACCAGCGCCTGGCGTTCACGTCCCAGGCCACCTGCAGGGCCTGCAGGCGCCCGCCGGGGCCGGCCAGCAGGTACTGCTGCAGCGGTGCCGCGCCGAAGGTGTGCAGGACGTCGAAATCGGCCGGCCGACCGTCGGGGCCGTCGGTGTTGACACGCCAGCGCTCGCCTTCGCGGAAGAAGCGCGTGGTCACGCGTCCGTGGGTGAAGCGGGTGTCGGCGAAGTCGCCGGCCACGGTGTCGGTGGACGGCGCCGCCATGGCGCGGGCGTGGTGTGAGCCGCGCCAGGCCTCGGCCTCCGCCGCGTGGCACTGGAGGCAACGCGCGTTGTCGACGTAGGCAACCACGGGCCGTGCAGCGGGGGGAGCCGGTCCCGCGGCTGGATCGCCACGCCCGGCGGTCCACCACCACGCCGCCGCCAGCGCGAGGGCCGCCGCGAGAACGAAGGCGGCGACCAGCCAGCGCGACGACCGGCTGATCAGGGCTCGAGCCGTATCCCCTCCGCCGGATACACCGCAGCCCAGTCGCTCTGCATGCTCACGACGGTCCAGCCGCGCGCGGCCGCTTCGTCGAGCGCCTGGTCGAGGCGCCCCACCTTGGAATCGCGGTCGTAGGCCCACTCACGGCCGGCATCGTCGTGACGCACCAGCACGCACAGACGAGGCCCCTGTCCCGCCGCGGTCCACTGCAACATCTGCAGATCACCGTCGGAGTTGCCGAAGGCCGCCACAGGCCTGCGCCCGATGTGGCGGTGGATACCCACCGGCTTGCCCGCCTTGTCGTCGATGAAATCGATCTCGGGAAGACGCACCAGCACCGGCACGCCCTCGCGCAGTTCGAAGCGCGTGCGGATGCTGCTGCCGACCACCTGTTCGGG
>JBILUV010000167.1:0-8053 GCA_044370825.1 Burkholderiales bacterium | reverse complement strand
CTGATACCGGTCTCGACATCCGTCCTCGCGTAGGATTTAAGGGCGCTCTCGTAGGTATTGTTCATGCACGCTTCCTCGTTGTCTTCCAGGGCTTCACCCGTCCCGGCCGACCGTGTCTCCGGTCAGCCGCTGGAGTGCAAAATCGATCACGTGTTCGCCTGCAGCGCCGACAGCTGCTGCGTCAGGTAGCTGCTGGTCTGCAGCATGCGCGACATCATCGTGTCCAGCGATGTGAACTGAGCGCGGTAGCGCTTCTCGATGTCACCCAGCCGCCGGTTCATCACCTCGCGCTGCTCGCCCACTTCCTTGATCGAATCGTTCAGACCGGTAGTCCTCCCCGCGAGGACCCCGCCCGATCCGAGATAGCCGTCGATCAGCTGATTGATCATGGCGCCGAAACCCGTCCCTACGGTGACCGTACCGCGGGCACCCGTGGTCTCGCCCTGCACCTCGAGCTGCAGGCCGGCGACGTCGCTGCCGCTGGCGCCGGTCAGCACCCGTCCGGACCCCGTGCCCGACGCACCCCCGATGGAACCCGCGACGTCCACCCCCGCGGTGGCCGTCGGCGAACCACCCAGCAGGTCCGCTGCCCCGATGCCGGAGACCGACACCGTGGAAGCACTGCCGAAACGATTGGACCAGAGCGTGAGGATGCCGCCGGTCTGCTCGACGGTCAGCCCGATGGACTTGCTCGAAAATGCGCTCGTGCCGTTGATGGCCGCCTGCACCATCGTCGCCAGCGTCGCTGCCGTGTACGAACCCGCCGATAGCTGCACCGCGGCTGAGGTGCCGTCGATGTCCAGCGTCAGGCTGTCGTTCACGCCCGCCGTGATGGTCGTGGCTGCGGCCGCGCTACCCACCAGCGCACCACGGGTGGCCAGGGTGGAAACGTTCAGATCGTAGGTGCCCGCCTTGGTCGCGCTGGTCTGGGCCTTCACGCTCACCAGGCTGTCGCTGGGCCGGGCACTGGAGGCGAACAGCGCGCTCACGTCCTCGGGGCCGGCTTCCAGGGCCGTATTGAGTTTGGCCGAGTCCACCTTCAGCACACCAGCGGTATCGAAGGCGATGCCGACGTCGGACAGCGTGCGCAGGTTCAGGCCCTCGCCCAGGCTGCCGGTGATGGCGCCACGCAGCTGAAGCTGGATGTTGCGCACCACCGGATCGCCGTTGAGCACCGCCCGGCTGCCCGTCTTCGCGTCGCTGGAACTGACGTTGCGCAGCGTGGTGTTCAGATCGTTGTAGGCCTTGACGAAGCCTTCCACCGCCGAGCGCGCCGACGCGATGTCGCGACTCACGGTGACGTTGGAAGTGCCGGTCTTGAGCAGGTTCAGCGTCGCGCCGTCCACCGCGTCCGTCACCTTGTTGGACGCGCTCGAGACGGCGAGACCGTTGACCGTGAGCAGGGCATTCTGCGCTGCCACGGATTGGCTGAGGTTCTGGGTGCCGGCAGGGTCGTAGGCCAGCAGCGAAGCGACGTCGGCGTCGCCGGTGACCGTGATCTTCATGCTGGCGGCCACCCCCGTCGTGGAGGACTGGAGCACCAGCCGGTGCGGCGTGGCGCTGCCATCGCCGACGATGCTGGCCCGCACGCCGATCTCCGCGGAATTGATGGCATCGCGGATGCCGGCCAGGCTGTTGTTGCTCGAATCGATGGTCACCGTCTTGGTCGCGAGTTCGGCGTTGGCGGAGAAGCTCGCGCCCGAGTACGTCCCATTGGTGACGGTGCCACCGGAAATGGTGCCGAACTGAAATCTCAGTTCTGTGCTGGCCCCGCTGCCGATGGCTGCCGTGGTGCTCGCCCGCCCCGCGGCCGTGAGGGACTGTGCCTGGGCCAGCTGGGTGACGTTCAGTGCGTAGCTGCCGTTCTGGGCGGTGGCAGAGCCGGTAACGGTGGCGACCGTGGCGTCGGAGCTGGTCGCGCTGCGCCCCGAGAAGCGGCTCGCCGTGGACACGGTGTTCACCGCGCCCTGGAATGTGGACAGGGCAGACTGGATGCTGCCGAAGGCCGACAAGCGGGCCTGGAAGCTGGCTTCGCGCACGTCCAGGCGCCGGAGCGGGGTCCGCTCGACGGCCATCAGCTGCGACACGATGCCGTTCACATCGAGATTGGAGCCTATGCCCTGCGTCGAGATTGCCATTGCCGTGTTGCCGCGAGTGTCCGAGTGAGCTTCTTAACGACCCGGTGGGTCGGCGCCTTGAGCAGGATGCCGCTCAGGCCTTGTCGTTCACCAAAACGCCTTTCAGCCGGCCGGTGCTGCGCGCCAGCGCCAGCATCTCCTCGGACGGGATCTGCCGGATGATCTCCGCCGTCACCTTGTCCACCACCTTGACGATGGTGCGACCGATGTCCTTGTCCATGGAAAACTCCAGGGCGACGCCTGCCTCGTCGGCTGCCTCCTTCGCCATATCCATGGCCTCCTCCAGACGCTCCGCCTCGCGGGCGACGTCCTGCGGGTCGGCCTTGGCCGGCTTCACCGCGGGCTTCACCGCAGCCTTGACGTCGGACGGCTGCGCAGCTGGCGGCGGCGCATCGACGGCCGTTACCTGGGGCGTTTCCTGAGCGCGCGGCCAGTCGGGCGTCGCCGCATTGCCGATGGGTTGCATGATTCACCTCCTCCGGAACCCGGAGAAACCGGCCGGCGGTCACCCGCCAGCCGGTGTTTCCACGCCCGTTAGCCCCGGAGGAGCGACAGCACGTTGTTCGGGATCGCGTTGGCCTGGGCCAGCATCGCGGTACCGGCCTGCTGCAGGATCTGGGCACGCGTGAGCTGTGCGGTTTCCTGGGCGAAGTCGGCGTCACGGATGCGACTGCGGGACGCGGAGAGGTTTTCCGAAGTGGTCTGGAGGTTCGCGATGGTGGATTCCAGGCGGTTTTGGACCGCACCGAAAGTGCCGCGCAAGCTCGACACGGTACTCAGGGCCGCGTCGACGCGGGTGATCATGTTGTTCGCTGCACTGACGGTCAGCACGTTTTGGGTCGAGAGGGTGGTGGAATCCTTTGTGATGGTGTGGCTCGCACCCGCGAAGCCGAGAATCGCACCATCTCCAGCGATCACGATGTTGTCGCTCGCGGACAGCGTAAGCGTGCCGCCATTTACGGCAGCCGCCGTAGTGCTGTTGGCCGTTGCTTGCGCTGTCGTGCCAATCTGCCCATCCCGGTAGGTAACGCCGCTCACCGTTGATGCACCATTGCTCTGGGCAGCAATACCACCCGCTGCGCCCGAACTCACATCCTGTCCGATTGCGATATCCCGGCCATCGGAGGCTGTGAGTCGCAGGACACCAGAAGTGAGAGTCGCGGACACGCCGGTATTGGACGATTGAGCGTTGATCGCGTCTGTGATGGTTTGAGCTGACAGCGCCGTAGCACTCGACGCGGCGGCGTAGATATCGACCCCATTGATCCTGAGGGAATAGGTATCGCCCGCAGAACCGCCAGCAGCGGTCAGATCGAATTCGACGTTGTTCGTGGCCGAAGCGGTGAGACCAGGCACAGAGGCGGTATTGATTGCCGCTGCCTTGGCATAGGCACTGCCCACGGTCTGCCCGACCGCTGTGCCGGCACTCGCTACGCCGATGGTGACGGCGCTGCCGGAACCAACCGTAATCGTTCCCGTGCCGGTGAGGTTGGCAGTGGTAACTTCGACAGACGACGTACCGGACGCGATCTGCCCGATCTGCGTTGCCTTGACACCCTGAGTGAGGCTAAGGGAGATGGTCTCGCCGACGTTCGCACCGACCTGGAACGTGGCGGTCCCGAACGATCCATCAAGGAGTCTGGACCCGTTGAACGTGGTCTGCTCGCCCACCCGCGTGAGCTCCGACAGACGTTGCTGCACTTCAGCGTCCAGAGCGGACCGGTCGCTCGCGGAGTTGGTGGGGTTTGCCGCCTGCACGGCCAACTCACGAATACGCTGCAGGTTGTTTGTCATCTCGTTCAGCGCACCCTCAGCCGTCTGAGACAGAGAGATCCCGTCGTTTGCGTTGCGGCGAGCCTGCTCCATGCCGCGGATCTGGGCGCTGAAGCGCTCCGAGATTGCAAGGCCGGCCGCGTCGTCCTTGGCGGAGTTGATGCGCAGGCCGGAGGACAGGCGCTGCAGGGAGCTCGCGAGCATGCCCTGGGAGCCATTGAGGTTACGCTGAGTCGTGAGGGAGGCGACGTTGGTGCCGATGACTTGTGACATTTCCGTTTTCCTTTAAGCGAAAGTCAGTGTTCTCTAGTGATTCGACAGACCCCGGTTGCCCTCGCCATACTTGGCCTTCAAAACCGCTGTCACAGCCCCTTTTACGACGTGACCCCCAAAATCTTGAACTGGGAGATTTGCGTTTCGCGCCCGCCTGTGGTATGCCCACTTGGCGTGGGGGTATTTGAGGCCAACAGGGTCGAACCTCTCCTACGGTCAGGATTGCCCAGACCGGCGAACAACCAAGCCCTCCGCCAGAAAACAATTGGGCAAACGCCCCAACGGCAGGATGAGGCAACGCCTCGCGCGAAAAACGGGCTTCCCCCGCCGGCCCCGCTTCAGGGGGCACTCAGCGCAGCGTTTTCGCGCGCTAGTTTGCGCAGACCCGCTGCAACGCCCGCATCGAGAACGGGCAGTCGCCCATCCAGTGCTCGTTCGATCGCGTCTGCCGCCGGACCAGCGTCTCCGAACATCACCTGCCCCGGTTCGAACCCCATCGCCTCGATAGCACCAACAGTCTTGCGTGTGTTGGTCTGCCCGACCAGGAACGGCGTACCGAGAAACGCCGCGGCTATCGTGTGGTGAAATCTGCCCGACACCAATAGCCTCGCCCTTGCAATCTCTCGCAGCCACTGCCCCTCGGACTCAGCACAGACCAGTTGAGCGCGTGGGCCAAGGTGCTTGAGCGCCATGCTCGCGAATCCGACATCATCGGAAGCGATCCAGCCGTTGGCCCCCACCAGAACGATCATTCTGTAGCCGCGGCGCTCGCACTCATCTCCAAGCGCAACCAATCCCGCCGCCGAAGCTGGTGACCAGGCAGCGGAGCCTGCGATCACAACCGTATCTGACTTCTCGCTCACCACTGGATGACTCTCGAGGAAGAGAGGCAGGCTATCGAATCCGAGGCGTGGAGTCGCCCCGAGTCGTGCAGCGTTTTCAAGACTCAACCGCTCCCGGACAACCACCGAATCCGCACCGCAATACGTGGCTTCGTAGATGCCCAGTGCAAGCGGATCTTCCTGCTGCCTGGGCGGGAAGCAAGAGTGGTTGACCAGGTGAACGGGCCGTCCCAATTCGCGCTTCGCCAGCAATGCAAGGCTCAGCAGGCTGAGGGCGGGACCACTGCCACCGTGCAGCGTCCCTTCGCCGTTGACTACGATGTGATCGGATACCGCAATCGCTTCCAGCAAGGCTGGTTGCTGCTGTCTGAGCCAATCAAGAAGCGCCCCCCCCTCAAGTTGCTTCGCCGACGACGGTGGGCGCAGCCGCACGCTGCTGCTGATCGGCCACCCACGCACCTCGTTGGCTCGACTCCGCAGACCCTCATGCAGTGCGAGACTCGTGCAGGTGCACCCCCAGTGATACCAATATGTGGTGTCATTCAGGAGCAGAATTCGATGCCTGGGAGGCTCGACTGGAACGAACTCATGCGTAAAGACGGATCCGCGCCCAACAAATCGTGTCCGCTCATCTGCGATGGGCAACCTGAAGGCCATCAGACGACGCCGCACCGCTTCCAACACTTCATCGCTTCCCTCGTCGGTCCATCGGGTCGCCGCTCGTGCGCGCAGGAGGGTCACCGAGTCGTACCATCGTGTCGAGTCACCCTCGAGCAACCAACGAAAATCCGCATTGCCGGGCAACAGCAACCACGTCTCTGCTCCGATGGCGCCTGCAAGATGCACCGTGCTGTTGTCCACCGATATGAGGAGGTCGCACGCGCATAGCAAAGCCGCGAGTCCGTCCAGATCACGCGTGACATCCAGGCCATCAATGCGGTCGAGGCGTTCGGCGGAAACACTGTTGAAGGCGTCGATCTCCGAATCGTGTTTCCCGTACTGCACAGACACGAACCTGACCTGAGGGAACGCCTCGATCAGCGGACGCCATTTCATCAAGTCTATGGAGCGATTCGCGCTCACACGCGGATCACTACCACCTCGCCATGAGAGAGCCACTGTCAGGCGTCCACGAGCCTCAGCTGCCAGACGTTGGCGCCATTGGGCGACCGCATCAGCATCCACGTTCAGGTATCGACCGCCCCGAACGCTCTCCGGCGCACCAACCTCCAACACCGCCGGCAGACTCGGAGTCCCCAGGCACCAGTCCACATCCACCGGTCCTCCGACAACCATGCCCGCTGCATCTTCTCTGCGGGGCGCGCAGCGGATAGACGGAAAAGAACGTTCGAACAAGGCCAGCAATCGCGGATCACACTCGAGCCAGACCATGCCACCCCGCTCAGCCACCGCTTGGGCCCACCGCGAGAACATGATTTCGTCACCGACCCCCTGTTCTCCATAGAGACAAACGGTTGTCCCCTCGATCGGCTCACCGCGCCATCGGCGGGCAGGAAACATGCGCGGAGGCCGGATAGCGGCTTCCTCATGTGACATGTGACGCCATTCGTATCCTTTCCAGCCCTCCACCCAGCGCCCGAGCGCCAGACAGAGGCTTCCTTCCAGCAACCGCAGGTCCGGGTTCGCGGGATTTAGGACGAGCGCCTCGCGAACGGTCGCCAGCGCCTCTTCCGCTCTACCAAGCGCGCGGAGAATCTTGGCAAGGTTGAATCGCCCGTGCACGGAATCCGGTTTCCGTCGAAGCGCCTCACGGAGAGCCTCCTCCGCGGCAGCCGAGTCGCCACCGTCCTGGAGCGCAACCGCCAGGTTCTCCCATGCCTCCACGAGATCTGGATGTAACGCGAGGGCGCGCTTGTAGGCGCCGACCGAATGGTCCGCGCTCCCGGCGGTCTGCAGGGCTACCCCTAGTGCGTACCACAACTGCCAGCTCTTCGGGGCAATGCTCACGCCCGCCTCGAGAAGAGCTAGCCCAGTCGGATCTCCCCGTCCTGACAACAAACTGCCCAGGTTATGTAGAGCACCGAGATGCTCTGGCCGACTGCCAAGGACTGCGCGGTAGAGCGCTTCGGCCCCTGCCAGATCGCCTGACCGATGCCTCGTTTCGGCCAGGCGCATGGCAGCATCGATGGGATCGCCAGGGTCTTCGGTCATGAACCACTCGAAGCCGATGAGCGCGCTATCGAGGCTTTACGGAATATTGCGCATTGCCGCGCGAGGAATTCCCTGTCATGGCGAAACGGAGGAAGTACCCAACTGTATTCCCGGGAACCGGGGTGAGGAGCAACAGCCCGGCGTCTCTCCACCCAGGCCTCATGTATGAGCTCCGCATTGGTCTCGACGGGGAGGTAGTCTGCGGTCGCGAGATCGCTGTCGATCGTGTCAGGGTGAAATGCGGAAGCCACGAGTAGCCAGTCGTTGTAGCTGGCGATGCGCGAAACCGACTCGGCCTGTTGCTCGGGCGTCACATAGGTCAGGGCATTCAGGACGAAAACAATGTCGAATCGATCCTCCGGCTGGAAATCCACGAATGACGCTGCGGGCAGGAAGTCGACCGACTGCCTGACTTCGTCAATCACCCTGACACAGTCGTTATCCACCGCTTCAAAAAAAACCCGCTCCCGCTCGGAGAGCCCTGACATGACGGCTGCAGGATAGATGCCCTCTTTAGCCGCATCGAGGAACGCGCGATTGACGTCCGTTGCTCGAATCCGGACGCGCACGGAACGGTCCAGTCCCGCGAGACGCATGAACATGGCCAGAGAATACGGCTCAACCCCAACGGAGCAGGCGTGAATCAGCACATCCAGCCGGGACCGACCCGATGTGGCAATAAGACCAGATAAGGTATGAAGGAGCGGGCGATTTCGAAAAAAGGCCGTCGACCCGATGCTCTCACCCTCGTACACACGCAACATGACCGGGGCGGGCGCTGCGTTTAGTGAATCCGACGGAGTATTCATTACTGCATTCAGAGCGAAGGTTGGGTAAGTTAACACCAGTCCATGT
>JBILUV010000017.1:0-25884 GCA_044370825.1 Burkholderiales bacterium | reverse complement strand
CGTCAGAGGCAAAAGACAAGACCTGACCCCGGTCTTTGTTGCCTTGAGGTTTGATGAGATCTGCTATTTGTTCCAGCTGGAAAGTCCCGACGACATCCCGTCCGGCCAGGGCGCATGCATCATCAGGGTGAAGGTGTTCTGCCCCTTGATGTCCTTGTACTTGCCCGTACCACCAGTGTAGGTGAATGTACCCGTACCAACACCGAAGGTGTCGCCCTTTTCGTTCCAGGTCAGGTAGGCCATGTTGCCCTCGCCGTCGTTGACGATGCAGTAGCCTCCACCCGTGTGTTTGCCGATGTTCGCGTTGAAGTCGTAGAAGCCCGGGCACTTCATGGCCGCCCGGTGGAACAGCCCGCCCGCGCCCTTGTCGTTGAAGAACGTGCCCGAGAACTCGCCCACCCAATAGAAATGGTTCTTCTCGATCTCATGCATCTTGCCGACAGCGAGCCAGCCAACGTCGCCGACTGCCTTCCAGTCCTGCGCGGCAGCGCCCCCACAGACCAGCGACAGTGCAACACCCGACATCAACACCGGAAAACATTTGCGCAAGCTCACGTCCATCTCCTTGTCGAATGGTCCGGCCCGATCGCCGAACGCGAGCTCACCTTGCGTTTTGCCGGCCCTGGTTTCTGTGAAATGCATCACAACGATGCTCTGCGCCAAACTGCGGCTCCGCGTCTGTTCAGACGACGCAGCTGGCATGGTCCGGGCGGCACGCTACAAGTCCCTTGTGGGCGCGCGGATCTTTAATTTTTCGGGCGGACACTGTCATGACAGCGTGTAGCTGTCCCGACAGCCAAACAGTGGAGACCGCTCGTGAAAATGCACCAGACTTTCCTCGGCCTCGCCCTGGTGGCGGCCATCCTTCCTGCACACGCAACCGTCAGCCTTCAGTTCCAGGATGGCGCGAGCGGTTACGCCGGCACCCGCGACACCATGGTGCGCAGCGCCGGGGCGAGCCTGAGCTACGGTGGTGAAGCCTTCATCAGCGTGGATGGGGACGATGGCAGCCCCGGCCTTCAGCCGAATCACGGTCTGATCCGGTTCGAGAACATCTTCGGCCCTGGCGCCGGTCAGATCCGGCCTAGCGACACGATTCTCAGCGCCACCCTCACCTTGACGGCGTTCGACGTCGGCAGCGGGCTGAAGGTGCATGAAATGTTTGCCACCTGGTCGGAGTCCTCGACCTGGGCTGCTCTGGGTGGCGGCGTACAGACTGATGGCGTCGAAGCGTCGATCGCCGCGCTCGCGAGTTTCGGGGCGAACAACAGCAGTGCCAACGTCAGCACCGGCCCGCTCGTGGTGGACGTCACCTCGTCCCTAGTAGCGATGCAGGGCGGCGCCAGCCTTCAGGGGTGGGCGCTGATTCCCTTCACCAACGGCACGAACGGGATCGACATCCGGACGCGTGAGTATCTTGTCGGCTCGGAACGGCCTCTGCTCAGCGTGGAAGTGGTCCCCGTTCCTGAGCCAGGCACCTGGGTCCTTCTGCTTGGCGGGCTCGGTGCCCTGGGCGGTCTGTCTCGTCCCAAACGCAACCGCCGATCCGTCCAGGTGATGGGAGACCCAGCCTGATCGAAGCCTGGCGTGCACGGGACACGAGCCCCACGCACGCCAGGCGGAAGTTAAATTACTTGTTCCACTGCGAGAGGCCCGAGGACGTGCCATCCGCCCACGGCGCATGCAACAGACTGCTGAAGGTCCCCGAGCCCTTGATGCCCGTGTATTTGCCGGTGCCGCCGGTGTAGGTGTACGTCCCGGTGCCGTTGCGCCCGTCCCCTTTGTTGGACCAGCTGAGATAGGCCTGGTCGCCGTCGCCGTCGGCGATCACGCAATAGCCTCCCGAGGTGTGCTTGCCCGCGTTCATGTCGACATCGTAGAAGGCCGGGCACTTCACACCTGCCTTGTGGAACAGCCCACCCGCGCCCTTGTCGCTGAAGAAGGCCCCGGAGAACTCTCCCACCCAGTAGAAGTGGCCCTTCTCGATCTGCTGCATCTTGCCGACGCCAAGCCAGCCGAAATCGCCGACAGCCTTCCAGTCCTGGGCGGAGGCACCGCCACTGCAGATCGACAGGGCGAGACCCGACACCATCACGGGCAACAGTTTGCGCAAGCTCATGGTCATCTCCTCGAAGAGCGGTATGGTCCGGCCGGACGGCCCGACGCCAGCACAGGCTACGGCGACGAGGGATACATTTGAGTTACGGATTGCCAGGAATGTGATGCGTGTGCCGGGGCCCACAGATGCGCATCGATGCCGCCGATGGCAGGCCGCACCAGGCAAAAGACAAGACCTGACCCCGAAGTTTCAGACTTTGCCGAGGTAGGCTTCGTGCAGCGCGTCGCTGCCCAGCATGGCGGCGGCCGGGCCTTCGCCGACGATGCGGCCGGTGTCGACCAGGTAGCAGTGGTGGGCGTGGCGCAGCGCCTTCTCGACGATCTGTTCGACCAGCAGGATGGACATGCCGCCACGGCAGAGGTCAGCGGCCACGTCGAGGATGCGGTCGATGACGATGGGGGCGAGGCCTGCGGAGGGTTCGTCGAGGATGAGCAGGCGCGGATCTCCGATGACGCCCTGGGCCACGGCGAGGATCTGCTGCTGGCCGCCGCTGAGCCGGGACGCGGGCTCGTGGCGCTTGTCCGCCATCTCCGGGAACAGCGCGTAGATGCGGTCCAGGCGCGAGCGGTCGCCGCGCGAATTGCGCGCATACGTGCCGATGAGGAGGTTGTCCTCCACCGTCAGCGCGTGGAACACGCGGTGGCCTTCCAGCACCTGAACGATGCCGGCCTGGACGATGGCGCGCGGCCGCGCCTGCGAGAGCTCACGTCCGTCGAACACCACCTGCCCGCCGCGCTTCGGGATGAGGCCGGAGATGGCGTGCAGCATGCTGCTCTTGCCGGCGCCGTTGCGCCCCAGCAGCACGACGAACTCGCCGGCACGCACCTCGAAGCTGGCGCCGTGCACCACCTCCGCCGTACCGTAGGCGACCTGCAGGCCGTTGACCTGGAGCAGCGGTGCCGTGGGCCGCGCCGAGCCCATCGCAGCGCCACCGTCGGCCGCAGCCATGTCGTGATGGGGCGCGCTCACCGTCTCAGGCTCCCAGGTAGACACGGATCACCTCCGGGTCGTTGCGCACTTCCTGTGGCGTGCCGTGCCTGAGCAGCCGCCCGAGGTTGAAGGTGCTGACCCGGTCGCAGTGGCCGAACACGAACTCCGTGTGGTGCTCCACCAGCAGCACGCCGATGCCGGTCTCGCGCAGCGTGCGCACGACCGTGCCGAGGCGCTCGATCTCCACACCCGTGAGCCCGCCGGCGGGTTCGTCGAGCAGGATGTAGTCGGGCCGCAGCATCAGCGCCCGGGCGATCTCGAGAAAACGCTTCTCCGCGTGCTCGAGCAGGTTGGCGCGCCGGTGCAGGGCATAGCCGAGGCCGAGGCCGTGCAGCAGTTCCGCCGCCCGGTCGCGATTGCGCCGCTCCTCGGCGCGGACACCCGGCAGGGCGAACATGCTGGGCAGCAGGCGGCGCGGCCGCTCCCGCCAGCCACCGAGGACGGCGTTGTCGAGCACGCTCAGGGTGCCGAGCAGGCGCGGCTTCTGGAAGGTGCGCGCCACCCCGCCGGCGGCGCGGCGCTGCACGCTCGCGCGGGTCACATCCTCGCCGTCGAGCATGACCTGCCCTTGGTCGGCCTGGTAGAAGCCGGACAGCAGATTGAGCAAGGTCGTCTTGCCGCTGCCGTTGGGCCCGATCAGGCCGTGGACCTCGCCGCGGCGCAGGGCCAGCGACACGCCATCGAGGGCCGTGAGGCCGCCGAAACGCTTGGTGACGGCGTTCGCCTCCAGCCCGGTCATGGTTCACGCCCGCGTCGGATGGCGGCAGCCAGGCGCGCCGCGTCGGGCTCCACCAGTCCACGGACCTCGCGCCGCGGCCGCAGCCGCTCCGCCGCCCACTCGAAGATGCGGCCGATGCCTTCGGGCACCAGCAGCACCACCGCGAGCAGCAGGATGCCGTAGAAGAGATTGCCCAGCTTTGCCAGTGGCGCCACCAGTTCGGGCAAGGCCGTGAGCACGACGGTGCCGGCCAGCGGACCGACGATGCTGCCGCGGCCGCCGATGATGATGCAGACGAAGAAGAAAAGGCCGAGCTCGAAGACGAAGGTGTCGGGCGTGATGTAGCTCTGCAGTGATCCGAACAGGGCACCGCCGATGCCGGCCGTGACGCCGCTGACGACGAACACCCAGAGCTTCATGCGGAACACCGGCACGCCCACCGATTCGGCGGCCACCGGGTTGTCGCGGATGGCGATCAGCCCGCGGCCCCACATTGTGCGCGCCACGTTCCAGGTGATCCACGTGATCAGGACCGCCATGCCGAGCAGAAGGAAGTAGAAACCGTCGGGCGTGTCGAAGGGCACCGGGAAGGCTGGCACTGCCAGGCCGACGCCGCCGCCGGTGAGATCGCCGAGCGACAGCGACAGCTCGGACACGATGAGGGCAAAAGCCATGGTGGCCATGGCGAAATAGAAGCCGGGCAGGCGCAGCGACGGCAAGCCGAGCAGCAGCCCGCAGAGGCCGCCGAGGCCGCCGCAGGCGACCAGGGCCATCCAGGGCGACCACTCGTGGCTGCCGGCGAGAATGGCGAAGCCATAGGCGCCGATGGCCAGCAGTCCGACATGGCCGATGGAGAGCTGGCCGCTGAAACCCACGACCAGGTTGAGCCCGGCGATGAGGATCCAGTAGACGGCAATGAGCGAGGCAAGATGGAGCTGGTACTGGTCCCGCGCCCACCATGGCAACGCGGCGAGCATGGCCAGGACCGCGGCGATGGCGGCAGCGCGCCTGGCCCCGCTCACACCGGCCTCACGTTGCGCGCGCCGAACAGGCCTTCGGGCTTGAGCAGCAGGATCAGCATGAGCAGGCCGACCGACACGGTGTTCTGGTACTCGCCCCCGATGAGATTGCTGGAGAACGCGTTGAGCAGCCCCAGGGCCGCCCCGCCGACCAGGGCGCCGACGTTGCTGCCCAGCCCGCCGACGGCCAGGGCGATGAAGCCGTTCAGCGTCAGGGTGAGCCCGAGGGCGAAGAAGGCGAAGGTGAGTTGGCCGGCAGCGAAACCCGACATACCGCCGATGACCCCGGCGATGACGTAGGACAGGGAGCGGATGCGGTCGGTCTCGATGCCGCGCGCGCGGGCCGCGAAGGTGTCCTCCGACATCGCGACGAACAGCTTGCCGTACAGGGTGCGCCGGTAGAAGAGCTCGAGCGCCAGCGCGACAGCGGCGGTGGTAACGATGGGCAGCCAATACTTCTGGTCGGCCATACCGGCGGAGAAGTCCTGGGGCAGCAGCCGCGGGAAGGGCTGGGGCTCTGTGCCCCACCACAGGCCCACCCCCTGCTGGACGATGGTGGCCAGGGCCAGGGTGGAGAGCAGCCACAGGTGCTCGTCGCTGCGCGACACCACGCGCCGGATCGCAATGACGTCGGTGAGCAGGCCGAACAGCGCGCCGACGGCCACGGCGCCCGCCAGCCCGAGCAGCGGGTGCAGGCCCAGCCCGCTGATGAAGAACGCGCCGAACACCCCGCCGAGCATGGCGAGATGGCCGGTGGTGACGCTCAACACCTTCGAGGTGGAGTACATCACGTTGTAGGCCAGGGCCGTCGCCGCGTACAGGGCGCCGGCGGCCAGCCCGGAGACGATGAGGGTCAGCATGCTACTGCGGGGATTTCATCTGGCTGCGGGAGCCGAAGTGGCGCGTCATTGGTTGTCGCGTCGTGAACGGCGTCCCGCCCGCGCGTGGCACCAACCCGTCAGCACTCAGCGCGGCGCCGGCTTGAAGCTGCCGTCCTTGAGCGTGTTGGCGATGTTGACGGTGATGTCGTCGTCGGGGAAGCCGTTGCGGTCCTGCGGGCTCCAGCTGTAGCTGGCGTACGCACCCTTCAGATCACGGGTGTTCTCGAGCGCCTTCTGCAGGGCGGCGGGGTCGGTGCCGCCGGCCGTATTCACGGCATGCTCGACGATGCGCACGGTGTCGTAGCCCAGCGCCACCCACCAGAACAGGAAGTCGATCTCGCCGCCGCCGAGGCGCGGCCGCAGCTTGTCCACCAGCGCCTGAGTGCGCTCGGGCAGCCTGCCGCTGGCGAGATAGGTGGTGCTCACCGGGCCGGCGGCAAAGGTGTTCTCCCAGTATTGGGGCTTGTTGAGCAGCTTGCGGATGGCGGGCGCCATCACCGCCGGGTGGCCCACGATGGGCACATTCCAGCCGAGGTCGCCACGCGTGTTGATGAGCCGGCCCACCAGACCGGTGGCGGCCGACCAGGGCATGATCACGTCGGCGCCGGCAGCCCGGGCCTTGTTCAGTTCGTCGGTGAGGTCGGTCTTGTTCGGGTCCACCAGCACGCTGAACACCGGCTTCACGCCGGCCTTTTCGAGCAGCTCCGCCGCAGTCTTCGCGCTGGAAGTCCCGTAGCCGCTGGTGTCGCCGATGATGGCGATGCGGCTCTTCTTCAGCACCCGCAGGGCGTAGTCGTTCGCCGCCGCGATCCACTGGCGGTTGGTGTTGATGGTGCGGAAGGCGCGCGGGTACCTGCGGGGATCGACCAACTCGTCGATCGTGCCGATGACCAGGTTGGGCACACCGGCTCGGGCGACGATGGGCACCGTGGCGAGGGACTCGCCGGAATTCACCGGGCCGATGACGAAGTGCACCTTCTCGCTGAACACCAGCTGCTGGGCGAGGCTCACCGCCTTGGTCGGATCGCCCGCGGTGTCCCGGGTGACCAGTTCGAGCTTGCGGCCGAGCACACCACCGGCAGCATTGATCTCCTCGACTGCGAACTCGACACCCTTGTTCTCGGCGATCGCCGCGGAAGACAGCGGACCCGTCAGTGATGACAGCCAGCCGATGCGGATCGGCTCTGCCAGGGCGGTGCCAGCCACCAGCGCGATGAGCGAAAGGCACCAACGCGCCGTGCGCGTTCCAGACGTCGACCGCATGTTCCCCCCGTTTGCTGCGTGCCGCCCCGTGCTGTCCGGGGATCGGATCCGCTGTCAGTTTCGTTTGGCGGTCGCGGCACTGTCAAGGCGCGGCCACGCCCTTGACAAGGAGCACACGCGGCGTCGACCCTCTGCGGTTCGCAATGGAGGAAGCCTTGGGCAAGATCATCCGAATCGGTGCCGGCTCGGCGTGGTGGGGCGACCGCATCGAGCCTGCGGTGCTCAACGCGGAGCGCGGCGATCTCGACTACCTGTGCTTCGAGACGATGGCGGAAGCCACCATCTCGGCGGCACAGGTGCGCGCCCGGCGCGACCCCTCCTTCCCCGGATACGACACCTACCTGGACGACCGCATGCGCGGGGTGCTGCCGCATTGCCTGAAGCGTGGCACGCGCATCGTCAGCAATCAGGGCTGGATCAACCCGGACGGCGCGGCACGGCGCATCGTCGAATTGCTGCGCGAACTGGGTGCCACGGGCGTGAAGGTGGCGGCGGTGAACGGCAGCCTGATCACCGAGCGCGTGCTCGAACTCACCGACCGCATCCTCGAGAACGGCGAGCCGACCGCCACGCTTGCGCCCTCGCTGGTGTCGGCCGAGGTCTATCTCGGGGCGGAGCCCATCGTCGAGGCCTTGCGCAACGGCGCGCACATCGTGGTGACGGGCCGCGTCGCGGACCCGTCGATCTTCATGGCGCCGATGATGCACGAGTTCGGCTGGGACCCGCTGGACCACGCCCGCCTGGGTGCCGGCAACGGCCTCGGCCACCTGATGGAATGCGGCGCCCAGGTCACCGGTGGCTATTTCAGCGACCCCGGATTCAAGGACGTCCCCGAGCCCTGGAACCTCGCCTTCCCCATCGCCGAGGTGTCGGAGGATGGCACAGCGGTGCTGACCAAGGTGGCCGGCAGCGGCGGCGCGGTCAACCTCATGACGGTCAAGGAACAGTTGCTCTACGAGGTGCACGACCCGGCCAACTACCTGACACCGGACGTGGTGGTGGACTTCACCACCACGCAGCTCGAGCAGGTGGGGCCGGACCGGGTGCGGGTGAGCGGCATCGGCGGCAAGCCGCGTACCCCAACGCTGAAGGTCTCGATCGGCTGCACCGAAGGATTCATCGGCGAGGACATGTTCTTCTATGCCGGTCCGGGTGCCCTGAGGCGCGCGCAACTGGCGAAACGCATCCTCGAGGAGCGATTCCGCATCGTGAAGCTCGACGCCGAGGAAGTGCGCATCGACTTCCTCGGGCTCAATGCCATCCACGGCGCCATGTCGCCTGGCGACCAGCCCGAACCCTACGAGATCGCGGTACGCGTGGCGGCCCGCACGAAAACGCGCGAGGAGGCCGTCAAGGTCGGACGCGAGGTCGATGGCATGGCCGTGTCCGGGGTCGGTCACACCGGCAAGCGCGTACCGCACCAGGACCGCACGCGCGAGATCATCGGGGTGTGGTCGTCACTGGTGCCGCGCGAGCGCGTCGCCCCCTCGATCAACTACTTCACCAGCTGAGGTCCGGAACCATGCGGGTCAAGCTACAGCACGTCGCCCACACGCGCTCGGGCGACAAGGGCAACACCTCCAACATCAGCGTCATCGCCTACGACGAGGCGCTGTATCCGTTCCTCAAGGAGCAGCTCACCGCCGAACGCTTCCACCGTCATTACGCCGGCACGGTGCAGGGACCCGTGCTGCGCTACGAGGTGGATGGACTGGCGGCGCTGAATTTCGTGGCGCACGGCGCCCTGGGCGGGGGCGTGTCGCGCAGCCTCTGCCTGGACAACTACGGCAAGTCGCTGTCGGCGGCGATCCTCGGCTTCGAGCTGGACATCCCCGACGCACTGCGCGGCCGGCTGCGCAACTTCCCGCTCCCGGAGTCACCCGGACGCCCCTGACGGCGGCCCAATCGAAACCGGCCTTCACCGAAGCGGGAGCGCGACTTCCCGCAGGGCGATTCGGAACGCCCTGGCCAAGCGTCCGGACCGGTCCAGGGAACCCTCAGGCTGTGCCAGCTCCACCCCCGCCCGGGGCGTCACCGGACATCAGCGCTTGCACCGCGGCCGCGCCCGGTGCGGCACTGGCAGCCAGACCGTCGACCACCCCCCGGCGATCGGCCTCGCTGCGGTTCTGGCTCATCTTCCACTTGCCCTCGATGCGCGTGATGCGCATGCGGAAACCGCGCACAGCGCGCAGCTGCGCCGCGACGTAATCCTCCGGAGCGTCGTCCACGGCCCAGGGCCTGGACATCACGGCCTCCCGCAAGTCGGTCAGCGCAGACACCACGCCGTGCTTTCCGGCGTGATCGTCGAGAAACTCGAGAGTGCCGTGCACGTAGACCGCGGCGTAGTTCCAGGTGGGCACGACCTTGCCGGTCAGGGCCTTGGTGGCGTACCAGGAGGGTGACACGTAGGTCGCCGGCCCGGTGAACACCGCCACCGCCTCCAGTCCGGTGCCGGCGATCCGCGCCTGCGGATTGGCGACAGCGAAATGCCCGACGAGGCAGGCCGGACGGCCGCCCTCCTCCTCCACCAGCAGCGGCAGGTGGCTGACGTGCAGCTCTCCCTCGCTGAAACTCGCCAGCACGGCCAGCGGATGCTCGCGCATCAGCGCCATCAATGCGGCCGGGTCCTCGTTGCGAAAGGCGGCGGGGATGTAGGCCACGCTCAGGCGCTACGGAAGCGGGTGGACTTGACGAACACGATGGCCAGCATCGGCAGGATGAAGCCGATGGCGATGGCGGCGACGAACAGCTCGCCGAGCTGGCTGTAATCCGCCGGAACCTTGATGGCGCCGGTTGCGTGGTCCTTGACCTCCCGAGTGACGGTGTAGATGCCGTTCAGGTACTTGGTGCCCAGATTGGACAGGGACAGCGCGAGATTGGTGAACGAGGCCATGACCGCGAAGTAAGTCGCCTTGAGACGGTCGGGCGCGGAGTTCGCTATCCAGGCCAGCATGGGGATCATCGACACCTGACCCAGCGGCGACTCGAGCGCGGTGTCGATCATGGCGATGAAGCGCGCGTCCACCACACCGCCGGTGTGGGCGGCGGTCCACTCGTGGAAACCGTGGTACATCGCGAGGCCGGGCAGCGACAGGATGGAGCCCACCACCGTGAGGAAGCCGACGATGTAGACGATGGAGCGCTCCGCCATGAAGCGCCGGAACAGGAACATGCCGAATAGCGCCAGGGTGGAGCCGATCAGCGACAGGCGGGCCAGGAAGGCCTCGTCGAAGCCGAGCGTGTCGATCATCCACCAGCTGGACCCGGCACCGGGGCCGGGCATGGCGCGGAACACGAAGATCAGCAGGGCCGTACCGACCAGGGTGTTGCGCGCCGCCGGCTCGAGCTCCTGCACCAGGCGGAACATCAGGAACAACACGATGGCCATCGAGGCGCCGAAGATGATCTCCTGCTTCAGGGCGATGCTCGACATGCCCAGGGAGATGGACACCACGGCGAACAGCAGGCCACCGCCGAGGATCCACCAGTTCACCTCGGGCCGCTCGTGGTTGCCGTGCAGGGCACGGTCGATCTCCTCGCGCGACAGGCCATGGGCGCGCAGGCGTGAGGCCATGCGCCGCTGGAGGTGCCCGGCCAGCATGACGCCGGCCACCGACACCACCGGCACCAGCAATGCCATGAGGTAGATCTGGCGGTAACGGGCGATCTTCTCTGGCTCCGGCAGGCCGGCGGCATCGGCGAACAACACGACGTTCGCCAGAGACACCAGGATGCCGCCGCCGACGATGGCGACGCGTCCCAGGGTCTGCATCGTGGTGTGGCCGGCGCGCCGGTCGGCCTCGGAGATGGTGGTCCCGTCCTCGTCGACGCGAGGCACGGCCTCGACCGTCATGGCGTCCGCCACCACGTCCTGGATGACGTAGCCCACAGGCGCCAGCAGGGCGGCGAACACGAACCACTGGTCGGCCGGCATCACCGCCTCCATGGCGGCGCGATCGCTCAGAAGCCCGATCATGATGAGGATGCTGCCCGACATCAGCAGCGCCCCGAAGTAGACAAGCAGCCCCTTCCAGCGCCACATCAGGTCGACCAGGTGACCCACGGGCATCTTCAGCGCCCAGGGCAGTCCGGCCCAGAAGCCCAGGGCCGCGAGGAACTCCGCCGACAACCCCAGGTAGCCCTTGACGAAGAAGGTGCCGACAATGCCGGTGAGCCCGGAAATGCCGTAGGCCACGTACACCATGAGCGGCGGCAGATAGGAGATGCGCATCTGCCGGCCGAGGTCGAGGATGTTGCGGTCTATCCACCCTGCCAGGCCGTTTCCGGCCGCCGCCTGCGTCGTGCTCATGGGGACTCCCCTGTTGTCGTTGTGCGAATCTGACACAGAGTGGCCCGGAGGTGGGGAAGTTCTTGTCACGCCTGTCCGGGGCTGGGGCCCCGCTCGGGCGACTCGGACCCCCGCCCAGTTCCGCGCGGTGCCGGGGTCCGGGCGGAGGGTGGAGCGTCAGCCCCCCGTCGAACCTCCCATGGCCAGCATGAGCTGGTTCACCCGCTTCACGAAGGTGGCCGGATCCTCCAGCTGGCCCCCCTCCGCGAGCAGGGCCTGGTCGAACAGCACGTGACTCCAGTCGACGAAACGGGTTTCGTCGGACTCGGCATCCAGACGCGTCACGATGGGGTGGCGGGGGTTGATCTCCAGAATGGGCCTGCTGCTGCCGGTCTGCTGGCCGGCCGCCTTCAGCAACCGCTCCAGGTTCATGCCCATGGCGTGGGCGTCGGCCACCAGGCAGGCGGGCGAGTCGGTGAGCCGGTGCGTGACCCGCACCTCCTGCACCCGGCCCTCCAGCACCTTGCCGATACGCTCGGCCCGATCCTTGAGGGCCTCGGCCTCCTGCTTCTGCGCCTCCTTCTCCTGCTCGTCCTCGAGCTTGCCGAGATCGAGGTCGCCCTTGGCGACCGAGGCCAGGGCCTTGCCCTGGAACTCGGTGAGGCTGGAGACCACCCACTCGTCCACGCGGTCGTGCATCAGCAGCACCTCGATGCCCTTCTTGCGGAAGATCTCCAGGTGGGGCGAGTTGCGGGCTGCCGCGAAGCTGTCGGCGGTGATGAACCAGACCTTGTCCTGGCCGTCCTTCATGCGCGAAATGTAATCCGCCAGCGACACCGACTGCTCCTCGCTGTCCAGGTGGGTGGAGGAGAAGCGCAGCAACCCGGCAATCCGTTCGCGGTTGGCGAAGTCCTCCCCGATGCCTTCCTTGAGCACCCGGCCGAACTCCTTCCAGAAGCGGGTGTACTTGTCCTTGTCGTTCTCCGCGAGATCCTCGAGCAACCCGAGAACCTTCTTCACCGAACCGTTGCGGATCGCCTCGACGTCGCGCGACTGCTGCAGGATCTCGCGCGAAACATTGAGCGGCAGGTCGCTGGAGTCGATCACCCCGCGCACGAAACGCAGGTAGGCTGGCATCAGCTGCTCGGCGTCGTCCATGATGAACACGCGGCGGACATACAGCTTCACCCCGTGCCGGTGGTCGCGGTCCCACAGATCGAAGGGCGCGCGGCCCGGGATGTAGAGCAGCTGGGTGTACTCCTGGCGCCCCTCCACCCGTGCGTGGGTCCAGGCCAGCGGCGCCTCGTAGTCGTGGGCGACGTGCTTGTAGAACGCTTCGTACTGTTCATTGGTGATGTCGGACTTGGCGCGCGCCCACAGGGCCGAGGCCTCGTTGACCTTTTCCTCTTCGCCGGTGAGGACCTGGGTCTTCTTCTCCTCGTCCCAGCTCTCCTTGCGCATGAGAATCGGCAGGGTGATGTGGTCGGAGTATTTCTTGACGATGTCGCGCAGCCGCCAGCCGGACAGCAGCTCGTCCTCGCCTTCCCGCAGGTGCAGGGTGACGGTGGTACCGCGGTCGGCCTTGTCGACGGTCTCGATGGTGTACTCGCCGTCGCCGGCGGAGCTCCAGCGTACCCCGTGCTCGGCGCCCAGCCCGGCGCGCCGCGTCGTGAGGGTCACCCGGTCGGCGACGATGAAGGCGGAGTAGAAGCCGACGCCGAACTGACCGATGAGATTGGCGTCCCTGGCCTGATCGCCTGAAAGGTTGCGCAGGAACTCCCGGGTGCCGGAGCGGGCAATGGTGCCAATGTTTGCGATCACCTCCTCGCGCGACATGCCGATGCCGTTGTCCGAGATGCTCAGGGTGCGGGCGTCCTTGTCCCAGCTCACCTTGATGGCGAGGTCCGGGGCGCTCTCGTACAGCGCCGGGTCACCCAGGGCCTCGAAGCGCAGCTTGTCCGAGGCGTCGGAGGCATTGGAGATCAGCTCCCGCAGGAAGATCTCCTTGTTGCTGTAGAGCGAGTGGATCATGAGGTCCAGCAGCTGCCTGACCTCGGCCTGGAAACTGAGGGTCTCCTGGGTGTCGGTGCTCACGATGTGTTCCAGAAATGAAGTTGAACGACGGACGCGGCCCGTCCTCCAAGGAACGGGCACCTGCTTGCGTGCGGCAAATGGGGGCGCCGGCGTCGTTTTCAAGAGCGGAGGGGTCCATGAACAGCAGTTGGAAGCTCTGTTTCACACGTATCCTCGCGCACTGCGCGAGTCTGCGGGAATCATCCCGGAGCGCCGGCCTGACTCCCCCGCGGGTCTGGCCTCCTGCAAGGGGCGACATCCGCCCCGATTCACGCCGGGAACAGTCGAGACCGGCAGCGCGACGAAGGCCTCCGGGCGCAGCTGCCGCACTGGCCGGGCTGGTGATGTTTCTCGCCTCGCTGCCGCGCACCGCCACCGCGGCGGACGAGCTGCCGCTCGGCGACATCCGCTTGCCACCCGGCTTCGTCATCGAGACGTACGCCCGGGTGCCGGGGGCACGCTCCCTGGCCCTGGGCAGCGGCGGTACCGTGTTCGTCGGCAGCCTCCAGGGGGGCCGGGTCCATGCCGTGCACCCCCCGGCGGACGCACGGCCTCCTCGGGTCACGGTCCTGGCCGAGGGATTGCGCGCCCCCAATGGGGTCGCCTTCCGCGACGGCGCCCTGTACGTCGCCGAGATCAACCGCATCCTGCGCTACGACGATGTCGAGAAGCGTCTGGACGCGCGTCCAAAGCCGGTGATCGTGAGCGATCGCTTTCCTTCCGATCAACACCATGGATGGAAGTACATCGCTTTTGGTCCGGACGGCTGGCTTTATGTGCCAGTCGGTGCGCCCTGCAACGTGTGCGAGTCGGACCCTGAGCGTTACGCCCTGCTGGCACGCATCCGGCCGGACGGTTCCGGCTACGAGGTGTTCGCACGGGGCATCCGCAACACGGTCGGGTTCGACTGGCACCCGGAAACGCGGGAGCTGTGGTTCAACGACCACGGCCGTGACAACCTGGGTGACGATCTTCCATCCTGCGAACTCAACCACGCGCCGCGGGCCGGCCTGCATTTCGGCTTCCCTTACTGCCATCAGGGCGACACCCCCGACCCCGAGTTCGGCGCGCGCCGAGGCTGTACGGAGTTCGTCCCGCCGGCCTGGAAACAGGGCGGGCACGTGGCCCCGGACGGACTGCGCTTCTACACCGGCACGCAGTTCCCCCCGGAGTATCGCCACCGGGCCTTCATCGCCCAGCACGGCTCCTGGAACCGCTCGCGCAAGAGCGGCTACCGGGTGGTGAGCGCGGAGATCCGCGACGGGCGCGTGGTGCGCGTCGAACCCTTCGCCGACGGCTGGCTCCAGGGTGAGCGGCACTGGGGCCGGCCGGTGGATCTGCTGGTGATGCCGGACGGCAGTCTGCTGCTCAGCGACGATCACGCCGGTGCAATCTACCGCATCAGCCACCGCGGTATGTCACAACGCAGTGCAGGCCTCCCGCGCTCCTGAGACCGGTCGGCCCATGTTCAGGCGCGCCGATGCAACCTATGATTACGCCCACGTCATATCGGGGCCGCCTGTCGGCGGCCTCGCGTTGCCCGACGCGCGACCGGCGCGGGGTGCCGATCAACCGCGAGTCACGGCCGGTACATGCCCGAGGAAAAGCTCGAGTACAGCATCCAGGAAGTCGCGGAAAAGCTGGGCATCCCGATCCAGAAACTGCGACGCTGGGACGCCCAGGGCGTGCTGGTGGCGCGCCGCACCGAAGGCGGCCACCGGCGCTACCCCAGGGATATGGTCGACGGCCTGGCGGAGTCCCTGCCCGGCCAGATGGAGTCGCAGGATGACGGCCTGGAGCAGGCACGCAAGGGCCTGCGCGAACGCCGCCGGCTGGTGCAGTTGCTGCGGGAGACCGAGACCCGCTACCGGGACCTGATCGAGATCTCCCAGCAGGTCGTCTGGAGCATCGATGCCCGCGGCTGCATCACCCAGCTCGCAGGTGCATCCCATGTCTTCCCTCCGGTTGACCCCACGACTGCACTCGGGCGGCATTGGCGCAACTTCGAAGACCCTGCCGCCCGCTGGCCACAGGGGCGCTTGATCGCCCGGTTGAGGCGTGACGGGGAAGTGCGCGGATTCACGCTCGCGATGCGCGATGCGGAAGGAAAGCGCCACTGGTTGCGGCTCAACGCGAGGCTGGTGCGCGACGAGTCCGGTGCCATCCAGGGCGCGCGCGGCACGGCGCTGGACGTCACCGAGCTCAGGCTCGGTGAAACTCGGCTCCGTCGCCTCGAGAACCACGACACGCTCACCGGTCTGGGTAACCGCAGCGCGTTCCGGCGGGCTGTGGAGCGGGCCGTCACGGCCCGCTCCCCGCTGGCGGTCGTGCTGATGAATGTCGACCGGTTCGCCATGGTCAACGACGAGATCGGCTGGCGCCACGGCGACCAGCTTCTCGCCGCCATCGCGCGCACGGTGCAGACGGTCGCAGCAGCCGACAATGGCACGGCATTTCGTATCGGTGCGGACGAGTTCGCCCTGCTCCTGCCCGGCGCCACGGCCGAAGCCACGGCTGCGGCCACCGCGGGCCTCGTTCGTCAGTTCCCCGACAGCACGGCCGGCGTTGCCGTCAAACCCTCCGGGCGATTGACGGCCTCCGTCGGTTTTGCCCTGTTCCCGATCCAGGCCGAGGATGCCGACGCGCTGCTGGCCGCTGCGCACAGCGCGCTGGCCACAGCCCGAGCCGCTGGCGGCAACCGCGCGATGGGCGTCGCACCGCCCCCGGTCCCCGGTGCGGGCCCGGCTCGGCCGGGTTTGGACACCCTGCTGCGCGAGGTGCTCCAACGAGACGGCCTGCGCCTGTACGTCCAGCCGGTGGTTCGCGTGGACGACGGCGTGCCGGTGCACTACGAGGTCCTGGTCCGGGCAGAGGCGGCCGACGGGTCGTTGTTGTCGCCGGAACAGTTCATCGGACCCGCGGAGGCTCTGGGGCTGGTGCAGGAGATCGATCTTGCGGTGATCCGCAAACTCCTCGAGTGGCTGGACGAGCCGGCGCGCCGCGGTCTGCGTTGCCGCTTCTTCGTGAACCTCTCCGCCGTCAGCATTTCCGATCCCGGCTGGCTGGTGCGTTTCCAGGCACTTCTCGATGGCAGCGGATTCACGCCCGGTCAGGTGGTGTTCGAATTGTCCGAGGCAGGCGCGGTGGCGCACATGGCGGCGAGTCAGGCCTTCGCCCGCGACATCAAGCGCAGAGGCTGCCGTCTGGCCATCGACGACTTCGGTGCCGGCTTCGGCTCGTTCCAGTCGCTGCGGGATCTGCCGGTCGACTACGTGAACATCGATGGCGGCTTCATCCGCCACATGGCCGCGAGCGATGACGGCGCCATCCTGCTGCGTGCGCTTGGGGATGTCGGGCGTGGCCTGTCCAGGCAGGTGATCGCCAAGTGGGTGGAAACGCCCGAAGTGTTGTCCCGGCTGGGCGCCCTGGACGTGCATTACGCCCAGGGGTTTCTGTTCGGCAAGCCCGTTCCCATCGATTCGCCGCTTCCGGGTGGACGGTATCCCGTGTCCTCGGGCCAGGCCGCCCCGCACTGACCTGGACCGGGAGTTCGCACAGTCGGGCCCATCGCCCCGGACAACGAAAACGCACCGCGAGTGCGGCGCGCTACGCGGGCTCGCCCGCAGGC
The DNA here is from genome assembly GCA_044370825.1 of Burkholderiales bacterium. Classification (GTDB taxonomy): domain Bacteria; phylum Pseudomonadota; class Gammaproteobacteria; order Burkholderiales. The sequence goes on along the minus strand of JBILUV010000017.1, from coordinate 8,905 downwards.
CAGCCCGCCCGCAGGCGGTCGGCCCAGAACAGGGCCATCTGCGTCTTGACGTCGGTGATGCGTCCGATGCGTATCCACTCCAGCGCCTCGTCGAGCGGCACCACCAGGGTCTCGAGGAACTCCTCGTCGTCCAGGCTTCGCTCCGACGCCGTGAGGCCCTGGGCGAGATAGACCTCGACGATCTCGTTGGAGTAACCCACGCACGGATGCAGGGTGCACAGCCGGGTCCAGCGTTCGGCACTGTAGCCGGTTTCCTCGAGCAGTTCGCGCTTCGCCGTGCCGAGATGCGGCTCTCCGACCTCGAGCTTGCCTGCCGGGAGTTCGTAGAGGTGCAAACCAACCGGATAACGGAACTGGCGCTCCAGCAACACCGACCAGTCCTCGAACAGCGGCAGGATCACCGCCGCGCCCGGGTGGATCACGTACTCGCGTCTTGCCTCGGCACCATCAGGCAGGCGAACCGTGTCCTCACGCACCTCCAGCATGCGGCCGCGGTATACGACGTTGGTGGACAGGCGATGCTCGGTGAAGTCCGAGGCGCCGCCAGGTGCCGTGTCGTCGGTGCCTGGCGCTCCGACGGACTCGCCCATCAGAGCGAGGCCTGCATGGCGCGCTGGCACAGGGTCATGAGCCAGCCCGGCATGATGCCCACCGCGAGGGCTGCCAGACCATTGACCGACAGCAGCACCCGGGCGAGACCGTCACCGCGGATGGGAGCGGCGTCGAGCGGCTCGTCGAAATACATCAGACGCACCACGCGCAGGTAGTAGAACGCCCCGATCAGCGACATGGCCACCGCGACCACGGCCAGCCACACCTGACCGGCGTCGATCACGGACTGCAGCACCGCCAGCTTGGCGTAGAAGCCCACCGTCGGCGGAATGCCCGCCATCGAGAACATCAGCAGCAGCATCAGGAAGGCGTGCCAGGGACTGCGCCGGTTCAGACCCTTGAAGTCCTCCAGCCGGTCCGCCTCGAAGCCCTCGCGCGACAGCAGGAGAATCATGCCGAAGCTGCCGAGGCCGGTCACGGCGTAGACGGCGACATAGAACATCGACGCAGCGTAGCCCTCGACGCTGCCGGAGAGGATGCCCAGCAGCAGGAATCCCATGTGCGAGATGGTGGAGTAGGCCAGCATCCGTTTCAGGTTGGTCTGGGCAATGGCTGTGATGTTGCCGATGGCCATCGAGAGCACGGCCAGGATCACCAGCATCTGCTGCCACTGGGCGGCAAGCGCCGGATGGCCCAGCGACTCCACCAGCAGACGCATCACGAAGGCGAAAGCGGCCAGCTTGGGGGCCGTGCTGATGAGCAGCGCAACCGCCGTCGGCGCGCCCTGGTAGACATCCGGCACCCACATGTGGAACGGGACCGCCCCGAGCTTGAAGGCCAGGCCGGCGACGATGAACACCAGGCCGAGCATGAGAATGGGGCCAGCCGCCTTGCCGCTGGCGATGCGCTCGGCCACTTCGGGGATGGACAGCGATCCGGTGGCACCGTAGATCATCGACATGCCGTAGAGCAGCATGCCGGAGGCGAGCGCGCCCAGCACGAAATACTTCATCGCCGCCTCGGTGCTCTCGGCGTTGTCCCGGCGCAGGGCGACCAGGGCGTAGAGCGACAGCGACAGCAGTTCGAGACCCAGGTATGCGCTCAGGAAATGATTGGCCGAGATCATTACCATCATGCCAAGCGTGGCAAACAGCGTGAGGGCGAACAGTTCGCCCTGCAGCATGCCCCGCGACGCCACATAGCCGCGGGAGTAGATCAGCATGGAGGCGACGCTGACGTAGACCATGAGCTTGAGCAGGTCGCTCATGGGATCGTCGACGAACATGCCGTTGAAGGCGAAGCTCACTTCCGAGCGGGCCGAGGCGAGGGTCACAAGGGCGCAACCGCCGAGGGTGAGCAGCGTGAGCACGAACACGCCGGTGCGGCGCTCGTCACGCAGGAACAGATCGGCCACCAGGATGACGCAGACCATCACGAGGAGCACGATCTCGGGCCAGACGGGAAGGAAATCGGCGGCGGTCAGGGTCACGCGTGTCTCCGCGATGCGAGGGAGGCGGTGGGAATCAAGGAAGCTTGCTCCGGGCGACGTGTTCAAGCAGGTCCGCCACGGGGATCTCGAGCACCGCATTGAAGGGCGCAGGATGCACGCCCATCCACAGCACGGCCACGGCCAGCACCCCGAGGATCAGCCACTCCCGCGGCTCGACGTCCTGCAGACCCGCGACGTTGTCGTTGCCGACGGCGCCGAACACCACCCGCTTGATCATCCACAGGGTGTAGGCGGCGCCGAAGATCAGGGTGGCAGCGGCCGCAAACGCGACCCAGAAGTTGATCTTCGCCGCGCTCATGATGACCAGGAACTCGCCGACGAAACCGCTGGTGCCGGGCAAGCCGGCATTGGCCATGGCGAACAGCACGAACAGCGCCGCGAACACCGGCATGCGGTTGACCACGCCGCCGTAGTCGGAGATCTGGCGCGAGTGCAGCCTGTCGTACAGCACGCCGACGCACAGGAACATGGCGCCCGAGATGAATCCGTGAGAGATCATCTGCAGGATGGCGCCCTGCATGCCGAGACGCTCGAACAGGAATACCCCGAGCGTCACGAAGCCCATGTGCGAGATCGAAGAGTAAGCGATGAGCTTCTTCATGTCGGTCTGCACCAGGGCCACCAGACCGATGTAGACCACGGCCACGAGCGACAGGGCGATCATCAGACCCGCCAGGCTGTGGCTCGCGTCCGGGACGATGGGCAGCGAGAACCGGAGGAAGCCGTAGCCACCGAGCTTGAGCGCGATGGCGGCCAGCACCACCGAGCCACCCGTGGGGGCCTCGACGTGGGCATCGGGCAGCCAGGTGTGCACCGGCCACATCGGCACCTTGACGGCGAAAGCCATCAGGAAGGCAAGGAAGATCGGGATCTGCACCCCCAGCTCCAGGGGCAGCTTGTGGAAATCCTGGATGGCGAAGCTGCCGCCGCTGCGCTGGTGCAGGTAGAGCAGCGCGACCAGCAGGAGCAGCGAACCCAGCAGGGTGTAGAGGAAGAACTTGACCGAGGCGTAGATCCGGTTGGGACCGCCCCAGACGCCGATGACGATGAACATCGGAATGAGCGTGGCCTCGAAGAACACGTAGAACAGCATCGCGTCCATGGCCGAGAACACGCCGTTCATCAGGCCCGACATGACCAGGAAGGCCGCCATGTACTGCGCCACCCGGCTCTCGATCACCTTCCACCCGGCGAGTACCACCAGCACCGTGGTGAAGGCGTTGAGCAGGATGAGCAGCAGTGAGATGCCGTCGACCCCGAGCGCGTACTGGATGTTGTAACGCGTGATCCAGGGCGCGCGCTCGACGAACTGCATGCCGTGCGCCGATGGATCGAAACCGGCGACCAGGGGGATGCAGGCGAGCAGGCCGGCCAGGGCGCCCAGCAGGGCGACGACACGCGCCACGGCGGCGTTTCGATCGGAACCGGTCGCCAGGACGAGGGTGCCGGCCAGGATGGGAATCCAGATGATCAGCGTGAGCACGGGTGTGGTATTCATCGCCGCCTCAGGTTCGGACGAACCAGATGGTGAGCAGCACGAAGACGCCGATGATCATCGTGAATGCGTAGTGGTAGATGAGACCGGACTGGAACTTCCGGACGATGGTGGAGAACCAGCCGATCGTCCGGGCAGCGCCGTTGACGATCAGACCGTCGATGATGGCGACGTCACCGACGCGCCAGAGGACGCGCCCGAGCAGACGCGAGCCGCCGGCGAAGACCACGTTGTAGACCTCGTCGAAGTAGTACTTGTTGAGCAGCAGCGTGTGCAGCGGCCTGGCCTTCGCCGCGATGCCAGCCGGGATGTCCGGGCGCTTGAGATAGAACCACCAGGCCAGCGCGACACCGGCTACGGCCAGCCAGAACGGCGCGGTGGAAAGCGCGTGCAGGCTCATCGCGGTGGCGCCATGGAAGTGCTCGCGCAGATGGGCCATCGCCTCGTGCGATTCCGAGATGTGGATCACCCCGGCGAAGTAATCGCCGAACAGCATCGGACCGATCGCAAGGTGACCGATCACCAGCGAGGGAATGGCCAGCAACACCAGGGGCAGGGTCACGACCCAGGGCGACTCGTGCGGCGTCCCGCCGTGACCATGGTCGTCGTGCCCGTGATCGCCATGTCCGCTGCCGTGGGCCGGGAAGCGTTCCTTGCCGTGGAACACCAGGAAGTACATCCGGAAAGAGTAGAAGGCGGTCACGAACACGCCCGCCAGCACGGCAAAGTGCCCGAATCCGGCGCCCGGGACGTGCGACGCGGCCACCGCCTCGATGATCGAATCCTTGGAGTAGAAGCCCGACAGGAAGGGCGTGCCGATCAGCGCCAGGGAGCCCACCAGCGACGTGATCCAGGTGATCGGCATGTAGCGCCGCAGTCCGCCCATGTGGCGGATGTCCTGATTGTGGTGCATGCCGATGATGACCGAGCCGGCAGCCAGGAACAGCAGAGCCTTGAAGAAGGCGTGGGTCATCAGGTGGAAGATGGCCACCGGGTAGGCGGAGGCGCCCAGCGCCACCGTCATGTAGCCCAGCTGGGACAGGGTCGAGTAGGCCACGACGCGCTTGATGTCGTTCTGCACCACACCCAGGAACCCCATGAACAGGGCGGTGATGGCACCGATGACGATCACCACCGACAGGGCGGTCTCGGACAATTCGAACAGCGGCGACATGCGCGCCACCATGAAGATGCCCGCGGTCACCATGGTCGCCGCGTGGATCAGCGCGGAGATGGGGGTCGGGCCCTCCATGGAGTCGGGCAGCCACACATGCAGCGGAAACTGGGCCGACTTGCCCATGGCACCGACGAACAGGAGGATGCAGACCACGGTGAGCAGCGACCACTGCGAGTCACCCCAGAGGCTCACCAGCGCGCCTGCCTTGGCCGGCGCGGCCTGGAACACCGTGGCGTAGTCGAGCGAGCCGAAATGCGCCAGCACCAGACCGATGCCGAGGATGAAGCCGAAGTCGCCGACGCGGTTCACCAGGAAGGCCTTGAGGTTGGCGAAGATGGCGGTCGGGCGGGTGTACCAGAAGCCGATCAGGAGGTAGGACACCAGGCCCACCGCTTCCCAGCCGAAGAACAGCTGCAGAAAATTGTTCGACATCACCAGCATCAGCATCGCGAAGGTGAACAGCGAGATGTAGCTGAAGAAGCGCTGGTAGCCCGGATCGTCGACCATGTAACCGATGGTGTAGATATGCACCATCAGCGACACGGAGGTGACCACCAGCATCATGGTGGCGGTCAGGGTGTCGATCAGGAAGCCGACCTCCATGCGTACGTCGCCGGACAGCAGCCAGGTGTAGACCGGCCCGTTGAAGGCATGACCAGCCAGCACGTCCTGGAACACCAGGATGGAAGCCACCAGCGACACCGCGACCCCGAGGATGGTCGCCAGATGCGCGCCGGTCCGGCCGACGAGGCGGCCCAGCAGACCGGCGACGATGGCGCCGGCGAGCGGGGCCAGCGGAACGACGAGGTAGAGTCCCTTCATCTTCAGTTCTTCAGGGTGCCGAGGTCGTCGACGTTGATGGAGCGGATGTTGCGGAACAGGATGACCAGGATGGCCAGACCGATCGCCGACTCCGCCGCCGCCACGGTGAGGATGAAGAACACGAACACCTGCCCGGCGGTGTCGTGCAGGTAGTGCGAGAAGGCCACGAAGTTCATGTTGACCGCGAGCAGCATGAGCTCGATGGCCATCAGCAGGATGATGACGTTCTTCCGGTTGAGGAAGATGCCGACCACGGCGATCGCGAACAGGATCGCGCCGAGCACCAGATAGTGGGACAGGGAGATCATGGGCGGCTCTCCACCTCCTGGGGGGACGCGACCGGCGGCTTCTCCGCGGGCATGGACACCAGGCGTACCCGGTCCTGACGGCGCACCGAAACCTGGCGCCCCGGATCCTGGTACTTGGTGTCCTTGCGCCGGCGCAGCGTGAGGGCGATGGCGGCAACGATGGCCACGAGCAGCAGCACGGCCGCGAGCTCGAAGGGGTAGACGTAGTCGGTGTAGATCAGGCGTCCGAGTTCGCGCGTGTTCGAGTAACCCGCTTCCTTGGGCGCCGGTGCCGGCATGCTGTCAAGGCTGAAGCTGCGGCCCCAGAGGATCACCGCCATTTCGCCCAGCATCACCAGCGCCACCACCAGCGCCGGCACGAGGTAGTCCCAGTAGCCCTCGCGCAGCCGGTCCAGGTTGATGTCGAGCATCATCACCACGAACAGGAACAGCACCATCACCGCGCCGACATAGACCAGCACGAGGGTGATGGCAAGGAACTCGGCCTCCAGCAGCATCCACAGGCCGGAGGCCGTGACGAAGGACAACACCAGGAACAGGGCCGAGTGCACCGGATTGCGCGCCGTCACCACGCGCAGGGCCGCAGCCACCAGGATCAGCGAAAAGAGGTAGAACGCGAAGCTCTTGAATTCCATCGTGCGCTCACCTGTAGGCCGCGTCGGCGGCGCGGTCCTTCCCGATCTGGGCCTCGTAGCGGTCGCCGATGGCCAGCAGCATTTCCTTGGTGTAGACCAGATCGCCGCGGCGCTCGCCGTGGTACTCGAGGATGCGCGTCTCGACGATGGAGTCGACCGGGCAGGACTCCTCGCAGAAACCGCAGAAGATGCACTTGGTAAGGTCGATGTCGTAGCGGGTGGTGCGTCGGGTGCCGTCGCCGCGCGGCTCTGACTCGATGGTGATGGCCAGCGCGGGACAGACCGCCTCGCACAGCTTGCAGGCGATGCAACGCTCCTCGCCGTTGGGATAGCGGCGCAGGGCGTGCAGGCCGCGGAAGCGCGGGCTCTGGGGCGTCTTCTCGTCCGGAAACTGAATGGTGACCTTGCGGGCGAACAGATGGCGACCGGTCAGCGCCATGCCCTTCACCAGTTCGAGCAGCAGAAAGGTGCTGAAGAACTCCTTGATGCGATTCATGCCGTCGCCCTCACTTCCACAGCCACAGCGGCGTCTGCATCCAGCCGCCGACGACGATCAGCCAGACCAGGGTGACCGGGATGAAGACCTTCCAGCCCAGGCGCATGATCTGGTCGTAGCGATAACGCGGGAAGGTCGCCCGGAACCACAGGAACAGGAAAAGGACCGACGCCACCTTGGCGAGCAGCCACGGAAAACCGTCCGGCAGGCCGGGGATCGGGGACAGCCACCCACCCAGGAACATGATCGCCGTCAGCGTCGAGACCAGGATCATGTTGGCGTACTCCGCGAGGAAGAACACCGCGAATGCCATGCCGGAGTACTCGACGTGGAAGCCGGCAACGATCTCGGACTCGCCCTCGGCCACGTCGAAAGGCGCACGGTTGGTCTCGGCCACGCCGGAGATCAGGTACACCAGGAACATCGGGAACAGGGGGATGAAGTTCCAGGACACGAGCCCCCAGCCGCTCTGCTGGGATTTCACGATGTCGACCAGGTTGAGGCTGTGGGACATCATCAGGACGCCGACGAGGGCGAAACCCATGGCGATCTCGTAGGACACGATCTGCGCCGCACTGCGCATGGCACCCAGGAAGGCGTACTTCGAGTTGGACGCCCAGCCGGCGATGATGACACCGTAGACACCCATCGAAGTGATCGCCATGACGTAGAGCAGGCCGGCATCGACGTCGGACAGCACCAGGTCCGGGTCGAAAGGCACCACCGCCCAGGCCGCCAGCGCCGGCATGATCGACAGGATGGGCGCCATCAGGAACAGCACCTTGTTGGCGCCGCTCGGGATGATGATCTCCTTGGTCATCAGCTTCAGCGCATCGGCGATGGGCTGGAGCAGACCCTTGGGCCCGACCCGGTTGGGCCCGATCCGTACCTGCATGTAACCGATGACCTTGCGCTCGGCCAGCGTCAGATAGGCGACAGCGCCCATCAGGGGCAGGACGATGGCCACGATCTTGGCCAGAGACCACACCAGTGGCCAGGCCGGGCCGAACCACTGTTCCACCTGCTGAAGGATATCCATGTCAGGCGCTCGCTCGGGTGGTCTGGCCCATGCGTTCGAGCCCGAGCTCGCCGCCCGCCAACCCGAGCCCGACGGACAGGGGATGCGCCGCGGGCACGCGCACGCATCCGTCCGGGATGCGATCGTCCAGGTGGGCGAACAGCATGACCGCGCCCTGCCCCTGGGCAAGCCGGACCTGATCCCCGTCTCCCACCTCCAGTTCAGCGGCCGTGCGGCGGTTCATCGAGGCGCGCGGTGATTCGGCATCGGCGGTGTGCTGCAAGGGCGGGGAGCGCCGGGCGAGCCCGTCGGCGAAGTGGATCGGCACGTCGGCGATGCGCTGCAGGCCTGCAGGCGCTGCGGCCGGGGCCGGCACCACGCCGGAGCGCAGGCCGTTGTCCAGGGCGGCCGTGAGCTCACCGGCGGCGGCGAGCGCCTGGGCCTTCACCTCGTCGGATGAATCCTGGGAAAAACCGGGGAGTTCGAGCAGGTTGCCCAGCACGCGCAGGATCTTCCAGCCCGGCCGTGTTTCCGCGAGGGGCTGCACCACACCCTTGAAGGACTGGACGCGCCCCTCGGCGTTGACGAAGGTCCCGGCGGTCTCGGTGAAGGGTGCCATCGGCAGCATCACGTCGGCGTACTCCAGCGCACGGTGCTGGAACGGCGACAGCGCCACGACGAAGCCGGCCTCGTGCACCGCCCGCAGGGCGGCTGCGCTGTCCGCCATGTCGAGCTCCGGTTCGCAGCCCAGAAGAATGTAGGCGCGCCGCGGTTGCGCCACCATGGCGGCGGCGTTGAGCCCGCCCTTTACCGGCAGGGCCCGGGCGAGGTGGCCACCGACACTGCTGGCCGCCTCACCGAGGACACCGCTGCGAGCGCCCAGCAATCCGGA